>NZ_VOAQ01000015.1:0-6509 GCF_008000505.1 Campylobacter sp. 2014D-0259
CACCCTTAGCAAGAAAAACTTCTTGCTAAAACTCAAAAATACTTCCCAAAGCTTACATAAGCTTTAGAACTATAATCATCATCTAGTTTATATTTCTTTAAAGCTCTAGCTAAATCAAGCTTAACATAAAAATTCCCTGTTTTATTATAAAGTAGTTGTAAACCATAAGCATCCATATAGTTTGTATAAGAATCATTCTCATACCAAGAATAACCTATATCATAAAAAGGAGTGATATAAAAATCTTTTAAAGGAGTAGCCATTCTAAGTCCAAAGCTAGCCACTACAGCATTATCTCCTTCTCCATCTCCATTATTATAAGCCCTTACTCCATAAGGACCTCCTAAAGATATGGTTTCACTACTATCTAATGTAGCTCCATTGATAACTTGTTGATAATTTAAGCTAAAAAGATGAGTAAAGGTGTCATTAAAGAAATAAGCATTGTTAAGATTGACATTAAGTTTAGCAAATTTTCCAAATTCTACTCCACCTACTTTGCTTGTTCCTATACCTACTATAGTCATACCTTCATCTTTAACATTACCATAGCTTACATTAGCACTATAAGAAAAACTATCATTGCTAATGCCATTATAAACTCCTTCTATACCAAAGCTTATCGTATCAGAGCTTTTATCAAAGGTTAAAATATCAAATTTAGAATCACTAAGTTTTTTATGATAATAGCTTGAAGTTAAATAAAAAGAATTATAAGTCGTAATCCACAAAGGATATTTTAAATCTATACCTAGATTTTCAGAAGTTCCTATAAAGTCAAATTCTCTCCAAATTCCCCCTAAAGCATAGTTTCCTTTAGAATAACTTGGAGTGATTTTTAAATTCCCTAAGAAAGTAGTATAGCTTATACCATAGTTAGTTTGTGCTTCATCGCTTCTTTGCAAATAAGCATTAAGACTATCTCCTTGATGAGCTATGTTATTAAAACTCATACTAGCACCACCCCTATATCTGCCTGATTCTTTTATACCGTAATTATCCCCATAAAACAATACAGAAACAAAGCTATCACTAGGGGTAGTTTCTATCACTACATCTGTTTCACCTGGATTATCTCCTGCTTTTAAAGAAGCAAGGGTTTGCATGCCATACATTTCATTGACTTTATAAACCGCATCTTCTACTAATTTAGTAGTGATGATTTCACCTTTGTGATTAGGTAATTTACTTTCTATAGCATAATCTCTTACACTAGAATTGTTTTGAACCACATATTTACCTAAAACACCTAAGGTGATATTGATTTGAATTTGATCTTTTAGTTCTTGTTGTGGGATATAAGCTGTAGCAGCAGGATAGCCACTAACTTGAACATAATAAGAAATAATATTGGCTATATCTTGTAAGTCTTGAACTGAAATACTTTCTTTTTTGTAATCGTTTAAGGCTTCTTGTAAAACTTGCTCATCTAAACCTAGATCTTTAAAGTTTATGTTTTTATTGGTAATATGAAAGCTAAAGCTAACTTTATGAATTGATTCTTCTTTAGAAGTATTTTTTAAAGAAGGAGTGTTTGAATTTGGGGTTTTAGTTTTTAAAGTATTATCATTAGACAAATTAGGTTGATTTTTTTGAGTGTTGTTATTATCTTTTTGAGTGTTTTTCTTTGTGTTGATGGTTTTTGAATTATTATCATCACTAGTATTAGAATGATCTATGATAATCACTCCATCTTTTACTTTTAAAGTGTTATTGTAGTTTTTTAAGTTAGCATCTTCTTTATAAGGAGATTGTTCTAACATTTGTATGGTTTTTTTATTATCTTTAGTATCACTAGCATAAAGGCTTAAGATAGCTAAACTAGATAGTAAGATAATGCGTTTCATTTGTGTTTTTCCTTTTTAATGATTTCATAAGAGCTTGTTTTATAGATTTAGTTTTTAATCTTTTTTATTTTTTGCTTTTTCTGTTTTTATTTTTTCTTTCTTTTTATCTTTTTATTTTTCTTTATTTTTTGTATTTGTTTGATTGATTATCAATCTTTTTTGATTTTTAATCTTTAAATTTTGTTTGTTTTATTAATTTTTAACAAGATCCAAAAGGCTTTTAACCTTTTGGATTTTAATCATCTTGAGCAAGGATTTCCTGCTTTAAAATTATCCGATACTATACAAGCATTACCACTTTCTTGAGTACTGGCTTCATCTATACTTGCTTGTTTATCATCTTCATTGATATTTGGATCTTCATCTGTAGTTTGCATAAGCAAAGCTGTAGCAATGTCAGGTTCTTGTTGTCCTATGGTATCATTTGGATTGTTATTAGAACCGTTGTTATTACCATTGTTAATATCACCTGAATCGGTTCCATCGTTTCCGTTGTTGGAACCACTATTGTTATCATTAGGCTTGTTAACAGTTTTATAATCTGCAAGATATTCTCCATTAACTGTGAGTTTATAACCATCTATGCTTACACTTGCTAAAGTTTCATTAGAACTTTTTAAGCTAGAATTATTGCTTGCTGTAGTGCTTTCAAGGTTAGCTTCAGCATTTTTTAAATCATTATATGCTTTATCTAAAACAGTTTTTAAAGCAGTTATAGTTTCACTAGCATTGCTACCCGTTACTCCACTTAAAGCAGCATTGTATTTTTTCACTGCTTCATTGTAAGCATCTACAGCTTGATCGTAAGCTTTTTGAATATTTTTTTGTTGTTCGGTTATTTTAGGAATTTGAGAAAGAATTTCCTTTGTTTTAATAATGGCTTGATTAGCTTTTCCTAGATTACCATAAGAATTTCCCAATACTTCCTTTAAAGCGTTTGCAAATGTTGCATTATTGCTATCTTGAGTTTGTCCATATAAAGCAGTAATAAAATCCATACTTTGATTAATACTTGTTAATTCATCAGCTGTTAATATTTTTCCATCTTTATAAAATTTACTTAAGTCGCTAATATCAACACTAGAATTAAATTTCAAGTCATTAAATATAGAATTTAAAACTTCATTTGAGATGTTATCTTTAGCAACAAGATCACTAGTTTCTTTATAACCTATTGTGTCTGTCGGATCTCCTCCTGGTCCAGTTGAGCCTTTATTAGGTCTTATACTCAACATTACAGAGTCTTCTTTTTTTATTGTATTTGATGCAGGACCACGAATGACAAATATATCATTACTATAGACATCAAGATAGACGGTATTGGATTGTTCTTTTTTATTTGTAAAAATGAATTTACCATAATCAGTGCTACCATATTTCATATTTGAAACTTGATTGCCTACCATAACAACTCTTTCTCCTGCTGTTATAGTTCCTAAATTTATAACATTTCCTGCATTGGATTTAATTACAGGTGATGCTGTTGTCAGAGGATTTCCTTCAAATGCTGAAATTTTTCCATCTTTTGCAAACTCCTTCATCTCTTTATCCCCTATCGATGAAGCAGATAAAAACACTCTATTTGCATTAATACTTCCATCTTTACCCACTACTATACCATTAGGATTGATTAAAAAGATATTGTTTGTACCACCTTCTAGTGTTCCATCTATATGAGAGCTTTTAGAACCATAGACAATATTTAAGTAGTTATAGCCATTACCTTTAAAATTTACAGTTTCACCATTTGCTATATTAAAACCACCACCCCATTGGATAACAGAGTTTGTTTTACTTCCTGAGATATTCATAGTGCCACCACTAACACTTATACTTCCACTTGTTCCATGAGTGAACTTACCCCCACTTGGTAAAGCATAGCTTTGTGTAAAAAGTAAAGAACCTACAACTAAAGACAAAGAAAGTTTATTTAACTTTTTCATGACTTGCTCCTTTTTGTAAGATTAAGATTTAAGAATCTTTTGTTTATATTTATAAAAATACAAGCAAAAGATTCCTATCTTTAAGATAGGAATGATTTATTTTATCTTTGCGTAAATGCTTTTACCATCTTGGGATATTCTTACTTCATAAGAAAGTTTTTGTAAATTCATCTTTTTTAATCTATCTATAGAACTTAGTTTAAAATCTTCTTTGTTTTTTTGCATTTTTTCAATAAAGCTTTGAAGTTCTTCTTGATTTAAAGTATTAGAATTTTCATCTATAAAACCTTGCTCACTTTGTAAGATTAAGATTTCTTTATTTTTAAGGTAGGGGTATTGCTCTTTGAGGGTGTAAAGAGCTAATACTCCCTCGCTAGAAATATTAATAGGAGCATCGTATGACTTCAAAAAAAAAAAAAGGGGGGGGTTGTGTTGATTTTATTGGATACAATAAGATAATAATGCTCAAAGTTATTAATAATTCTAGCTTCAACTTTAGTATTTAAATCAGTCTATTGTTTTTACTTAAACTGATATCTGAAGGAGCTACAGCATTAGAAGCACTATTGCTATCTTCATAATGCACTAAAGCCCCTGCTAATATATCTATGAAAGTGTTTTTAAATATATTTAAATTCCCGCCTATATATAAGGTATTATTATAAGATTTAGCTTCACTTAAACCTGTAATGGCTGAAGGAGCTATAAAAATAGAATTGTTATTTTTATACTCATCAAGATTAAGATTGTTTATGATTAAGGTATTATCATGGGCATTGTTTGAAAGTCCAGCTATAATACTTAAAATTCCTTCTCTTTTATCTGAAGCTACACCAAATAAAGTATCATTGATAATGATTTTATTATAAGCTGCTTCATTGTAAGCCATAATCAAATAAGCATTATCAGCTGCATTAGAAGAATAGTTTTTTATATCTATGGTATTATGATTGGCTTTATCTAAAGCTCTTATGATGATTTTAGAACCTTTATCTATATTACTTGCATCGGTAATGCTTTGAACATTGTTGTAATTTATAGTATTATAAGAGGCTTCTTTAGCTTCTGTTAATACAGTTAGATTTCTAAAAGAAGCAAAGTCTTTAATCACTACTTCATTGTTATTAGCACCACTAGGATAAAAGTCTTGATTATTAAGAATGTTTTTCTTAGCTGTATAAATGTATACAGGTAAGGTTGACATAGAATTATTGATATAAACTTTATTATAATCCGCACTGCCTTCTAAGGTTCTAGCAGCTACAATATTTAAAGCATCTTTATAGCTTTGAGAAAGATCGGTTGTGGTAAGATCGTTTTTAATGTTAATGGTATTATGATTAGCTCCTTTAGTTGCAAAGCCACCATAAAAAGAATGTTGGTTATAACCTAAGAAGTTATTAGCGATTTCTAAAGGATGTTTTAATTCTATGTTTAAGGTATTATAATTTGCTTCTCCATTATTAGAAGCTCCTGCATAGAAGTTAAACAAAGCTTGAGCAAAAATGTTCTCATTGTTTTTATCTTTTTTTAGGTTTTTAATATCTTTTAAATTGATAGTATTATCTAAGGCTTGTCCTTGTTCGGTTTTTCCACCCCAAAAATCAGCAAATAAAACAGAATTATAAGCTAGGGGTTGTTTATCATGGTTCATATACATATCAAGATTAAAACCATCTATGTCTAAAAGGTTTTTACTGGCTTGAAAGTTTTTATCTGTTCCACTATCTATATAACCTGCGCTAATATGAGCAGCAGCTGAACTAGCATAAGCTTTGCTTGGACCATGGATAATCATATTAGCATCTTTGATAAA
This sequence comes from Campylobacter sp. 2014D-0259, assembly GCF_008000505.1. NCBI lineage: Bacteria > Pseudomonadati > Campylobacterota > Epsilonproteobacteria > Campylobacterales > Campylobacteraceae > Campylobacter > Campylobacter sp. 2014D-0259. Next base: position 5,607 of record NZ_VOAQ01000015.1, read on the forward strand.
GATTTTATTGTTTTTTACATTACCTTGATAAGCTAAACCACCTACAAGGTGAGTGATTCTTTCATCAAAGGTATTATTACCATTTTTATCTTTTTTAGGTAAGGAAGTAAAAAACTCTACACTGCTACCTGCTTCTATATTTAAACTATTATTTGTAGAATCTCCATAAGTGGCTATAGCTCCGATTAAATAAGGAGCACCATTTAAGGCTAAATCATAAGTGTTCTCAACTCCCATACTAATATGAGCATCTTTTTGAAGTATGGTTTGGTTATAGCTTGCATTACCATAATGAGTAAAGGTAGAACTCATTAAGAAATTCATGCGTTGATTGCTTTTAGAATTACTAGGGTTTTTTATATGAGTATCTTTAGGTTTAAGATAAAAAACCGAACTAAGTTCTCCTTGTTCTAATATAAGTTTATTATAACTTGCATCAGCATGATCGGTTTTTGCTGTGATTAAAAAAGGAAGCACTTTAACTGTTTTTATACTATGATCGGCTGTATTAACACCATGCCTTGCTTTAAAAGAAAGAACTTCATCTTCTCTCATATCAGGAGTAAGTAAATAATGTTTAAAATTTAAATCGTTTATATTTGTAATATTTAGTTTAGGATTGTTATAAATTAAAGTAATATTGTTAATATCTTGTTTAGAACTCTTAGCATAATAATTTATACCTTGGAGTTTTTTATAAGTAGAATTGCTTTTATCATAAAGTTCGTTATCATTAAAATAATGCTCTGGAATATTGAAATTTCGATTGTCTGTAGTATTTGCTTGAGTGGCTGCAAAAGCGTTGATACTTAAGAAGGTAACAATAGAAAGTTTAAAACAAAATTTCTCTATACCCCGCCCCCGTGAAGTTAAAAAGCTTAATAGCTGGCATAGATGTCCTTG
>NZ_VOAQ01000027.1:0-6279 GCF_008000505.1 Campylobacter sp. 2014D-0259
CCCCCATTTTTCAACCCACCAAATACTTATATAAATACTTACACAAATATTTATACTATTTAATCCTTTATTTAATCCCCTTTTAAGTTTAATTGGTTATACTTTCATTTCCTTTTTTGAAAAAAAGGACTTAAAATCTTTTAAATTATAAAGTTTCACTAGCTTAGTAGATTTTATAAATTAACTCTTTTGGTTTTTATCTTATAAACTAAAAGCTTTTTTATAAATCTTGTTTTTTAATTTAAAAACTTTTCTTTTAAAAATGATTTTTTGTTTTGTTCTTTTAATTTAGTATTGTTATTCAAATCTTATTAGTCAATCTTTGAAATCTAAATAAGTGATCGATTGAGCCAGATAAAGATTTAGGCATAAGCAATTATGTAAAATCTATTCAATCTAATAATGAAAAAGATTAAAAACTTTTCTTTTAATCTTTCATAACTTTTTCTTTGAAGAAAAAGATTAAACTATCTATAATTTTTTATGGAGAGTTTGATCCTGGCTCAGAGTGAACGCTGGCGGCGTGCCTAATACATGCAAGTCGAACGATGAAGCTTCTAGCTTGCTAGAAGTGGATTAGTGGCGCACGGGTGAGTAAGGTATAGTTAATCTGCCCTACACAAGAGGACAACAGTTGGAAACGACTGCTAATACTCTATACTCCTGCTTAACACAAGTTGAGTAGGGAAAGTTTTTCGGTGTAGGATGAGACTATATAGTATCAGCTAGTTGGTAAGGTAATGGCTTACCAAGGCTATGACGCTTAACTGGTCTGAGAGGATGATCAGTCACACTGGAACTGAGACACGGTCCAGACTCCTACGGGAGGCAGCAGTAGGGAATATTGCGCAATGGGGGAAACCCTGACGCAGCAACGCCGCGTGGAGGATGACACTTTTCGGAGCGTAAACTCCTTTTCTTAGGGAAGAATTCTGACGGTACCTAAGGAATAAGCACCGGCTAACTCCGTGCCAGCAGCCGCGGTAATACGGAGGGTGCAAGCGTTACTCGGAATCACTGGGCGTAAAGGGCGCGTAGGCGGATTATCAAGTCTCTTGTGAAATCTAATGGCTTAACCATTAAACTGCTTGGGAAACTGATAGTCTAGAGTGAGGGAGAGGCAGATGGAATTGGTGGTGTAGGGGTAAAATCCGTAGATATCACCAAGAATACCCATTGCGAAGGCGATCTGCTGGAACTCAACTGACGCTAAGGCGCGAAAGCGTGGGGAGCAAACAGGATTAGATACCCTGGTAGTCCACGCCCTAAACGATGTACACTAGTTGTTGGGATGCTAGTCATCTCAGTAATGCAGCTAACGCATTAAGTGTACCGCCTGGGGAGTACGGTCGCAAGATTAAAACTCAAAGGAATAGACGGGGACCCGCACAAGCGGTGGAGCATGTGGTTTAATTCGAAGATACGCGAAGAACCTTACCTGGGCTTGATATCCTAAGAACCTTATAGAGATATGAGGGTGCTAGCTTGCTAGAACTTAGAGACAGGTGCTGCACGGCTGTCGTCAGCTCGTGTCGTGAGATGTTGGGTTAAGTCCCGCAACGAGCGCAACCCACGTATTTAGTTGCTAACGGTTCGGCCGAGCACTCTAAATAGACTGCCTTCGTAAGGAGGAGGAAGGTGTGGACGACGTCAAGTCATCATGGCCCTTATGCCCAGGGCGACACACGTGCTACAATGGCATATACAATGAGACGCAATACCGCGAGGTGGAGCAAATCTATAAAATATGTCCCAGTTCGGATTGTTCTCTGCAACTCGAGAGCATGAAGCCGGAATCGCTAGTAATCGTAGATCAGCCATGCTACGGTGAATACGTTCCCGGGTCTTGTACTCACCGCCCGTCACACCATGGGAGTTGATTTCACTCGAAGCCGGAATACTAAACTAGTTACCGTCCACAGTGGAATCAGCGACTGGGGTGAAGTCGTAACAAGGTAACCGTAGGAGAACCTGCGGTTGGATCACCTCCTTTCTAGAGTACAAAGTAATAAGTCTCACAACTATTACTTCAATATATAAACTCAATTGATTCTTGTTTAGATTTCAAAGATTGATGATAAAGCTAATTGTTTATGGGGAATTAGCTCAGCTGGGAGAGCGCCTGCTTTGCACGCAGGAGGTCAGCGGTTCGATCCCGCTATTCTCCACCATTTATTAAGGGCCTATAGCTCAGCTGGTTAGAGTGCACCCCTGATAAGGGTGAGGTCACAAGTTCAAGTCTTGTTAGGCCCACCATAAAAAAGATTTGAATAAAAAAGCTTTAAAATCTAAAGCAAGTATATAAAGTAGATTAAATATAAAATATAAACTCTATACTTAGATTTATTTTTATCTTTAGCTATAAAAGAATATACTTTAATAGATATAAATAGCATATACATTATGTATTTATATTTATAATGAGATTATATTAATATATATACTTCCTTTAGGTTTTAAACCTAATGTTCTTTTTAATTATCATTGTTAAGAGTCACAAGCAAGTTTTAATAAAAACAATTTTACAGGACTTGTTAAAGGATAAAACCTATTTATCTTTTCTTTAGTTTAACTTATATCTTTTAATTATCTTTATTTCTATAATAAAGAGAATATTAGATTTAAGATTTATAAATTAAAGACAAGTTTCAAACTCACAGCTTAGTTGAGACTAAATCATTTAGTTTTATATTAAGTGTTTGAATGCTTTCCGTCTTAAGATAAAGAAGTCTTATCATAAAAACTTTAACAAGGAAGTGATGCGTTTTAGAATCAATAAAAAAGGTAAAAAAGGTAAGCTACTAAGAGCGAATGGTGGATGCCTTGACTGGTAAAGGCGATGAAGGACGTACTAGACTGCGATAAGCTACGGGGAGCTGTCAAGAAGCTTTGATCCGTAGATTTCCGAATGGGGCAACCCAATGTATAGAGATATACATTACCTATATAGGAGCGAACGAGGGGAATTGAAACATCTTAGTACCCTCAGGAAAAGAAATCAATAGAGATTGCGTCAGTAGCGGCGAGCGAAAGCGCAAGAGGGCAAACCCAGTGCTTGCACTGGGGGTTGTAGGACTGCAATGTGCAAGAGCTGAGTTTAGCAGAACATTCTGGAAAGTATAGCCATAGAGGGTGATAGTCCCGTATGCGAAAAACAAAGCTTAGCTAGCAGTATCCTGAGTAGGGCGGGACACGAGGAATCCTGTCTGAATCCGGGTCGACCACGATCCAACCCTAAATACTAATACCAGATCGATAGTGCACAAGTACCGTGAGGGAAAGGTGAAAAGAACTGAGGTGATCAGAGTGAAATAGAACCTGAAACCATTTGCTTACAATCATTCAGAGCACTATGTAGCAATACAGTGTGATGGACTGCCTTTTGCATAATGAGCCTGCGAGTTGTGGTGTCTGGCAAGGTTAAGCAAACGCGAAGCCGTAGCGAAAGCGAGTCTGAATAGGGCGCTTAGTCAGATGCTGCAGACCCGAAACGAAGTGATCTATCCATGAGCAAGTTGAAGCTAGTGTAAGAACTAGTGGAGGACTGAACCCATAGGCGTTGAAAAGCCCCGGGATGACTTGTGGATAGGGGTGAAAGGCCAATCAAACTTCGTGATAGCTGGTTCTCTCCGAAATATATTTAGGTATAGCGTTGTGTCGTAATATAAGGGGGTAGAGCACTGAATGGGCTAGGGCATACACCAATGTACCAAACCCTATCAAACTCCGAATACCTTATATGTAATCACAGCAGTCAGGCGGCGAGTGATAAAATCCGTCGTCAAGAGGGAAACAACCCAGACTACCAGCTAAGGTCCCTAAATCTTACTTAAGTGGAAAACGATGTGAAGTTACTTAAACAACCAGGAGGTTGGCTTAGAAGCAGCCATCCTTTAAAGAAAGCGTAATAGCTCACTGGTCTAGTGATTTTGCGCGGAAAATATAACGGGGCTAAAGTAAGTACCGAAGCTGTAGACTTGCACACAACTTAGATTATTTAAGTTTAGAATAAGTAGTTTAAGTTGTGTGCAAGTGGTAGGAGAGCGTTCTATTTGCGTCGAAGGTATACCGGTAAGGAGTGCTGGAGCGAATAGAAGTGAGCATGCAGGCATGAGTAGCGATAATTAATGTGAGAATCATTAACGCCGTAAACCCAAGGTTTCCTACGCGATGCTCGTCATCGTAGGGTTAGTCGGGTCCTAAGTCGAGTCCGAAAGGGGTAGACGATGGCAAATTGGTTAATATTCCAATACCAACATTAGTGTGCGATGGAAGGACGCTTAGGGCTAAGGGGGCTAGCGGATGGAAGTGCTAGTCTAAGGTCGTAGGAGGTTATACAGGCAAATCCGTATAACAATACTCCGAGAACTGAAAGGCTTTTTGAAGTCTTCGGATGGATAGAAGAACCCCTGATGCCGTCGAGCCAAGAAAAGTTTCTAAGTTTAGCTAATGTTGCCCGTACCGTAAACCGACACAGGTGGGTGGGATGAGTATTCTAAGGCGCGTGGAAGAACTCTCTTTAAGGAACTCTGCAAAATAGCACCGTATCTTCGGTATAAGGTGTGGTTAGCTTCGTACTAGGATTTACTCCGAAAGCGAAGAAACTTACAACAAAGAGTCCCTCCCGACTGTTTACCAAAAACACAGCACTCTGCTAACTCGTAAGAGGATGTATAGGGTGTGACGCCTGCCCGGTGCTCGAAGGTTAATTGATGGGGTTAGCATTAGCGAAGCTCTTGATCGAAGCCCGAGTAAACGGCGGCCGTAACTATAACGGTCCTAAGGTAGCGAAATTCCTTGTCGGTTAAATACCGACCTGCATGAATGGCGTAACGAGATGGGAGCTGTCTCAAAGAGGGATCCAGTGAAATTGTAGTGGAGGTGAAAATTCCTCCTACCCGCGGCAAGACGGAAAGACCCCGTGGACCTTTACTACAGCTTGACACTGCTACTTGGATAAGAATGTGCAGGATAGGTGGGAGGCTTTGAGTATATGACGCCAGTTGTATATGAGCCATTGTTGAGATACCACTCTTTCTTATTTGGGTAGCTAACCAGCTTGAGTTATCCTCAAGTGGGACAATGTCTGGTGGGTAGTTTGACTGGGGCGGTCGCCTCCCAAATAATAACGGAGGCTTACAAAGGTTGGCTCAGAACGGTTGGAAATCGTTCGTAGAGTATAAAGGTATAAGCCAGCTTAACTGCAAGACATACAAGTCAAGCAGAGACGAAAGTCGGTCTTAGTGATCCGGTGGTTCTGTGTGGAAGGGCCATCGCTCAAAGGATAAAAGGTACCCCGGGGATAACAGGCTGATCTCCCCCAAGAGCTCACATCGACGGGGAGGTTTGGCACCTCGATGTCGGCTCATCGCATCCTGGGGCTGGAGCAGGTCCCAAGGGTATGGCTGTTCGCCATTTAAAGCGGTACGCGAGCTGGGTTCAGAACGTCGTGAGACAGTTCGGTCCCTATCTGCCGTGGGCGTAAGAAGATTGAAGAGATTTGACCCTAGTACGAGAGGACCGGGTTGAACAAACCACTGGTGTAGCTGTTGTTCTGCCAAGAGCATCGCAGCGTAGCTAAGTTTGGAAAGGATAAACGCTGAAAGCATCTAAGCGTGAAGCCAACTCTAAGATGAATCTTCTCTAAGCTCTCTAGAAGACTACTAGTTTGATAGGCTGGGTGTGTAATGGATGAAAGTCCTTTAGCTGACCAGTACTAATAGAGCGTTTGGCTTATCTTTAATAAAGCATCACTTCCTTGTTAAGGTTTTTAAGAAGACTTTGAATATAAATAATATTTAGAGTTTAGTAGAAATCTTTCAAGTAGAGTTTGTATTAGAACTTGCTCTTAACATTGTTTTTTAAGTATTCTATATAAAAACTTATCAAAGATAAAAGATAAGAAAAAAATAAATAAAAACAAAAGAAGAAAGAGAATAAAGAAAAAAGTAAAGAAATAAAAGATTAAGCTTTATTTTTTAAATTCAATCTTTCAAAGAATATTTAAATAACAATGTCCGTGATTATACAGATGTGGAAACGCCTTGCTCCATCCCGAACCAAGAAGCTAAGCACATCGTGGGTGATGATACTACGCCTTACTGGCAGGGGGAAAGTAGCTCATTGCGGACTTGTTAAATGTCTTCATTACTTACTTTATATATAAATCCTATGTTTATTTTTATTGTTGTTTTAGATGGTGTTTGAAATAGTGTTTAAAAAAGAGTTTGCTGCTGGTTAGGGTTTTTAGAGAGAATAGGGTGTTTTTAGGGTTTGGAA
>NZ_VOAQ01000020.1:0-4907 GCF_008000505.1 Campylobacter sp. 2014D-0259
TCCATAAGACCCCCCCCCCATAAATTTTTGGTAAATCTGCAAATTCTGGAAAACGTTTAACTAAATCTTTTAAAGCATTGATATGATCAATAGCTGCCATAATGCCATAGTTTTGATAATCTCCATTGGGTGGGATAAAAGTTGAAGTAAATTTCGCTTGATAATTTTGCGCTAATTTTCCTTGTGATTTTAAAGTAATAATATGCTGATTAAGCAATTCATAATACTTGGTAGAATTTTTACAATCAAGATTCTGTGGATTAATGCCAAAATCTAACAAAATCTTAGATAGACTTAACAAATCCTCCTCCATGAAGCTAATAGAAGCACTATATTTTTTATTATTTGATATTCTTGCACAAAAACAATGATAAAAAACATGCACCGCTACAACGTTAAAATTTTTAGCAATATATTCCCTATCAAAATCTAAAAAAGAAATATTTGCATTAGCTCCATAACCTCCTATGACAAAAACTATAGCTTTGAGATCTTTTTCATCATCATAGCTAATGCGGTATTCAAGCTTACTAGTTCTTTTAATACTTAGTTCTACATCATCACAAGAATCGATTTCAAAGGTTTGGTTTATGAGCATATAAAGACCTTTTTTATTAATTTATTGATATTATAATACAAAAAACTAAAAAGGCAAACATGATAACCCATATTTACGATTTTCTAGAAAAAAATTTGATTAAATTTAGCAAAAAGATCGCTTTTGTAGAACCCTTTGCCAAAGAAAGAAAAGAAATCACTTATAAAGACTTTGATCTTTTTTCTAAAAAACTAGCCAGTGAAATTTTAAAAACTTTAGGAAATGATAATCCTACTCAAGCTCCTGTTTTAATCATCTTGCCTAAAGGGATTGATTGTTTGATTTCATTTTTTGGAGTGGCACTCAGTGGAAATTTTTATACACTTTTAGATGAAAAAAGTCCTAAAGAAAGAGTAGAAAAAGTCATAGAAGTTTTAAAGCCTAAACTTTTTATCACTTCAAAGGACTTAAATTTTAACTTAGATTTACCTACGCTTTATACAGAAGATTTTGAAAGTTTTAATATAGATGAGAGTTTAATAAAGCATGCCAAAGAAAAACATATAGATACTAATTTACTCTATGTTTTCTTTACAAGTGGGAGCACAGGCATTCCTAAAGGAGTAAGCATAGCTCATAAGAGTGTGATTGATTATACTTTTTGGGTGTGTGAGACTTTTAAATTTAATGAGAATGAAATTTTAGCCAATCAAGCGCCATTTTATTTTGACAATAGCATTTTAGATATTTTTTCAAGTGTAAAATCAGGAGCGACTTTACACCTTTTACCTAATCATCTTTTTGCCTTTCCAAATAAAATTTTAGAATGCCTTGAAAAAGAAAAAGTAAGCACTATATTTTGGGTACCTTCGGTGCTGATTTATTTTGCAAATACTGAAGCTTTGAATAATTTTAGTTTAAACGCCTTAAAAAAGATACTTTTTTGTGGTGAAATCATGCCCAATAAACAGCTAAATATTTGGCGTAAACACTTACCCAATGCTTTATTTGCCAACCTTTATGGTCCAACAGAAATCACTGATGTATGTTCTTTTTATATCATCAATCGCACTTTTAAAGATGAAGAACTTTTACCTATAGGCAAAGCATGTAAAAACACAGAACTTTTAGTTTTTGATGAAAATATGAATTTCATAAGTCCTAAACAAATAAGTGTTAAAGGAGAGCTTTTTGTGCGTGGAACTTCTTTGTCTTTAGGGTATTATAATGACAAAGAAAAAACCAAACAAGCTTTTATTCAAAATCCTTTACATGATAATTATTTAGATTTACTCTATAAAACAGGAGATATCGTTTCTTATAATGAATTTGGAGAGCTTTTATGCTACGGAAGAGCAGATAATCAGATAAAATATATGGGACATAGAATAGAACTTGGAGAAATAGAAAGCGTGATAAATTCTCATGTGAATATTAAAAACAGTGCTTGTATTTTTAAAGAAGATATTATTTGTTTTTATGAAAGTGAAGAAGAAATTAATTTTAAGGCTTTTTTGAAAGATAAATTACCTTCTTATATGATCCCAAAAAATTTTATTAAACTCGACAAATTTAAGCTTAATCAAAATGGTAAAATTGATAGAAAGGTTTTAAAAGAACTTGTTTAAATAAATATTTTATAATTTCAAAAAACTAAAGGAGAAAAAATGCAAGAAATCAAACAATTTTTTATCAATATAGAAAGAACAGATATCAATGAGAGTATGGAAAATCTAGTAAGTGAAGATTTTATCGATAGTATCGATATCATGGCTTTGGTTGCCGAAATAGAAAAATTTTATAAAAAACCCTTAAAAGCAGAATTTATCACACCTGAAAATTTTGAAAGCTTTGAAAATATCAAAAAAATGCTTGAAACTGCAATGAAAGACTAATCTTTCCTTGCAAGTTCAAGCTGTTCTTTTAAAGAACTGATGATTTCATTTTTAGAAACAATAATTTGTGCTATAAAATCCGCCACATCATCCCAATCTTTACTTAGCATATGGGTTAAAGTATAATTTTGTTCATATTCTTCCCAATTCACAGGAGTAAAAAGAGAATTTTTATGCGGGAAATATTTGTTTTTTACCCATTCAAGTGAAGAAGCAAAATAATCCACATAAGCTTTAGCAATATCTTTTTGCACTGCAAATTTTAATCTTTTTTCTTTGCTGCCTTCAAATTTTCTTCTTGCCATAAAAAGCAAAGAATTAAGATTATCCTGCTTTAAATCTTTTTGATTTAATCTTGACATAAGCTCCATTCCTAAAAGATTAAAACTTTCATTTTTGGTTTGTTTTAAAACAAAACTCTCATCCCATTCAAGTCCTAAATGATAAACAAAATCCTTAAGTAAAGTCCCTCCTACATAATCCTCCCTTAGAAGTCTTACTATCAAATTTTCTTCTCCAAATACCTCAGCATGAGTTTTGCAAATCCATTCATAGTCAAAAATATATTTTCTAGGATGATCTTGCGGAGCAAAATCAGCAGAATAATACCCCATATTGTTTTTATGATCTTGAGAACAATGTGAGTTTAAATAACCCAAAGTATCTCTAAAATACACAATAATATAAATTTGAGTAAAACCTAACTCTCTCATAATCTTTTCTAAAATTTCTACATGTTTTTTGGTAGAAAAATCCCAAACTATACCCTCAGCTGAAAAAATAAATTTTTTATCTTTATGTAAAGCACTTTCACTTTTAAAATTTTCTATAGCTCTAAGAAGTCTTTCATTTGTGATATGACTTAAAACACTCTCTTTTTTTAAAATATCTTCTTTTTGAACCAATTCTAAAACCATATCCACCAAAGCCCAATGCCTATTTGCCACTCTAAGACTTTTTGGGTAAATATAAGCTTTTTGCAAAAGCTTTTCTTCGTTTTGCATCAAGAAGCCTTGTTTTTCTTGATTTCCTGTATTAGTAGTTCCTATATGTAAATATGCTGTCATTTTATATCCTTTATCTTTATTTTAATTTATCATCTCTAACTCAAATTTATCTTCTAAATCCTTAAACACAAATACTTTATTCCCACAAGAATAAGAGATAGAATTTTCTTGCATAAAAGATTTTCTTCCTTGTAGTTTTTCAAGCATTAAAGGAAGTTCTTTTCTAAATAAAGCCCTATCAGTCATTCTAAGTCCATGCTCTAAACTTTTTACAAATCTACCATCTATATCATTTTCATCCTTTATTAAATGTAAAGTTGCATCATATCCTAATTCCTGATAACACTTATAAAGTTCTATTTTATTTTGCACTGGCGCACCCATATCTTGTATACTATGATAGCTTACAAAAATGGTATTTTTATTTAAATTTGATTGAATTTGAAGATGGTTTGAATTTAAAATTGCTCTAATTAAATAATTTTCATCACCAAAATAATAAGAAGAATTCATATTTCTATTCCAGTATTTATATACAAAACAATAAAGTCTATAACCACTTCCTTCGAAATAAAATTCCCCTTGATTCATTTCTCTTCCTAAAATGCACGCTAGAAATGGCAAGCAAACACCCGAATTATCAATCACACCATCCACATACCAAGGAGCTATTTTTGCTATGAGTAAAGATAGGTATCCTCCATAAGACCCCCCCCCCATAAATTTTTGGTAAATCTGCAAATTCTGGAAAACGTTTAACTAAATCTTTTAAAGCATTGATATGATCAATAGCTGCCATAATGCCATAGTTTTGATAATCTCCATTAGGTGGGATAAAATCACAAGAAAGTTCTATTTTTTGATTTTCATCTACTAAACCTGCTTGTTTCATTTTATTAACTTTTTGCTCTATAAGAGGAATAATTTGTTCAAAATTATCTTTATTAACCGATAAATGTCCTAAATTAATATTTTTTAAAATACCATTGATACGCTCTAAATCATCTTGATTGGGAATAAGCTTTGGATTATACTTTTGATCAATACTTTGTCTTGCACAAAAACAATGATAAAAAACATGTACCACTACAACATCAAAATTTTTAGCAATATATTCCCTATCAAAATCTAAAAAAGAAATATTTGCATTAGCTCCAAAGCCACCCACTATAAAAACTATAGCTTTAATCTCTTTTTCATCATCATAACTTATACGGTATTCAAGTTTGCTAGTTCTTTTTATATTTAATTCTACATCATCACAAGAATCGATTTCAAAGCTTTGGTTTATGAGCATATATTTTCCTTTTTAATTAATGATCAATTTTAACTGATTTTCTACATCTTTAAAAGTAAACACTTTATTTCCACAAGGATAAGAGATGGAATTTTCTTGCATTAAAGATTTTCTTTTTTGCAATTTTTCAAGCATTAAAGGAAGTTCTTTTCTAAATAAGGCTTTATCAG
>NZ_VOAQ01000009.1:0-2114 GCF_008000505.1 Campylobacter sp. 2014D-0259
TATCTTTACCTAAGATAAGTTCAAATTTACTTGATTTAATTTCTTTTAAACTTTCTTTTAAAAGAATATTGCTTAAAGCTTCAATGTTTTTGTTAAAGAGTTGTTTTTGGGTGGGAGTGAAGGTCATTGAAATCCTAATTATTTTTTGATTATATCGTCAAAATTCCAATTTTCTAAACTTTTTTTTATTGTTTTGTTTTGAGTATCAAGATATCCTAAACCTTGGATAAACCAATTGTGTTGTATTTTTAAAAAGTCTATTAAATTTTCTTTTTGCGTATTTGTGCTTAAAACTTCAAATTTTAAAATTTCGCATTCATTATGAAAATAAATAGCTTGACAAAGTTCATTAAAAAGCTTGAGTTTTTTAAATTCTTTAAAAAGATTTAAAAGATCATTTTTGATTTTTTCAAGAGTTTGAAAATCTTTATCATTTTTTTCTAAAGTGTATCTAAGCTTTTGAAGCTGAGTTTGAGTTTTTTTTATAAATTCTTTGGATTCTAAGACACTTTTTTGGAGATATTTTTTTGTTTTTTCTAGTTTTTCTTTGGCTAGTTTTTTATCTAGAAATTTTGGAAAATCAAAAGGTTTATTTAAATCTTTATCAAGTAAATTCTCACAAGCCCAAAGAAAAGGTTTTTCTATAGTTCCTTCTATCCTTGCTCCACCTTCGGTGCAGTTGTAGGTGGTGATATTGAGTTTTTCTTTTGCCCAAAATATATCTTTTTCAAAAGCTTGACGAAATAAATTCCAAGTGAGTTGAGTTCTTACTTTGCCTTTTCCTCCATAAGCTAGTGTATATTTTTCTCCTCTGATTTCTTCACCTTGACTTCCATGTATATGCTCTTTAGGATGTGAACTTCCATCCTTGCCATAAGCTAAATCCTGTCCTATAAAAATGATATTTTCAAATCTTAAGGCTCCGGCTAGTTCATAGATCATATTTGAAACACTGTGTCCTACTCCAAGATATCCATATTCATCAAGTTTTAAACTAGCTGCAAAATTTAAAGGGCGATGTACAAGCATATAAGTTCTTTGATTTTTTTCTAAAAAATCTAATACTTCTTTGTGAACCACAGAAGCAAGTATGAAAAGTATGCCTTTGTTAAAATCGCCAAAATCATTATCAAAACATTTAGAAACTATATCATCACGCTCTAGCATGCAAACATAATCAGGCTTTATACCGTATTTTCCAAGGATAACATAAGCACTATCTGCACAAAAAATCGTTGCTTTATTAGCATATTTTTTAAGTAAAGACAATTGTTTAGTAAGAGATGGTCCTGTAGAAACAATGATAGCATTTTTAACCTTAGCTCTTCTTTCTTTGAGAAATTCTTGAAAAATTCCATGATTTAATATTTTAGGGAGATTATCTAGGGTATGTTTGATTCCAACTAAAGAATCATGTGGATCATTGCCTTTGTTTAAAACGATAAATCGTATCATTTCTATCAGTTGAGTATTTATATTTTGTATTTGAGTGCTATAGAATTGTTGATAAAAATCATTATGGATAAAAAGATTAAAAATTTTTACACTTTTTTGAATGATTTCATAAGTAAAAAGTGTGGTGAGTTGTGCTGTATTAATATTTGGAGTATAAAAAAGTATTAGTTGTTCTTTTTTTAATTCTTCGCTAAAATCAAATAAATGAAAAGCTAAAGTTAAAATTTCAAGATTGTCTTCAAAAATGATAATGTGTTTATGTTGTTTGTTTTTACATAAAGTTTTATAAAACATTCCATTTCCAAAGCCATAAAAAAACAAAACAGGATATTTGCTATATTCGGTTTTAAACAGAGTAAGGTTTTCTAAAAGCTCTTTATTGGGATTTTCATAAAGAAAAATATCATCTTTTTTAAAATTTATTCCATTTTCATCTTGGATAAGTGCAAAAGTTAAGTATTTAAGTGATCTGAGTGCACAAGCTAAAAATTCATCAACTTCAAATAAAGCTTGAGTATTTTTTAAAAAAAGCTCTTCTCTCACCTTCTCACCCTTTCCATCCATTTATCTAATTTTCTTTCTTTAATTTTTTCTTCTAAAGGAAGTATATTTTTAATCAAAGCATTTTCTTGTGCTTTAATATGTCCATAAACTAATTT
>NZ_VOAQ01000010.1:0-1187 GCF_008000505.1 Campylobacter sp. 2014D-0259
AAAACCCTTCCGAATAAACCTTATAAAATTCTAAAGCTTCTCTACATTTTTTACATTTGAATTTCTTACCTTGTAATTTGATTTTTTCATGAATTCCAAAAGGCACATCATGGATAGCACCTGAGCACTTGCAAATATAAAGATAAACAGCATTTTCAAGTTCTTCATCGCCTTCTTCTTCAAAGCTTACCTCTTTATCATCTTCAGAAGCTAAAGAAGATCTTCTATATTGTTCAACTTTCATATCTTCATAAAGTATATGTTCTAAAAGCCATTTTTTAACAGCTAAATAAAGTTTTTCTTTTAAATCATTAGTGGATTTAATATTTTTAATCAGTTCTATCATGGATTGGATAATATGTTTATGAATTTTTTATGTGTTTCAATATCTGGATATTTAATCAGTTCCATGTATCGCTCTTCTTCATAAAAATGATCTTTCATATAATTAAAAAATTCAGCAAGTAAATTTTTAATCTCATCCTTATAAACGGGTTTATCAATCAAATATTCTACCTTACCCGCAAGTTCAAAAAGCTTTTTGTGCTGTTCATCTATTTTGGCATTATGGACACTAAAGGTTTTATCCCATTTTGGTAGCATTTTATTCCTTTATATTGGATTTTTAAAATAAAATAAGGTTTGTTGGCAATTTTTGCACTTTAAATTTTTATTGTGATATAAAATATCTAAGTGTTCATTGTATGATAAAGCATGAGTGGTTTTACAAGGACAAATTCTAATTTTTCTTGAGAATCCTCTGTTAATTCTTCTTGTTTTGTTTCTTCTTCTTTAGTGTTTTTATTGTGAGCTTTAATCCATTTGCCTATCATAACATCATGATGTAATATGTGTTCTAAAAGCCACTCTGACATTATAGTATAAAGTTTTTCTTTTAAATCATTAGTAGTTTTTATGTTTTGTATAAGATAAGACATATCGCGAATGATATTTTTATGCATGATTTTGTGTTCATTTAAATAAGGATAATGAATTTCTTGCATGTATTGTTCTTCATTGTCAAAATGTTCTTTCATGTAGTTAAAAAGTTCTGTTAAAATTTCTTTGAGTTCTTCTCGTTTTACAAATTTATAAACAGCACTTTCAACCTTGCCTGCAAGTTCAAAAAGTTTTTGGTGTTGAATGTCAATCATTGTATCATGAATACTGTATTTTTCATTCCAAGT
>NZ_VOAQ01000008.1:0-1022 GCF_008000505.1 Campylobacter sp. 2014D-0259
CCACTTGCAGCTATCCAAACAGGTTTAACTTCATTCTTTGATTTTATCAACCATAAAACAAAAAATGTTTCTACTATAGAAGTAAAAAGCAATGATGAATTTGGACAAATCTCAAATGCTATCAATGAAAATATCTTACAAACTAAAAAAGGTTTAGAACAAGACAATCAAGCTGTTAAAGAATCAGTTGAAACAGTATCAGTTGTAGAAAATGGTAATCTAACAGCAAGAATTACTGCTAATCCAAGAAACCCACAACTGATTGAACTTAAAAATGTTCTAAATAAACTTCTTGATGTTTTACAAGCTAGAGTAGGTTCTGATATGAATGCTATTCATAAAATTTTTGAAGAATACAAAAGCTTAGATTTTAGAAATAAATTAGAAAATGCTAGCGGTAGTGTAGAATTAACTACTAATGCTTTAGGCGATGAAATAGTTAAAATGCTAAAACAAAGTTCAGACTTTGCTAATGCTTTAGCTAATGAAAGTGGAAAATTACAAACTGCTGTTCAAAGCTTAACCACTTCTTCAAATTCTCAAGCTCAATCTTTAGAAGAAACTGCAGCAGCTTTAGAAGAGATCACTTCTTCTATGCAAAATGTTTCAGTTAAAACTAGTGATGTTATCACTCAATCTGAAGAGATTAAAAATGTTACAGGTATTATAGGTGATATTGCAGATCAAATCAATCTTTTAGCTTTAAATGCAGCTATTGAAGCAGCACGTGCTGGAGAACATGGTAGAGGATTTGCAGTTGTGGCTGATGAAGTTAGAAAGTTAGCTGAAAGAACTCAAAAGTCTTTATCTGAAATAGAAGCTAATACTAATTTACTTGTTCAATCTATCAATGATATGGCAGAAAGTATTAAAGAACAAACTGCAGGTATCACTCAAATCAATGAAAGTGTAGCTCAAATTGATCAAACTACTAAAGATAATGTTGAAATTGCTAATGAATCAGCTATTATTTCTAGTACAGTAAGTGATATAGCTAATAATATCTTAGAAGATGTTAAGAA
>NZ_VOAQ01000011.1:0-845 GCF_008000505.1 Campylobacter sp. 2014D-0259
ATGACCTTCACTCCCACCCAAAAACAACTCTTTAACAAAAACATTGAAGCTTTAAGCAATATTCTTTTAAAAGAAAGTTTAAAAGAAATTAAATCAAGTAAATTTGAACTTATCTTAGGTAAAGATAATCTAGATATCAATTTAAAAGATACAAGTGATAATACTTTTCTTTATGAAAATGTTATTGATGAATTAAACTCTATGCTAAACACTTATAATGATAAATACTTACTTTATCCTGTATTGTATTTTTATGGTTTTGGAAATGGAATTTTATTTAAAGCCTTGCTTCAAAATAAAAATCATCAACATATTGTTGTTTTTGAAAAAGATATAGAAATCATTTGGATAATGTTTCATATCTTAGATTTTTCAAATGAATTACAAAGTGCAAGATTGATGGTTTTGGAAACAAGTTCTTTGAATATAGAATTTTTTTCTAATTTTTGCTCTAACAAACCTTTCTTTCAATTTTCTAGAATTTATTTTTTAGAATTAATGAGTCATTATTATGAAAGATTTCATGAAGATATTTTAGGATTGAATAAAAAATTAGCAGAAAATTTTAAAAATTCTATTGTTTCTCATGGCAATGATCCCCTTGATGCTCTTCAAGGTATAGAACAATTTGTTTATAATCTTCCTCAAATGATCACTCATCCTAGTTATAAAGAATTACTTTCTAAAAGAAAGGGTATAAGTGATACAGCTATCATTGTTTCTACAGGACCATCTCTTACTAAACAACTTCCTTTGTTAAAAAAATATGCTAGTAAAGCTACAATTTTTTGTGCAGATTCTTCTTATCCTATTTTAGCCAAACATGGTATAAAGCCCGATTATGT
>NZ_VOAQ01000006.1:0-744 GCF_008000505.1 Campylobacter sp. 2014D-0259
TTTCTACAGGACCATCTCTTACTAAACAACTTCCTTTGTTAAAAAAATATGCTAGTAAAGCTACAATTTTTTGTGCAGATTCTTCTTATCCTATTTTAGCCAAACATGGTATAAAGCCCGATTATGTGCTTTCTTTAGAAAGGATTCCTTTAACTTCTGAATTTTTTAACAATGATTTTGGTGAATTTGATAAAAATGTTTTGTTTGTTTGTATAAGTTGGGTTTATCCACAAACCATAAAATATCTTCAAAAAAATAATAGAGCTTTTATACTTACTTCAAGGCCATCTAGTTTTATTAAAAATATCAATCTTTACCCATATGGCTATGTAGGTTATGGGCCAAGTGTTGCACATATGGCTTATGAATTTGCAACTCATCTAAGTCATAAAAACATCATTTTTATAGGACAGGATTTAGCTTATGCAAAAGATGGATTTTCTCATACTAAAGATTATAAAAATCTTGATAAACATGAAGGACATTTTCAAAGAGATAAGGATAAATTTCAATGTTTAGCTTATGGAGGCAACGGAAAAGTTGAAAGTTCTGAAATTTGGACTATGTTTAGATTTTCTTTACAAAATACCATTTCAAGAAATATTGTTTCAACCACCTACAACTGTACCGAAGGTGGAGCAAGGATAGAAGGAACTATAGAAAAACCTTTTCTTTGGGCTTGTGAGAATTTACTTGATAAAGATTTAAATAAACCTTTTGTGAAATTAGAACCTTTAAGTTTAA
>NZ_VOAQ01000013.1:0-744 GCF_008000505.1 Campylobacter sp. 2014D-0259
TTTCTACAGGACCATCTCTTACTAAACAACTTCCTTTGTTAAAAAAATATGCTAGTAAAGCTACAATTTTTTGTGCAGATTCTTCTTATCCTATTTTAGCCAAACATGGTATAAAGCCCGATTATGTTTGTATGTTAGAAAGAAAAGCTATTACAGCAGAATTTTTTAATCATGATTTTGGGGAATTTGATAATGGAATTTGTTTTATTATCAAATCCATAGTACATCCTAATGCCATAAATTACCTAACCAAAAAAACCGATAATTTTACTATAGTTTCAACCTATGCAAGTTTTATACAATATTTAAAATTAGATTATTTTGGATATTTTAACATGGGATTTAGTGTTGCACATATGGCTTGTTATCTTTCCTTGCATTTAAATCATAAAAACATCATTTTTATAGGACAGGATTTAGCTTATGCTGAAAATGGCAATTCTCATCCTGATGACTATCAAAATTCAGCTAGCTATGAAAGCAGAAGGTATCCACATCTTTACACTCTTGCTTATGGCGGAAAAGAAAAAATCAAAACTCACCATGTCTGGCTCATGTTTAAACGAAATTTAGAGCAAGATGTGCAAAAAATACAAAAGTATTTAGATACTAAAATTTACAACTGTACCGAAGGTGGAGCAAGGATAGAAGGAACTATAGAAAAACCTTTTCTTTGGGCTTGTGAGAATTTACTTGATAAAGATTTAAATAAACCTTTTGTGAAATTAGAACCTTTAAGTTTAA
>NZ_VOAQ01000004.1:0-714 GCF_008000505.1 Campylobacter sp. 2014D-0259
ACATCTTTAAAAGTAAACACTTTATTTCCACAAGGATAAGAGATGGAATTTTCTTGCATTAAAGATTTTCTTTTTTGCAATTTTTCAAGCATTAAAGGAAGTTCTTTTCTAAATAAGGCTTTATCAGCAATCCTCATACCATGATTTAAGTCCTTTATAAATCTTCCATCAATCTCGCTTTCATCTTTTATTAAATGTAAAGTGGCGTCATATCCTAGCTCTTTATATGCTAAAAAAAGAGTTTGTTTATCTTTTGCTGTATTAAATGGATCTTTTAAACTATGATAAGATACTAAAATAATATTTTTGTTAATATTAGCTTGTATAGTTAAATGGGAAGAATTTAACAAAGAACGAATCATATAATTTTCATTAGTAAAAAAATAAGATAATCTTTCATCTTCTCTAGTCCAGTACGTTTTAATAAACATGCCTACCAATTTATTTAAATCACTAAAAAAAAATTCGGGTCTACTTAAATCTTTTCCTATTATACATTCCAATAATGGCAAAACAGTTCCTGAATTATCAATCACGCCATCCACATACCAAGGAGCTATTTTTGCTATGAGTAAAGATAGGTATCCTCCATAAGACCCCCCCCCCATAAATTTTTGGTAAATCTGCAAATTCTGGAAAACGTTTAACTAAATCTTTTAAAGCATTGATATGATCAATAGCTGCCATAATGCCATAGTTTTGATAATCTCCATT
>NZ_VOAQ01000024.1:0-347753 GCF_008000505.1 Campylobacter sp. 2014D-0259
TGCTCAGGTGCTATCCATGATGTGCCTTTTGGAATTCATGAAAAAATCAAATTACAAGGTAAGAAATTCAAATGTAAAAAATGTAGAGAAGCTTTAGAATTTTATAAGGTTTATTCGGAAGGGTTTTGATTTTAAAAATAATCTTAGCTTATACTTGCTAATTCTAAAAGCTTTTAATGTTATAATTTAGCATTAAAAGCAAATGTCAAGGATAAAAATGCAAGAAAATTTACTCGAAAAACAATTTCTAAATCACCCTTTATACACTAAAATTCAAGAACTTAAAGCTCTCAATCTTGCTTGTAATTTTTCTTTAGATGATAGTGTAAATTTATCTACAAATTCTCAAGCCAAAGATGAAATCCTAGCTATAACAAAAGAACTTAAACCATGGAGAAAAGGTCCTTTTAAAATAGACGATCTTTTCATCGATACAGAATGGCAAAGTTTTATTAAATTTAATATTTTAAAGCCTTTTATGAACGAAATTTCTCAAAAATGCGTTGCTGATATAGGCTGTAATAATGGTTATTATATGTTTAAAATGCTTGAATTTAATCCTGCAAAACTCATAGGTTTTGATCCTTCTATCAAATACCGTTTGCAATTTGAACTCATTAACGCTTTAGCTAAAACTCCTATAGAATATGAACTTTTAGGCGTAGAAGATCTTCCAAGATATGGCTTGAAATTTGATGTGATTTTCTGTCTTGGGGTGATTTATCATAGAAGTGATCCTATAAAAATGCTAAAAGATTTAAAAGCAGGACTTAATAAAAATGGAGTTGTTTTTTTAGATACCATGTATATAGAAGATGAGAGAGAAATCGCTCTTGTGCCTAATAAAACTTATTCTAAAATTCCAAATATTTATTTTGTACCAAGCATTAGTGCATTAAAAAACTGGTGTGAAAGAGCAGGATTTAAAGAATTTGAAGTTTTGGCTACAAAAAAAACCGATGAAAACGAACAAAGAAAAACAGAATGGATAGACTCTTTTTCGCTGGAAAATTTCTTAGATCCAAAGGATAAAAATCTTACCATTGAAGGCTATGAAGCACCCAAAAGAGTTTATGTGCGTATTGGGATATAAATTCTTTTTGCTTTTTGTCGATCTAGGCTTTAGATATTTTGAAGTAGATAAGTAGAATTTAAAGGTTAGATATGGCAAAAAAAGATAATTTTGAAGAATATGCACAACTTGAAGAATACGCATCTGCAGAAGATATATCTCGTGTTAGAGCAGAATTACTCACTTGTCCTGAATTAAACACTTCGCTTACTGGAACCATTATAGAAATTGATAAAAACTATGCCAAATCAATTTTAATAACCACAAGCGAAATGGTAGCAGATGATCAAGGATTGATTTTTGATGCCTTTATTTTCGCTGCGGCAAACTATGTAGCACAAGCCTCTATCAATAAAGAATTTTCAGTGATTATTGGATCAAAATGTTTTTTTTATGCTCCGCTTAAATTAGGCGATGTTTTAGAACTTGAAGCTCATGCACTTTTTGACGAAACCTCCAAAAAAAGAGATGTAAAAGTGGTCGGGCATGTTAAAGAAATTAAAATGTTTGAAGGAACGATACAAGTTGTTAGCACTGATGAGCATATATTTAAACTCAAGCGTCCGCCACTTAATACTGTTAAACCTACAGAAAATCAAGAACAAGGTGCCAAAATCAACAATCCAGAAGCCGTAGCAGCTGCATTAATGGCCTCTGTGGGTGGAAAATAATCAAGGAGTCATTTTAATATCCACCCAATTCTTTGGGCAAACCTTATGATAAGTTCCACTTCCATCATAATATTCTTTACAATCATCATAAAAACGATTTGAAATTCCTCTTTCATTTACAAAACATCCAGAAATTCCTAAAACTAATAGTATCATTAAAGTATATTTTTTCATGTTTTTCCTTAGAATTTATTGTGTTTTCTCCATTTATAGGGCTCTATAGGATTACCCTCTTTCCAAAGACCTAAATGATTTTTCTTAGCATTTTCTTGTTCTTTAATATAAGCGTTACTATAGTAAGTATCAGCCCAAGCATAGCCTTTGCTTACTAAAAATCGATTAATATCAACATTATTAAGCTTTACAATAGCAACAATTCTACCATAAGTATCTTTATTTTTATAAATAATTTCAACTTGTTTACCGCTTAAAATTCTACTTAAAGCTTCTTTTGATTGCTTTCCAAAACTTTGTTTAAGTTCTGGTGCATCTATACCAAAAAATCTTATTCTAGTGAGTTTGTTTTCATGATTAACTTCTATAGTATCTCCATCAATAATTCTAACTACTTTTCCTTCAAAACTAGAATTTTGGGCAATATAATTCTGGATAAAAACAACTACAAGAGTAAAAATTAATACAGAAAAAAGTTTTTTTGGATCACTTAGTAATTTTCTTAAATTAAATAATTTTTTATAATTTATTCTCATTTTTTAATCATTTTGCCTTTAAATTTTAAAAAATATGCCATAATTTTATCAAAACAAAGGAGATAAAATGCAAAATGTTATAGAAAATTTTAAACAATTATGTAAAATTCCTCATTGCAGTTATGAAACAGAACAAATGAAAGAATTTTTAAGCTCTTATGCTAAAGATAAAGGCTTTAAAGTGAGTGTAGATAAAGCAGGAAATATCCGTGCCATAAAAGGCAAACCAAAAATTTGCTTACAAAGCCATTATGATATGGTCTGTATGGGCGATGCACCAAACTTAGAAGTTTATGAAGAAAATGGCTTTTTAAGAGCCAAAAATTCAAGTCTTGGCGCGGATAATGGTATAGGTATAGCCATCATGATGAGTGCTATGGCTGAATTTAAAAATTTAGAGTGTCTTTTTACAAACGATGAAGAAGTAGGACCCATGGGAGTGAATTCACTCGAGCACACTTTAGAATCTAAAATGCTTTTAAATTTAGATCATGAAAGCGATGATGAGATCATGATAGGCTGTGCAGGTGGAGTAGATATAGAAGCTAGCTTGCCTTTTAATACCCTTAGAAAAAAGGGTAAAATTTATGAGCTTTACGCGCAAAATTTTAAAGGTGGACACTCAGGCATAAATATCGTACGCAACGAAAAAAGCTCCATCAAAGAAATGGCTAAATTCATACAAGAAAATAAAGGAGAAATCATTTCTTTTGAAGGTGGAGAAAGAATCAATTCTATACCTAAACACGCCAAAGCTTTAGTGCATTTTAAAAATGAAGTAAAGAGCAATAACTGGATAAAATGCGATTTTAAAGAAGAAGGTGAATTTGAAATTTGCGATCAAAGTAACAAACTTTTAAGCCTTATAAATTCTTTTACTCATGGAGTTAGAGCTTATGATGAAAATCTAGGTATAGTTCAAACAAGCATTAACCTAGCTACTTTAAGAATGCAAGATAAACAAATCAAATTCGCACTTTTTGCAAGATCTAATATACTTGATGGACTTAAGCAAGTAGAATTTGAAACTTTAGAATTTTTCAAGGCTTTTGATTTTAAAGTAAGAAGTTTTAATTTCTATCCACCTTGGGAAGGCAAACCAAACGCACTTAGCGACATGGTTTTTAAAGCGCTTAAAAAAATATCGCCTAATGCCAAAGTTTCAGCTATCCATGCAGGGCTTGAGTGTGGCATTATAGAGAAAAAACAAGAGCTTTTATGCGCTTCTATAGGTCCAAATATCCATAATCCTCATTCAACTGATGAGCATTGCGAAATCGCTTCAGTTGAAAAAATATCTAAGGTTGTTTTTGAAGTTTTAAAAGACAATGCTTAATTCTTTAATCTTGCTTCTTGCAAAAACGCGTTTTAACAAAAACACGCAAAATAAGGAGCAAGATCCCACTATAGCAAGATAAATACCTAAATACTCTTTATAAAAAGCATTAACTACAAAAGGGGTTAAAAAACCTAAAATCGCATAAGAAATATTATAAGCAAAACTAAGCCCACTAAATTTAAGTTCGCTTTTAAAAATTTGTGTCATAAAAACAGGTGCGAAAGTGATAATACCTTGTGTAAAACAAGCCAGTAAAAAATAAAATAAAAATTTCTCATCATAAAAACTAAAAAGCATACCAAAGATAATAAAAGCTATACTAAAAATAGAACAAATCCTATAGCTTCCCCATTTGCTTGCTAAAAAACCTTGAAATAAAGCTCCAAAAATCACCGCTAAAATAGCAAAATTTTGTACCCATAAAGCAGAAGTTTTACTCATAGCTAAAAGACTTTCAAAATACTTAGGCAAAATCATCAAAGTTGCCACACCGCTTGTTAAAACCATGGTCATTAAAAAACAAACAAGCATGCTCATTTTATGAGTTTTTAAAGCTTCAAACAATGGAAAACTTAAAATTTTCTTTTCATTTTGAACTTTTACAAATTCTGGAGTTTCGCTGAGTTTATTTCTTAAAAACAAAGCTAAAATTCCAAAAAATCCTCCTATGATAAAAGGAATTCTCCAAGCATAGCTTTGAACTTCTTCTGGGGTAAAATAAGATCTTATGCCTAAAGTGGCAATATTTCCTAGCAATAAACCTATGGTTAAAGTCGCTGAAATAAAACCAAGAGCTAAAGGAATTTGACGCCCTTTGACAAATTCGCTCACATAAATCCAAGCTCCGCTCACCTCAGTTCCAACGGCTAAACCTTGCAAAATACGAATAGTAAATAAAATCAAAGTAGCAAATATACCTATACTTTCATAACTTGGCAAAAAAGCTAAAGCAAAACTAGGCAAAACCATCAAAAGCATAGAAATATAAAAAATATTCTTTCTTCCATATCTATCAGCAAAATGTGCCATCACAATAGAACCAAAAGGACGCGCTAAATAAGCAGCACCAAAGGCTATATAAGCATTTATCTGCATCCAAAAAGCATCATTTTGCGGAAAGAATACCTTAGCAAAAATATCCAAAAAAAAGGCAAAAAGCACAAAATCATAAAATTCCAAAATTCCACCCAAAGAAGCATAAATAATATTTTTGTATTTTTTTTGCATATTTTATCCTAAATCAATATAAAGGGCAAAAAGCCCTTTGTTAAATTTTTCCACCTTCAATCACTACATCATCAGCCTTAACATCATCTCCAAAATGAGCTTTTAAAGTTTCATCATAAGCCTTGTGAAAAAACTGCTCTTGGCCTAGTTTAATGATCAAATTATCGATAAATTCTTTAAGTTCTTTATCGCCTTTTTTAACTGCTGGTGCGATAACATCTTTGTTGCCTAACTCTTTGATAGCCATTTTAAAATCAGGATGATCTTTCACCCAAGCAAAAAGCAAGGTATTATCATGACTTAAAGCATCGCCTCTTTTATCCATCAAAGCGGCAAAAGTTTCGGTATTTTGATCGTATTTTAAAGTTTTAATATCAGGATAATTTTGCGTAAAATACGCATCTGCTGTTGTGCCTTTGTTTAAAAGCAAGGTTTTATCTTTTAAATCTTCTACGCTAGTTATATTACTATCCTTTGGTACAGCTATGCCTAAAGCTACCTTCATATAAGGCAAGCAAAAATCAACCTGCTCGGCTCTTTGCGGAGTTTGAGTAAAATTAGCCAAAATAATATCTACTTTATTTGATTTTAAAAACTCAACCCTATTTGCAGCTTCAACAAGAACAAATTGCACCTTATTTTCATCGCCAAAAAGTTCTTTTGCTATGCGTTTAGCTAAAGCTATATCATAGCCTTGATTGTTTCCTTTTTCATCCACATAACCAAAAGGTGGTTTATCGCCAAATACCCCAATCCTAATAACTCCATTTTGCTTGATCTTATCAAGAGAATTTAAAGTTTTAGAGTCAGAATTTCCTCCACAAGCAGCCAATACTACTACAACAAAGGCCGTTAAAACACTTAGAAGTATTTTTTTCATACATTTCCTTTCTTTAAAATAAGCTTAAAGCTATTGCAAAATATATAATAATTGCAAAGTTAATTATACTTAAAATTATAAATAATGCATTTGAAACAAACTAAAAAGATTTTCCTATGTGTAAAAATGTAATTAATCTCACACCCTCTTTTAGCATTGTTTAAATTTTAAGTAAAAAAAGATATAATCTTTTTTTTAAAATTTTTAAGGAGAAAACTATGAAAAAAGGTATTTTTCTCTCTATTGGAATAGCTGTTTTGTTTTCAGCTTGCGGAAATTCCATAGATGAAAAAACAGTTAAAAAATATGAAAATCAACTAAATCAAACAGTTAAACAAGAAATTGCAAGCCTTTCTCAGGACTCTGGAATAAAGATTGAATTCTCAGATTTTAAATGCAATGCAGATGGTGATTTTATAGCGTGTTTAAGTTCAAATTTCAAAACTCTTGCAAAAGATAATAAAGATGAGTATCAAGAGCTATTTCAAGCAAAAAATATCAAAATTCGCTCAAATGAAATTTACAAAGGCGAAGCAAATGCATCAATTAGCATTAAAGAATATTACAACGATCTTTTTAAAAACCAAAAAAGCATACAATCAAATTTGGTTTTTGAAAATTTTAAACTTGGAGAAAAAGTTGTTAGCGACATCAATGCAAGCTTATTTCAACAAGATCCAAAAATCAGCTCTTTTATCAATAAATTAAGCTCGGATTCTTATACTTTATCATTTGATAACTCTATCAACAAACAAGAAAACAATTATCTAGATAATCTTGATATAAAATTTTATAACGCAAAATTAAATTTCAATACAAATCTAAATATAAATCTAAAAGAAGATTTACTTAATTACCTTGATTCTAAGGGTATAAAATTTAACACTCAAACTTTAGCTATGGATGAACAAGCTATCAATGAACTTCTTAATATGGCAAACTACGAACAAGCTTCAGATTTTAGCAATACAATCCAAAAATACATCATCTTAAATAATTTTAAAATTGATTCAACTCTTAAAACTGAAGGCGTATTTAGTAGCTATATAGCAACTGCTAAGGAAAATCTACAAACCTTAAAAGCTCAAAGTCAAAATGAAGAACAAGCATTAATCTTTGATAAAGCTTTAGCTATTTTAAACAATATCACTCAAAATGATGATTATAAACTCAACCTTGATTTAAAATTTAAAAACATCCCTGTTAGTGACTATAGCACACAAGGAATCGACAGCATAGAAAAACTAAGCATCAACAATCAAGACGCCACAGAAGCGTTAAAAATTATACTCCCATTTATCATGTTTTCCATGTTAATGGGCGGAGCGTCATTTTAAATTTTAAAATGATAAAAACTTCAAAAACATTAAAAGCAAGATTAAATTCTTTGCTCTTAATGTTTCATAACATTAACAAAAAAGGCTAAAATGAAAATTTTATTCTCCCCTAGTGAAAGCAAAAATGAAAATTGCGTAAAAAATCCTATCAATGAAAACTCATTTATATTTAAAGAATTATTTCCTTATAGAATGGAAGCTTTAAAGCATTATGAAGAATTTATCAAAAATGCAAGTTTACAGAATTTACAAGAACTTTTTGGCATTAAAAACGAAAATGAAATTGATAAATTTAAACACGACTTAAAACAAGCTCCCACCCAAGAAGCTATATTGCTTTATACTGGGGTAAGTTATGAATATCTTAATTTTAAAGCCTTAGATAAAAAAAGCCAAGCTTATATTTTAGAAAATACTCTTATATTTTCTAATCTTTTTGGCGTTGTAAGAGCTAATGATACCCTACCCTTTTATAAATTCAAGCAAGGGGCTAAAATAGGAAATTTTGCCATAGAGAAATTTTATAAAGAACATTTTAGTAAAGCCTTAGATGAATACTTAGAAAATGAGGAAATACTTGACCTTAGAGCAGGATTTTATGATAAATTTTATACTCCAAAAAAGAAATTTTATACTTATAAATTTGTAAAAAATGGTAAAGTCATCAGTCATTTTGCTAAAGCTTATAGAGGAATTTTACTCTCCATAAGTGCAAAAAACCAAGTAAAAAACAATAAAGAGCTTTTAGCAAACCTTCCTTCAAACCTAAAACTCAAAGAAATTCAAATCAAAGTTTTAAAGGAAGAAATTGTGCTTGAAATTCTAGATTAGTTTTTATTTTAAGTATTTTAAAGCTAGCTTCGCATAATAACTTGCAGCCCTAGCTAAAAGCTTATCATTAAAAACATAACTAGAATTATGTAAATAAATGTCGTTTTCATTTTCTAAAAAAGCATAGGCACATTTTTTCATTTCGCAAAAAAATCCAAAATCCTCACTTGCCATTAAAGGACGATGATTAAATTCACAATTTTTTTCGCCAAATAATTCTTTTGCAACCTCACTAGCAAAATCCACAGCTTCATCGTTATTCATAGTCACTGGTGCAACAACATTTTTATTGATTTTAATCTCTATATCATTAGCCTGTGCAATACCTTTACAAATTTTATAAATTTTTTCTTCAGTTAGCTTTCTAGTTTCATTATCTAATGCTCTAACACTCATTTTAATCGTTGCAATATCTGGAATGATATTAAAAGCATGTCCTGCATTAAAAGCTCCTATGCTTACAACTGCTGAATTTTGGGGATCAACATTGCGAGATACTATGCTTTGTAAAGCCACAACAAGCAAAGAAGCAGCATAAATAGGATCTTTTGCCTTTTCTGGAGCACTTCCATGACCACCCCTTCCAATAACTTCAATGCTATAACTATCCGAAGAAGCCATCATCGCACCTTTTTTAAGATAAAATTTCTTATCGCTACCAAAAGGCATATTGTGCCATCCAAAAACATAATCACTATCAAATTTTTCAAACAATCCATCTTCTATCATTGCCTTAGCACCACCCAAACCCTCTTCAGCAGGTTGAAAATAAAGATTTAGAGTGCCATTAAAATTCTGACTTGCTAAATACTTTGCAGCAAGCAATAAAGAAGTAGTATGTCCATCATGACCGCAAGCATGCATTACATTTTCTTTTTTGCTTTTATAAGGCAAATTTGTGCATTCTTGTAAAGGCAAAGCATCCATATCTGCACGAAGTCCTATTTTTTTATCGCTATTTCCCTTTTTTAAAACCCCCACAACACCTGTTTTTCCTATTTCTTCATAAACCTCATAACCAAATTCTTTTAATTTTTGCACCACTAATTTTGCAGTACATAATTCATCAAAACCAAGCTCAGGATTTTCATGAATTTGATGACGAATTTTTTCAAATTCGCCTTGTAAGTCTAGTATTTCTGGAATTAAATTCATTCTATTTTTCTCCTTGTATAAAATTTTCTCTTCTAGGTAAAACAAATTGTGCTAAGATCGCTGAAATAAAAATCAAAGCAAAAATATAAACAAAACCCAAAGTAAAACTATGGGTTTTATCAACACTCCAAGATACTACCCATAGGTTAAATGATAGTATAACAAAGGTAATACTCCAAAAAGCACTCATAATATAAGCAGTTTGATTTGGGTTGGAATTTTTTAATTCTGAAGGTAGATTAAAGAAAAATGGAAACCACATAGAATAAAAAATGCCTGATAACACAGCAAAAATCTGTATCAATACTAAATTTTGTAAAAACAACATACAAAATCCGCATATAAAAATACACGCTCCTCCAGACAATAGCATTATTTTAAAAGAAATATTTTTTCTTTTAAAAAATAATCCAAGATAAGGACCAAAAATAATAGCAAAATTAGCCAAGGCTGGAATTTCTTTTTTAGCAAAATCAGCTAATTCTTTACTAAAACCTGCATATTGTGCATAAAAAGTTGGTAAAAAAGTAAAAAGAGAATTTAAAAATAAAATAGGCCCTATGTAAAAAATAATCATACCCCAAGTAACACGAGATTTTAGAGCATAAATAAGATCTTTTGCATTATTCTTTTTTTCTTCTTTTTTATTCTCATCTTTACCTACAAAAAGCCACAAAATCAATAAAATCAAATTAATCCAAGCATAAAATGATAAAGAATCTCTCCAATTTCCAAAATAATTTGAGATACTTTCAGCTAAAATAAGTCCTAGAGTAATGCCTACTAAATTTGAAGTTATATTAAAACTAATTACAAAATGCAAAGCTTTTTTTTCAAACCATTGCTGTGCAATAGGCACTAAGCAAACTAAAGCACAAGCTGAACCAAGCCCTGTTAAAAATCTTATAACCAAAATACCACTATAACTATCTACAAAACTTAAAAAGATACCCGAACTCATTAAAATACAGCCTAAAAAATATCCCTTTTTTAATCCGAATTTATAAACCAAAAAAGCAGTAAATGAAGCACCAAAAATTTTCGCAACTACTATCATGCTAGTGATTAAAGTAGCTTGCTGAGTATTTAGGGCAAGATCATTTGAAATCAAAGGCATTAAAGACCCTGTTGCTGCCCAAGAGATACTAAAAACAGCATAAACACTAAAAATTATAAATTCAACTCCAATGCGTCTAAAATGAAATAAAAGTGATTTTTCCATATTAAAATCCTTTTTAGATATTTATTAAAATATAACATAAAAAAATAAGATATTTATTATCTTTAATTATTTTTTTAATTTAATTATTTTTTTATATATTTTTTTGTTACTTTTTGAAAATTTATATATAAGTTTAAAGATAAAAAAACTAAAATACAAAATAAAAAAACCCGTAAAAGTTTTTTGAAGTATTTAAATGATATATTTCAAAATCTAGTTTTAAAAAGGAAAAATATGGAATTTTTAGCATTTATTTTTTTGATTATTATATTTTTATTTGTAGTCTTTATCATCGTTACTCGCTATGAAAAAAAGATAAAATTACTCAACCAAAACATACAAAATATGAAAGAAGATATAGCCGATCTTAAAGAAACAACTCAAAAAAATCGCTCTTTAATTGAAAAAAATCGCTCTAATATAGAAAATATAATAAAATAAAACTAAGAAAGATTTGCGATAAGCTTATAGTGTTTTTTCTGATTTATCATTAAAGTAAAAATTTTTTCACTTGAATTTTCGCTTTTATTTTTATAAATCATACTTTTTAAAAACGGAAAAAGCATCGTACTAGAAGTTTTACCTTGTAAAATAATATGCATAGAGCCTTTTAAAATTCCGTACTTATAGCTCATACCGCTTGGAAATATATCAAGATTAAAACTTAAACTATCTTCATTACTATCATAATTTAAAATTTCAATTTTAACAAAGCTAATTTCTTGATCTTCTTGAGATAAATTTTTAAAAATTTCAAGTTTTTCATGTTTTTTGATAGTAACAACTTCTTGCTTACTTTCTTTAAAATCAGAAAGAAAATTTTCATTTTTAAAAATTCTTGAAAAAAATTTTAAATTTTTAAATTGCATACTTGTTTGTTTTGTGTTTTCATGTATTATTTTTTCGGATTTTAAGATGTTGTGTTCTATATCATCTTCTTGGTTTTGATTATCTTTGTTTGATTTCATGTCAAAATCTTCAACGATAATCATATCTTCAGTATCACAAATATTAAAATGTTTTACAATTTCTTCAAAAGTAAAACTGTCATCACTAAATTCCAAAAGATCTACATTTGAAGTGATAAAATCAACGCCATCTCGTTCTTCAATCTTATCTTTAATCACAAAAGCATCAACACAAAAGCACGATCTTTGAATTTCGTATTCAGAACTTTTGCCTTTAAATACTATCTTCATCATCACAAAGCTTTTGCTATAAGTTCTAAAGGACTAACAAAAACAACCTTGCTTGAATTTTGTTCTAATGCATTTGAAATTTGCATTCTGCAAGCTGAACACTCGGCGCTTACCACACTAGCCTTACTTTCATCGATCATTTGTGCTTTTTTAAGCCCTACACTTAAAGCTCTATCATAATAATCCGTTTGCATACTCACCCCGCCAAAACCGCAACAAGTATTAGAATTACTCATTTCTACAAAATGATAATTTGTTTTTAAAAGTTCTCTTGGCTCTTTAAAAACTCCTTGCATTTTTCTTGCATGGCAAGGATCGTGATAAGTAATACTATAATTAAATTTATTTTTTGTTTTTAAAATTTCTTCCAAAGAAGTAAATTTATAAAAATACTCGCTAGCCATATATATCTTAGATGACACACATTTTGCGCGTTTTGCCCAGTCTAAATCATTTTGCATTATAAAAAAATGTTCATAATCTATCTTTAACATAGCCGAACAAGTGGCCTCAGGAACTATAATAGCATCTAATTTTTCTATTTTTTTTTCAAAATACTCAATATTTTTTTTAGCCAAAACTTCAACACTTTTAAAATCACCCGTAAAAAATTGCGGCGCTCCACAACACACTTGTTCTTTCATCAAATCCACATTGATTTTTAATTCCTTAGCGATTTTAAGCACTGCATTAGCCGTATCTATGTAAAAATAATTCGCCAAACAACCTACAAAAAAACCTATGGTTTTTTCTCCATCATTATTGATAAATTTTGGATTAGAATTTAAGAAACTTTTTTTATTAAAACTTGTAAGTAATCTTCCCTTTTTAACAAAAGGCATGGAAAATCTTGCCTTCATACCTGTATTTTCATTCTCATTTTGAATTTTAAACGCACAACTTTGAAACACATAGCCAAGCTTAGCTACCAAATCTAAAATTTTGCGTCTTCTTAAAAAGAAAAAAATAAGTTTTTTATACCAAGCTATACCAAATTTTTTAGCTATATCATAACGAACTTCTTCTATGGCATTATCTACTCTTAATTTACTTGGACATACTTCAACACAATTGGTGCATAAAAAACAAGATTCAAAAACTTTCTTAGCTTCTTTATCAAGTTCTAGACTTCCCTCTTTATAAGCAGCTAAAAGATCTAAAAACCCTCTTGGACTAGTAATTTCATCGCGATTTTCTTCATGTATAGTACAAACAGGTATACATTTGCCACATTTAACACAAGCATCACTTATTTGACTAAATTTCATCTTACACCGTTTTTGAGAATACTTTTTTATCTTCACTAATGTTTTTCATATAAGCATCAAAACACATAGCAATATTTCTTATAAGCAAAACACCTGTTTCATTGACTTTGATAAAATTTTCATCAAAATTAATAAAATCTTTGTATTCTTCTAAAGCTTTTAAATCCTCTTTAAAATACTCCTGAAAATCAATGCAAAATTCTTTTTCTATTGACTTAATATCAAGCTTAAAATTTGCCATTAACTCCATAATCACTGCTTTTCTAAGCTCATCATCATCGCTTAAAGCTACGCCTCTTTCAAAAGGTAAAACTCCTCTATCTAATGCAGCTTCATAACTTGACATATCTTTAAAATTTTGCGCATAATGTCTTTGTCCTTCACCTATACTTGTAAGCCCAACACCGACTAAATCAGCACCGCCTTTAGTAGTATAACCTTGGAAATTTCTATGCAAAGTTCCATTTTCTAAAGCTTTAAAAAGCTCATCATTTTCTTTTGCAAAATGATCCATTCCTATCATTTTATAGCCATTTTTGCTTAAAAATTTCTCACAAAATTCTAAAATTTCAAGCTTAACATCAGGACTTGGCAAGGTATTTTCATCAAATTTTCTCATATTTTTCTTAAGCCAAGGCACATGAGCGTAATTAAAAATCGCCAAACGATCAGGGTTTAAAAGCATAACTTTTTCTAAAGTTTGTGTAAAGCTTTGTAAATTTTGATAAGGCAAACCATAAATTAAATCCATATTTACAGACTTTATGCCTTTACTTCTTACAAGATTTAAAGCATTTTGTGTTAATTCAAAAGGCTGGATGCGATGAATTTCTTTTTGAACTTTTTCATCAAAATCCTGCACTCCAAAGCTGATACGATTAAAGCCATTTTGCGTTAAAACTGTGGCTTGTTCCTCATTTAAAAAACGCGGATCGATCTCACAGCTAATCTCTGCATCTTTAGAAAAATTTCCAAAAACAGATCTGATTTTTAAAATCAAATTTTGAAGTTGTTTAGCACTAAAAAAAGTTGGAGTTCCGCCCCCAAAGTGCATTTGCACTACTTCTCTTTTAGTATCTAAAATAGTATTTAAAATATCAAGCTCTTTAAAAATATAAGTTAAATACCTTTCTTTACTCTCTTCTTTGGCTGTATAAATAACATTGCAACCACAAAAATAACAGGCACTCCTACAAAATGGTAAATGAAAATAAAGCGATAAAGATCTATCTTGCTTTTTTAAAATTTCTATATATTCTTCGTATTTGAAATTTGTATTAAACTCTACTGCTGTAGGATAAGAAGTATAACGTGGTCCTGCTTTAGAGTATTTTACAAAAGCTTTATAATCTCTCATTTTGATTTACCCTTTCTATCATCGCTTGCATATCTACAAATAAATTTGGATGCTCTTGTTTGATTTTAGAAATTAATTTTTCAAGATCAATACTAACTTCCATGGTGCCATTTTGTGCCTTTTGCTTGATCTCATCCATAGCAACCGTCCAAACATCGTTAAAATCTACAGGAATTTGTTGATAAATCGCCTTTTCTAAACGCAATTCAAAATTCTCTTTTTGACTTTGTTTTAAACTTTCAAGTATATTCTTAAGACTTTGTAAAGAAAGCAAAGTGTGAATTTCATCGTTTTCATCGATCACAAACCAAGGCTCAGGAGAATCAAAACTTCCATTTTCAAGAACTAAACATTTTTCGTTTTCATTCTCGCTTTGCTTCATTTTAAAAATCGTTCTATCTTTTTTCTTTATTCCTAGATTTTGACTAAATTCATCAATGCGTTTTAAGCAAGTGCTATACTTTTCTAGCTCTTTCATTCTCTTCCTCTCTGATTATCCAAAAAGCAAAGCAAGGCTTTTACCACATAAAGGCGATTTCTTGCTTCTTCAAAAATCACATCTGCATGTTTTTCAAAAATTTCTTCACTCACTTCATAACCCCTATAAGCAGGCAAACAATGAAGCAATATCGCGTCTTTATTGGCAACGCTCATAGCCTTTTCATCAATCATAAATCCTTCAAATTCTTTAATCTTGCGTTCTTTTTCATTCTCTTCACCCATAGAAACCCAAGTATCGGTAATGACTACATCTTTATCCTTTAAGGCTTCAAATTTATCATGACTTAAGGAAATTTTAGCTCCTGAAATCAAAGCCTGTTTCATAGCAAATTCCCAAATTTCAGGGCTAATTTTATAGTTTTTTGGTATAGCTATACTAAATTCAAAGCCCAAAATCGCAGCCACAATAAGCCAAGAATTGCACATATTGTTACTATCTCCGATAAAAGCAACTTTTGCTATACCATTTTGCATTTTATTCCATTCTTTAATAGTAAGCAAATCTCCTAAAACCTGAGTAGGGTGATAAAACTCACTTAAAGCATTGATCACAGGAGCTTTGGAGTATCTTGCAAATTCGAGTAAAGTTTCGTGTTTATTGACTCTCATCATTACAAAATCAACCATCGTTCCTATCACCCTAGCTGTATCCTTTACAGGCTCGCCACGACTAAGTTGTAAATCATTACTGCTTAAAAACAAAGCCTTTCCGCCAAGCTCTGTTATTGCTAATTCAAAAGCCATTCTTGTTCTTGTAGAGTTTTTCTCAAAAATCATTGCCAAAGTTTTATCTTGTAAAAGTTTTTTAGGCTCTTTTTTAAGCTCACTAGCGTGATTTACAAGACTTAAAATTTCTTCCTTGGAAAAATCTCTTAAAGTTAAAAAATGTTTCATTTTTCTCCTTTTAACATTTTAGCTAATTCTTTGGCATGATAAGTGATGATAAGCTTTGTTCCTGCTCTTTTAAAAGCTATCATAGTTTCATATAAAACTTTTTCATAATCAATCACTCCAGCATTTTTAGCTGCCTTTAACATAGCATACTCTCCGCTTACATTATAAACACACAAAGGCAAGTTAGAATGAAGGGATATTTCTTTAACCACATCAAGATAAGCAAGAGCGGGTTTTACCATCAAAATATCAGCTCCTTGCGCTTCATCTTCTAAGCTTTCTTCTAAAGCTTCTTTACCATTAGCAAAATCCATTTGATAGCTTTTTCTATCTCCATAACTTGGAGCTGATTCTGCTACATCTCGAAATGGACCATAATAACTTGAAGCAAATTTAGTAGAATACGCCATTATAGGCAAATTTTCAAAACCTTCCTTATCTAAAGCTTTGCGCAAAGTAGTGATAATACCATCCATCATTCCACTAGGTGCTATCATATCTACCCCTGCTCTTGCATGAACTAAGGCTTGCTTGGCTGAAATTTCTAAAGTTGCATCATTATCCACGCTTTTTGTTTTTGGATCGATAATCCCACAATGCCCGTGATCTGTGTATTCACAAAAACAAAGATCGCTGATTATAAAAAGATCTGGAAAATTTTTCTTAATCTCTCTTATACTTCTTGCAACAAGCCCTTTATCATCTAAAGCATCGCTTCCACAGCTGTCTTTTTTCTCATTTTCCAAAACGCCAAAAAGTATAATGGCTTTAATGCCTAAATTAACTACATTTTGACACTCTTTTAAAATTTCATCTAAACTCATTTGAAACACATCAGGCATAGAAGAAATTTCTTTTTTTATCCCCGTTCCATTAACCACAAAAAGCGGATAAATCAAATCATTTACACTTAAAGAATTTTCCCTTACCATGGCTCTTAAGTTTTCATTAAGCCTTAATCTTCTAAATCTTTTAAACATTTTTTTGTCCTTTTTTTGCTAAAATCTTAACATAAATTTGATTATAGAGAGTAGTAAATGAAAATAAAAATTTCAGAAATTGCGAATTTGCCTAGCAAATGGGGAAATTTCCAAATACAAAGTTTCAAAGAAAATGATAAAGAACATTTATGTATATTTAAAAATACTCCAAAAGACACACTCAATCTAAGAATTCATTCAGAGTGCTTAACAGGAGATGCTTTAGGAAGTTTAAAGTGTGATTGTGGGGAACAGCTTGAATTTTCACTAAAATAT
This sequence comes from Campylobacter sp. 2014D-0259, assembly GCF_008000505.1. NCBI lineage: Bacteria > Pseudomonadati > Campylobacterota > Epsilonproteobacteria > Campylobacterales > Campylobacteraceae > Campylobacter > Campylobacter sp. 2014D-0259. Next base: position 16,920 of record NZ_VOAQ01000024.1, read on the forward strand.
ATAGAAAAGAATGGCGGAATGGTGATTTATCTTAGGCAAGAAGGAAGGGGTATAGGGCTTTTTAACAAGGTTAATGCTTATGCTTTACAAGATAAAGGTTTTGATACGATTAAAGCAAATCATCAGCTTGGCTTTAAAGCCGATGAGAGAACTTATGAAATTGTAGAATTTATACTCAAACACTATGAAATTTCTAAGGTTAATTTACTCACAAATAATCCCGAGAAACTAGAGTCCATTAAGGAAAAAATCATCACACGCATACCGATTTTAATAGAACCTAATCGTTTTAATGTAGAGTATTTAAACATAAAACAAACTCAAATGGGACATCTTAAATAAATGATTTTTAAAGATTATGATTTTTTGCAAAACTACGATTTAAAAAACTTTGAAGAAAAGGTAAAAATTTATAAAGAATTATTATCTAAATTTAATCGCATTCACAATCTTACTCATTTAAAAAATATAGATGAAAATATCTTTGATAGTATTAAAATTTTAGATTTTTATGATTTTTCTAAAGCAAAAAATATTGCCGATATAGGAAGTGGCGCAGGATTTCCAGCTGTATTTTTAGCTTTTTTACTGCAAAACAATTTTCATCTTTTCGAACCCAATCCCAAAAAAGCTGCCTTTTTGCGGACACTAAAAATAGAATGCGAACTTTCAAATTTACATATTTACAAAGAAAAAGTTCAAGAATACCAAAATATCTTTAAAGCCGATATCATCACTTCAAGAGCCTTAATGGATGTCAAGCCTTTGCTTGAAATTTGCAAAAATCTAAAAGATGAAAATACGGTTTTTATTTTATGGAAAGGTAGTGAAATTTATCAAGAACTTGAAAATATAAAAGATTATGAAATTTTTGAAAATAATTTAAGAAAATATTGTATTTTAAAGTAGCCCTAAGGCTACTTTTTATTCTGCTAAATCAGCATTAAAACTGATATCCACTAAAGGCCAAGAAATTCCACCATGTCCTGCAGCCACATCGCTTAATGCTTTTAATGCTTTAGAACCATTTTTAAAAGTATGCAAATCAAGTTGTCCTTTAGCTTCAAATTTATTATCTTTGATGGTATAAGTTAAAGGCACAATAGTACTTTTTTTATCCATAGTAATTTTTGCTGAAATAACGCCTTTATTTTCACCCGCAATCACATCTTGAAAAACAACTTTAATATCCGTATCTCCCAATAAAGCAGGGAAAAATACTTTTGTGATATTATTGGTTATAATATCATTGCCTTCACCCATAAAAGCATTACTTGGCTTTATGGTAGCTTTAGCGCCTTTAAGATAACTTGCCAAATCCTTTGTATTTTTAGAAAATTTATATTCTACATTTTTAAATTCACCTTTTGTTCCTATCATATCTTTAGTTTTATATCCTTCAAAAGAAACCTTTAAACTATCTTCTTTAAAAGATACAGCACTTAAAGCCGAAGCTAACAAGCAAGAACTTAAAACACTTACAAGAATTTTTTTCATCTTTATTCCTTTTTAATAAATTTAATTAATGAATTAAATTATATTCTTAGTTGATTAATAAAATAAAATTTTCTAAAAAATAATTTTTATTACCAAAGTATACCTTTAAAAGCTAAGGTTAAAAAATATCCTCCAAAAATCAAAACAAGCCCTAAAACAAAAGCCAAGCCAAATACCCTAGAGCCACTTTTTAAAAATTTTTTAAAGTCAATTTGCAAGCCTAAAGCTGCCATAGCAAAAACGATACATAAGGTACAAAGTGTTTTACCTAAAGAAATAATATCACTCGTAGCAATACCTAAAATACTTTCTTTACTTGCTAGATAAGTATTTAAAACTATCATACCTAAAAATGCAAAAGCAAAATAAGGTATAGTGATACTTTTTGCAGTTTTTCCACTGCTTGAATGCTGATTTTTAGCGAAAAAATAAGTCACTATAAGCAAAAAAGGAACAAGCAAAATCACTCTCATCATTTTTATAATCACTGCAACATTAGAAGCACCTTGCTCAAATCCTGCCATATCTTTTGCCATTTCAGCAGCACCTGCAACATTTGCCACCTCATGCAAAGTAGCTCCCATAAAAACCCCCATAGCATTTTGATCAAAAAAAGGAAAAAGATTTAAAGAAAAAGCTATGGGATATAAGAACATAAACACAAGTCCAAAAATCACCACCGTACCTACGGCTAAAATTCCCTTAAAAGGATCACTTTTCAAACTTGACTCTAGTGCTAAAACCGCTGCCGCACCGCAAATCGCACTTCCGGCTCCAACAAGCATAGAAGTTTCTTTATCGAGTTTAAAAATTTTCATTCCTACAAATAAAGCAATCATAAAAACAAAAAATATCACTATAGCAGAAAGCAAAAACCCTTTCAACCCTACACTTAAAAGCTCAGTTAAAGTGATATTAAAACCATATAAAACAATACCGAGTCTTAAAAGCTTTTTCGCGCTAAAATGCACTCCAGCTTGAAAATGATGTTGGTATTTAAAAAACCAAGGAGAAAGCAACACTCCTATGATGATAGCAAAGGCAGTCGCTGCTAAATGGGTAGTATCTTTGATACTTTGAACACTAGAAAGATACATAGCAAAAATCACTATACAAGCAGTAAAAAGCAAACCCTTAAAATTTGATCGCACTATAGCCACGCTATGTGCTAAAAAACTTGTTTTCATTTATTTTCCTTTTTTGTAAATTTTGTGTTATTATATTTTTTTTATTAAAATTATAAAAATATATTATTTTAATTTTTATAATAAATTTTTTTTATTAAATAAAGGAATCACTCATGAAAATCAAAGATATGGAAATATTTTTAGATCTTTTAAACACTCAAAGTCCAACTCATACAGCCAACAATTTTTCCATAACTCAACCTAATGTTTCAATAGTAATTAAAAATTTAGAAAATAAATTTGATGGTATTTTATTTGAAAGACTTGGAAAAAAACTCTTACCTACACCAAAAGCTTTAGAACTAGGAAAAAATTGGTTAAAAATTATACAAGCTTACTATCAAAGCTTAGAAAAATTAAACGACGAAAGTATGCTCTTAGGGGAAATAAAAATAGCCTCAACTCAAAGCATTTCTGAACATTTTTTAGCTCCTATTTTATTTGATTTTAAGGCAGAATTTAAAAACATAGAAATTCACTCTCAAACGCAGAATTCAAAAGAATGTTTAAATTTACTAAAAAACGGAAATATAGAATTTGCAATCATTGAAGCAGAACTTGATCCGGCTTTAGTGGAGTATGAAAATTTAGAAATAAATTTTTGGCAAGATGATGAACTTATAGTAGCTACAAGTGATAAAAAACTCAATGAAAAAGAATTTTATATCGATGAACTTTTGGAACAAAAGTGGATTTTAAGAGAAGCAGGCTCAGGCTTAAGGGATAAATTTTTAAACGAAATTGGTGCAAGCTCAAAAAAACTTAATATTTTTCTTGAGCTTGATAGAATGGCTGCGATTAAAGAACTTGTTTTACAAAAAAAAGCAATCTCTATTTTTTCCAAAAAAAGCATAGAAAAAGAATTAAAAAATTCAACACTTTATGAAATTAAATTAAAAAATATCGACCTAAAGCGTAAATTTTATACCTTAAAAAGAAAAAATTATAATTTTAACAGAGCTTTAGAAAAATTTGAAAAAATATTCAAATCATAAGCATAATAACCGATTTATATAGAAAGTTAAGCAATTTTTAGATAAAATCCAAAGCTTATATAAATTTCAAGGATAATCAATGAACGCCAAAACTCAAGAAGCTGAATTAGAAGAATTATTTCAAGAAAATGCAAAAGATTATATCACATATGAAAAATTGGTAAAATATCTTACAAAACAACCAAGTGCATCAACCGCTAAAAAAGTGCAAGCATTAATGAAAAAACACAAAGTACAACTTTTTTCAGCAGCCGAAATTGCACAAATGAAAAACATAGAAGATGCAAAAAGACTTCAAGAAGAAAAACAAAAACTCCAAGATACAAGCCTTGAGAACGAATTTGATTTAGCCAATGAAAACGATTTATTAGAATGGAGCAGATCAGACTCTCCTGTTCGTATGTATTTAAGAGAAATGGGACAAATTGCTTTATTAAACAAAGATGAAGAAATTGAAATTTCCAAAAAAATAGAACTTGGCGAAGATATTATCATTGATGCTTTTTGTTCTGTGCCTTATTTGATAGATTTTATTTTAGATTATAAAGAACCTTTAATAAACAGAGAAAGAAGGGTAAAAGAACTATTTAAAAGCTTTGACGATGAAGAAAAAAGTGATGATAAACTTGATGAACTTGATATAGATGAAGATGAAGAAAACGAAACAGAATTAGAATCAGATGAAGAAAATACTAAAAAAAACAGCAAAAAAGAAGATGAAAGAACTTTAAAAGTTATAGAAAAATTTAAAGCTCTAGAAAAAGCTAAAAAAGATTGGTTAAAAACATCCAAAGACAAAGAAAGTGGAGATGAGCTTTTAGATAAATTAAGCATTGCGTTCAAAAAAAATATTTTAAAAGAAAAATTAATGGATCTAGGCCCTACTTCAAAACTTATTAGTGAAATCGTAAAATCAATGGAAACTGCACTAAAAAGCGATGAAGAATTTGACAAAGAACTTAAGCGTTTAGAATACCGCTTACCTATGTTTTCTGATGAACTTAAAAAACGCCATGCAGATATTTTAAAAGATATTACAAAATTGAGCAAAGAAGAAATCACAGAGCGAGCTTTAGAAACAACCATGGTAAGCACTTATATGGAAATTAAAAAACTATTTCAAACTAAAGAAGCTAGTGAAAAAAGCTTTGATCTTGAAAAATCACGTTTAAAAGAAATTTTAGAGCAAATTAAACGCGGTAAAAAAATCTCTGATGAAGCAAAAGGAAGAATGGCAAAATCAAACTTGCGTCTTGTTGTAAGCATAGCTAAACGCTACACAAATCGTGGTCTACCTTTCTTAGATCTTATTCAAGAAGGAAATATAGGTTTAATGAAAGCTGTGGATAAGTTTGAATACAAAAGGGGTTATAAATTTTCCACTTATGCAACTTGGTGGATCAGGCAAGCTATTTCAAGGGCTATAGCTGACCAAGCAAGAACCATAAGAATTCCAATCCACATGATAGAAACCATCAATCAAATTAACAAAATTATCCGCGAACATCTACAAAAAGATGGAAAAGAACCTGATGTCAGTGTTATAGCTAAAGAAGTAGGTTTAAGCGTAGATAAGGTTAAACAAGTTATTAAAATCACAAAAGAACCAATTTCTCTTGAAGCTCCAATAGGAAATGAAGATGATGGTAAATTTGGAGATTTTGTTGAAGATAGAAATTCACTTTCTCCAATGGATCATATCTTAAAGGATGATTTAAAAGAACAAATTGATGAAGTTTTAGATCAATTAAACGATAGAGAAAAAGCGGTAATTCGTATGCGTTTTGGTTTAATGGATGATGAAAGTGATAGAACTTTAGAGGAAATTGGAAAAGAGCTTAATGTCACTCGAGAAAGAGTGAGACAAATAGAAAGTTCAGCTATAAAAAAACTCAAACACCCTAAAGTAGGAAGAAAACTAAAAAATTATATTGAAGGTTGGAAGTAAGAGTCAATCTCTTGCTAAAAACCCAAATCTTTTTCTTCTTTTAACTTGCGCACATGTTCAAAAAAAACTAATTTTCCGCTATGTTTTTTTAAATTTTTAAATTCCTTAATATCAAATTCTAAACACAAGATAGAAGAAGTTGGAAAAGAAGCTAAACATAGCGAGCTTAATAACTCTCCAAGCTCCATTAAACCAGGATTATGACCCACTAAAAATACTTCGTTAAACTCATCATCAATATCTTGCAGAATTTTTAGCAAATTTTCAACATTACAAAGATACAATCTTTCATCAAAACAAATTTTATTTTTATCAAAATTATAAAATTTGGCTATTTTTTTCGCTGTTTTAGCGGTTCTAACAGCAGGACTTGATAGCACCAAATCAGGATGAATTTCATGTAAGGCAAGATTTTTAAAAAGTTTTTTTAAATCTTCCTTTCCACTCTTAGTAAGTTTTCTTTCAAAATCATCAATATCCCCACTCTTACTTGCTTTTGCATGTCTTATAATATAAATTTTTTTCATTTTACCTCTTTTATTTTAGCTAAAATATAACCACACATAAACCCGAAAATATGACCATACCAAGCAACATTTACCCCCATAAGCAATGGCGCAAAACTCATAAGTAAAATTGCCACTATAAGTCCTTTTGTGCTATTTTTATCAAGAACAGCATAAAAGCCCATTAAAACACAAATTGCACCACTAGCGCCTATGACATTTATATTTTCTCCGAAATATTTAAAATCAAAATACACATAAAAAACACTTAAAAGTGAACACAACAATCCGCCAATAAAATAAATAAAAATAAAACGCAAAGCACCTAAATAAGTTTCTAATATACGCCCAAATTGAAACAAAACTATCATATTTAATATAAGATGAGTTAAATTTCCATGTAAAAACATTGAACTTAAAAGTTGCCAATAAGCTCCATTAAAAAATAAAATATTCAAACCAAGGATATTATAATAATCATAAGAAATCAAAAAATAACATAAAATATTTAAAAAAATTAAAAAAATTGTAAGCAAAGTATAAAACCTTTATTTTTTATAATATTGTCTTAAAATTCACATAAAATTCACATAAATTCTTTACAATTTTACTAAAAAATAATTAGGAAAAATATTGAAAATTAAATTTTTAAGTATTATTGCTATTTTAAGTTTATCTTTAAATGCTGATATAATAATTTCTGCTGATAATTTGCCAAGTGTTTCTAAAGAATTTTTACAACATAATTTCAAAGCACCCATAGGGATCGTACAAAAAGACAAAAATTCCTATGAAGTCTATCTTAGCGATGGGACAGAACTTGAATTTGACATAGATGGAGCTTGGAAGGAAATTGAAAATAAAGCCTTTCCTTTTGATCTAGATTTTTTACCTCAAAATTTAGCCAATATCATTAAAAACGAATTTCCAAATATAAAAGCTAGAGAAGTCGAAAGAAAAATCAATCATTACAAGATTAAACTTGATAACGATGTAAAAATTCTTATAGATTTTAATGGAACTATCTTGCACAAAGAAATTGATGATTAAAATATAATCAAACCTGCATTATATTTTTAACATCATCATGTTCTATCTTTTCTTTTTCAAGCAAAAGCTCTGATAATTTTAAAATTTTATCCTTCATAGAATTTAAAAATTCATCCATTTCTTTTTTTTGTTCATTTAAATTTGGCTCTTCTAACATATCAAAACTCAACATATAATCAAGCAATTCTTTAATCTTTAAAAAATCATCTTGCGAGTTAGTATAACTTTCATTATAAATCAATCTCATAGCTCTAGAACCAGCCAAATAAACTTTTATACGATTGATAAGCTCTGATTTTGATCTTATATTATGCTCATATTCTTTAAAACGATCTTCAATGAGAGTGATTTTTTCAAATCCTATGTCAAAATAATACGCACTCAAAGCTTTTGCAGCCTGATAAGTGGCTTGAATTTTCTTCTCTTCATCATTAAAACTTAAAATCTTTTTCTTGCCTAAAAGAACTTTATTTAATACAGCATAAAAATCACTTTCCTCGACTAAAGCACTATTTCTTCTTAAAGCATTAATTGCTGCTTCATTGACCAAAGTTTCAAGCCCTGCTCCACTAAAACCTACGCTTGCTTTGGCGATTTTATTTAAATTGACATTATTGTTTTTATCTTTCATATAAATTTCTAAAATTTTAAGTCTATCCTTAAAATCAGGCAAAGATAAAAAAATTCTCCTATCAAAACGCCCAGAACGCAATAAAGCAGGATCCATAAGTTCGATTTTATTTGTCGCAGCTATAACTATAACCCCACTATTATCCTCAAAACCATCCATTTGAGTTAAAAGTTGATTTAAAGTGCTATCTCTTTCAACATTTGACATTTCTCCTCTTGCCTTACCTACAGCATCTATTTCATCGATAAAAACTATACTAGGAGCCATCATTTTAGCTTTTGAAAAAAGCTCTCTAACTCTTTTTGCACCCATACCTACATAAATTTCAACAAAACTTGAACCGCTTTGATAAAAAAATGGCACCCCTGCTTCTCCTGCAACTGCTTTTGCTATCAATGTTTTTCCTACACCAGGTGGGCCTACCATTAAAACACCTTTTGGCATTTTTACACCAAATTCTTTATATTTTTTAGGATTTTGTAAAAAATCCACAAGTTCGCTTAGCTCCATTTTAACTTCATCAACACCTGCTACATCATTAAAAGTAATATTTGAAATCACAGGTTTTATATGAGAACTTTCTAAATTTATATTTGAATTTTGAGCTTGAGTGTGATTTTGATTCTTATTTGATATTGGATATTTAGCTAACTCTTTTTTACGAGCAAAATAGCCAAGACTTATAAAAAGTGCGATAATAAAAACAAGTAAAATAAAAAACACCCAAAGCGTGTTATCTTTTTTAACCTCTACAGGAACTTTTGCTAAAAGTGTTTTTATATCTATGCCATCTTTTATAATTACGTAATTTTCACCTTCCGCCTTAAGCCAAATTTCGTCTTTATCAATCACAGCTTTTTGGATTAAATTTTGACTTAACAGACTTTGATAAAGATTTTCATCTATATATTTAGGTTCATTTTTAAAATATAAAATTCCCAAAAGCATACATAAAACCATAAAAGATGCTAAAATTATCTTTTTATTTTTCATTATCTAGCCTTTTAAATTTGCAAAGTTAGACTTTTCTTGCGCTTCATATTGAGATATAAAGATCCATTCTTTAGCTATATCTTTATCACTTTTAATTTTGATCTTGTTAAAAAACTGATCATACCCCTCAAAAAAACCATCTTTTTGATTTTCCACCAAAACTTCAAGCGGAACTTGATTTTTTTTTCTAAATTCATAATTATTTTTTTCTACTATGGATTTTAAAATGTTTAATCTTTCTTTAGCTAAAGTTCCATTTATCACATCTTTCATGGTAGCAGAATGCGTGTTGTTTCTAGGACTAAAAATAAAAGCATGAATATGAGTGAGTGGAAATTCTTTAAATTTTTTCAAAGCTTCTTGCCACACTTCTTCACTCTCGCCTGGATGAGCTACTATAAAATCCGTCCCTAAAGCATATCCTTTGCTTGCTATAGTATTAAAAAGCTTTAAATCATTATCCGTATGCGATCTTCTTCGCATTATGCGAAGCATTTTTTCACTTGTATGTTGCAAAGCAATATGCAAATGCCTTTCAAGCCAAGTCTCATCTAAAATTTCTAAAAAACTTTCATCAATTTGTGCGGGTTCTAAACTACCTAACCTTATGCGTTTTATACCTGAAATTTGTCCCATTTTTTGCAAAAGCTTGCCTAAACTTGTGCCATTTTTAAGCCCATATGAACCTATATTAGTCCCTGTTAAAACAATTTCACTATAGCCATTAGCCCCCAAAATTTCAACTTGTTTTAAAAGAGCTTTTTCATCTACACTTCTTGATTTACCCCGCACGCTAGGGATAATACAATAAGAACAAGCAAAATCACAACCTTCTTGAATTTTCACAAAAGCTTTGGTATGATTTTCATACTCACAAACTATATCTTTATCAATAAAATTTAAATTTCCAAGTTCATAAAAACTTGTCTTTGCTCCTAAAAATTCATTGATTTTATCTTTATTTGACGCTCCAAGCACTCCAAAAACTTGTTTTTTATCTAAAAGCTCCTTACCTTTGCTTACAGCACCACAACCTGTAAGTATAACTTTAATGCCTTTTTTTTGCATGGTATTTACATAAGACTTTATCCCGCTATCAGCTCCATTTGTAACCGTGCAAGAATTTACAACGATAATTTGTGCTTTATTCTCATCATTTATAATCTCATAATCTTTTACATAACTTTTTAAAAGCTCTGTATCATAAATATTTGTGCGACACCCAAAGGTTTTAAAAAAAACTTTTTCTTTCAATCTTTATTCCTTGCATGAAAATGCATATTTTCATGATGTTGTTCAAAATGATTTTGATTTAAATTTCCTAAATATAAATTTTGCGATGGATAAGCAATTTTTATATCTTTATGCTTATTAAATTCTTTTATAATCTCTTTACTAATCGTACTTCTTAATACTAAAGCCGCATAAGCATTGGTCATATACCATGCAGAAATTCGCATTCCCCAATGTTCAAAAAACATAAAAAACCTTGGCTCCACTTTAGGATTTTTAATACTATATTCATGTTGTAAACGAGCTATATTTTTTCTAGCAAGCTCAGTATAACCTTTGGCATGACGTGTCACAATATTTTCCACAATTTCTTGTGCCTTATCAAGATTGCTATCAAAAGTAACACTTATATCAATGCCATCAAGCACGGTTTTCATACCATGATGAGTATAATTAGCAAGCAAATTTGTAAAAACATAGTTATTAGGAATAAATATAATACGCCCACTACGACGATTTTTATTATAAGTTTCAAGCGTAAGCTCTTCATAAAGAGTAATGCGTAAAAAAGAAATATCTATAATATCTCCTATATAGGTAGTATCATTTTGAAAAACTTTTACACGATCCCCTACTCTAAAACTTCCGCCAAAAATAATCACACACCATCCAAGCATAGACATAAACATATCTTTCATAGCAATAGCTAAGCCTGCAGAAGCAAAACCAAGTATAGTTACAAGATAAGTAATATTTTCTATATAAGCAAAGAGCAAAATAAGAAAAATAATATTTATATTAATAAAATTAATAATCTTCGTAGCAGTATAATATCTTTCACTATCTTTAATATATTTTTTAGCAATAAATTTCAACATAAAAGCTATAGCTATAACAATAACAATAGCAACAAGTATATTTACAGCCCTTAAGCTTTGAACTTTAATCTCAGCACTTACTCGAGAAAGCTCTTCATCAATTTTTTTCTCATAAACAGAATAAGAAACACTAGCAAAATTTAAAGCTTGCTCAAATTCTTCCAACTTTTTATCCGAAGCTTTTAAAGCTTCTATATTCTCAACACTTGGTTTAAGCCCAACTAATTCCTTAAGTTCTGAGTTTTTTTCCCTGATTTTATCTACTAAATTTTTAAAATCATTAAATTTAAATATATACTCTTCCTTTTCTCCTTTTAATTTCTTAATATGAGAAAAAGCTCCTATAATAGCCAAAGGATTAGTAAGCTTAGATAAAGTTTCTATATTATCAGGGGCACTAAGACTTTGTGCAAAATTTAAATCTTTATATTCTTTAAGCAAGCTCAATTGCTCTTCTAAATTTGCTATCTTGCGTTTAAGTTCTTCTTGTTGGTGAATATCGGAAGTCTTTTTTAAATTAAGATTTAAAATGATTAATTCATCATTTATATCTTGATATTTTATAAAATTTTCATAACGTATATTCCAAATACTAGCACTGATTACAGTATTTAAAGTATTAATTTTCTCATTTATATTATTAATAATAGTCCGATTTACATCACCAAAAGCAAAAACAACAAAAAAGGTTAAAATAATAATTTTTTTCATTGGAATTCTCTTAAAGTTGCAATTATATCTTCTTTAGAAATATCACCTTTTATCAAACCCTTACCCAAAGGGCCAGCAAGAACAAAATTGATTTTTTTATTAGAGCTTTTTTTATCCATGAAAAAAGCTTCATAAAATTCATCTACATTGTTGATTTTATATGATATTGGCAAACCGAATTTAAGTAAAATATCTTTTATTTTTTGACTTTGCATTTTATCCAAAAATCCTAAATTTAAAGCCAATTGATTTGCCATAACCATACCTATAGCCACCGCTTCTCCGTGTAAATAAAGCTTATAATCTGTAAAATTTTCTATAACATGAGCAAAAGTATGACCATAATTTAAAAGCATTCTAAGCCCTGATTCTTTTTCATCTTGTTCAACAACCCTTGATTTAAGTTCTATGCTTCTTGCTATAATTTGAGTAAAAATTTCATTCTCACAAGTAGCATTTAAGAAACTTTTTTCATCAATTTTTTCTATAAAATCAAGTATACTATCATCAAACATTGCTGCCATTTTAATAAATTCAGCCATGCCTGCAGCAAGTTCTCTAGAGCTCAAAGTCTTTAAAAAAGAACTCTCACAATATACAGCTTTAGGTTGATAAAAAGTGCCAATAAGATTTTTACCAAAATTATTATTAACACCTGTTTTTCCACCTACTGCTGCATCAACACAAGCTAAAAGTGTAGTAGGAATATTTATAAAATCAATGCCTCTTTGATAAATACTAGCAGCAAATCCGCCCATATCACTAATCACGCCACCACCAAAACTTATAAGCACGCTTTTTCTATCCAATTTAGAATTAAACATTTGGTTTAAAATTTCTTCCATGGTGCTTAAATTTTTATATTCTTCACCATCTTTTACAGCGGCAATAAAAATTTCTCTTGCCTTAATTTTAGAAAGTAATGTTTTCAAATGAAGACCTGAAATCTTAGGATTTGAAAGTATAAAAACCTTACTATCAAATTCTAATTCTTCAAGTTCATCAATATAAACCTTATAAGCATTTTCTTTTAACTTAACTTCTACTTGCATTGAACTACTCTTTTTGCGTTTATTCTATCACATTTAATTAATTATTTATTCTACCGGTATGAAAAGTTGGTAATTTTGTCTCATTTTATAATAATGCCTATTTAAATTTGTACTTAAATTTCTGCCAAAATCTCTATTTAGTAATTCTTTTTGAAAACTCACAAATTGTAACAAATCTTCGCGATATTGCAAATTTAAAAGAGGGTTTTCATCATTTTTATTAATAATTTGTATATTTTTATCATAAAGCTTAGATAAACTTCTAAAATACTCCTCCATATCTGTAGTATTTTGAGAATTTGGATTATAATAATATAAAATAACTCCAAAATCAAGCTGTTTACTTAAATCAGTAATGACATTTGCATTGTTTTCAAGTTCACTCTCATCAGCACTTAAAATAATCGCTTCTTTAAGTTCATCAAAAGAAGCTTCACCCACTTTCATAATAGGAATTTTTAAATCAAAAAAAGCTTGTTTTTCTTTCTCAAAATTTTTTATATCGGTTACAACTAATCCTACATCATTATTTTGCAACCATGTGGAAATTTGTTTAAAATCCGTGTTGAAATAATCAAAAAACACACCTTCTTTATCCTCAGAAAGTTTTTTTAATTTTTCATACATTACCCCTAATTTAGGATTGATAACATGTATAAAAAATCTTTTTGCATTGCTTTTTTGAGTTAATTTTAAAGTAGTATCAAGCACTCTTTCTTGCATATTTTGATTCATATTTTTCATATCAATTAAAGCAAAAACATTACTTCCAAAAGGCATAGGAAATTGCCCTGCTTTGCCTCTTATATTATGAAAAATACTTTGTAAAACAACAGGATCTCCAACGATCAAAATGCTATCATTTGGCTCTAAAACAAAAGATGGTTTTACAAAATAAATCTTAGAATTTCTATAAATAAGGACTATGCGCCACCTTTTTTGTTGTATTGAACTTATGTGCCTATAAGCAAAAATAGACCCTGCTGGAATTTTTACTTCCATAATCTCTCCAACCCCAAGTCCTATATACTGAGCTGTTAAAGCAATATCTGGTAAAAAATCCATAAATCTACGGCTTAAAGTCATTCTAGCATCAGCTAAATTTGCATGAGTATCATTAACACTTAACCCCCAAAAATCCATTATTTCTATTTCTAAATTTGGATTTAAAGAACGCAAAGCCTCATAACTTTTTTTAGTTTCAAATTCATCTTGCATATAAATAAAAGCCTGTTTAAAATCTTTACTCATAATATTTTCAAGACGCGCTGTGCTTGTAGGATCAAAATAATGCAAGTCAATATACTCACTAGAAATATTTAAGTTATTTTTTTCACTATTTTGACACACTACTGTAAAAAAGTAACCTAAGCCTTTTTCAAAACAAAGCCTTTCTAAGAAATGCTTTGCTAAAATACCGTCTATTATAATTAAAATATTATTCATTTTAAACTCCAAAAAGGAAATTATAACAAATGGAATTTAAATTAAAGCATAAAGATGGAATGGCAAGGGTTTGTGAAATCACTACCGCACACAGCACTTTTTTAACCCCTGTTTTTATGCCTGTTGGCACAGTAGGAGCGGTTAAAAGTCTTGATGCCAATGATATGAAAAATGAGCTTGATGCAAAAATTATTTTAGCAAATACCTATCACATGTACTTGCGTCCAACTTCCAAAGTGGTAAAAGATTTTGGAGGTTTGCATGGTTTTACGAAATTTGATAGAAGTTTTTTAACCGATAGTGGTGGTTTTCAGGCTTTTTCTTTAAGTAAAAATTCTAAACATTTTAATGAAGGTATAGAATTTAAAAGTCACATCGATGGGAGTCGTCATCTTTTTACTCCAAAAAGTGTTTTAGATACTCAATATGATTTTAATTCTGATATTATGATGATTTTAGATGATTTAGTAGCCCTACCCGCAACCAAAGAAAGGGTTAAAATTTCTGTTGATCGCACTATACTTTGGGCAAAAGAGGCTATTACTTATCATAAAAGTATGCAAAATAAAGGTATAGGTATAGGGCAAAATATTTTTGGTATTATCCAAGGTGGTACAGATTACAAAGAAAGAAAGCGTTGTGCTTTAAGTTTAAACGAAATGCCATTTGATGGTTTAGCTATAGGTGGGCTTAGCGTGGGCGAAGAAAACGCCTTGATGTACGAAACAGTCCAAAACTTAAACCCTTATCTAGATGAAAATCGTCCAAGATATTTAATGGGCGTAGGAACTCCTGAAGATTTAGTAGAAAATGTTGAGCGAGGGGTAGATATGTTTGACTGCGTGATGCCAACTAGAAATGCAAGAAATGGAACATTTTTCACAAGTTTTGGAAAATTTAATATCAAAAAAGCAGAATTTATCAACGATCATGAAGCCATAGATCCTGCTTGCTCATGTTATACTTGTTGTAATTTTTCAAGGGGTTATTTAAACCATCTTTTCAAAGCTAAAGAACTTACTTTTTTTCGTTTGGCAAGTTTGCACAATCTACATTATTATCTTGAACTTGCAAGAAAGATGCGTGAAGCAATTTTGAATAATTCTTTTACGCAATTTAAAAGAAATTTTTATCACTTAAGAGGCAAATAAAATGCTAGAACTACACGAAAATCTAAAAAAAATCCTACAAGCAAAGAATTTAGAAACTTTCTATAGTGAAATTTATGGACAAAAAATTTTTGTTTATGTGGGATTAAATTTGGAAACTTGGCTTTTTAACGATGAAAAAATTTATAAACTTCAAGATGAAGAATTTAAGCTTTCTAGTATAGAAGAATTTTCAAATTTTATTAAATCCATTTTAGAAGATTTTAAAGTACAAAATACTCATTTTCAAAACCTTTTAGAACACAAAGAAGGTATTATCTTAAAAGGTGGTTTTGTTAAAAATTTTTACAAAAAATCCTTTGTGTTAAGACAAAAAATCAACAAAAATCTAAAGCAAATTAATCTTCTAAGCGAAGCTTTTAATCTTTTGCTTAGCGAACAAGCACAATACAAAAAACATTTAAAAATTCTAAATTTATCCATCAGCATCTTAAGTAAAAACACCAAAGAACATCTAGTAAGAGTTGATACTCTTTATACATTAACAAGTGCAATTAAAAATGAAAAAATGAATAAAAGTATTTATCTTTTAAGTATACTTTCTTCTATTTTCTTGCCTTTAAATTTGATCGTAGGATTTTTTGGAATGAATACTAATAATCTTTTTTTCAAAGATAGCCCTTATGGCACACTTTATATTTTTTCTTTGATTTGCTGTATTTTGATTGTAGGTTTTATATTTTATCATTCAAAAAAGACTAAAGAATTTGATTTAGATGAAGGTAAAAAAGCTAAAAAACAAACAAAATAAGCAAAATTTTGCTTATTTTAAGAATATTTATATATAATTTTAACTTATTTTTGCGCTCATAGCTCAGCTGGATAGAGCATTTGATTGCGGTTCAAAAGGCCAGAGGTTCGAATCCTCTTGAGCGCACCATATTATTTATCTTCTTTAATTTTTCTTTTAGCCAATCCCATATGCTCATAAGCATCAATTTCTTTTTTGTAAGATCCAGAAATTTTCTTAAGTTCTTTATTTAAGTAACTTACTGTTTGTGCACTTGCATTAATATTTGCAGCCAAAGCAGAAACAAATTCTAGTTTCTTTTTTGTTGCTTCATCTAATTCTTTAGAAGTTTTTGAACCAAGTTTATGTGTCTGCACATAAAGTTTAGCAAGTTCTTTTAATTCAATATCTGTTAGTTTAACATCGGAAGCAGCAATTATCATTTTATCTAAGTCTGTATCAAATTTTTTAGTCTTTTCAGCTACATGCTGCTTTTGGCTAGTTTTTTGCTTTTTAATTGTTTTTTTGCCATCACTTGTAATAAGATAAGCAATCATGCCTAAAAACAATAAAAGCGCTAAAGCAGCACAAAAAATAACCAAAAAAATATGGCTCATTTACAGTTTGCCTACAAAATTTCGCTTCCTTCTTGCAAAAAGAGCTAA
The DNA here is from genome assembly GCF_008000505.1 of Campylobacter sp. 2014D-0259. NCBI lineage: Bacteria > Pseudomonadati > Campylobacterota > Epsilonproteobacteria > Campylobacterales > Campylobacteraceae > Campylobacter > Campylobacter sp. 2014D-0259. The sequence goes on from NZ_VOAQ01000024.1 coordinate 33,611, forward strand.
AACCACCATCAATGCAAATCCCCAATAAACATAATTAGGAATTTGAGCCGCTTCGCCTGCAGCGTAAGAATGAAGTCCTGTTAAAAAGTAATTTACTCCAAAATAAGTCATAATAATAACCCAATAAGCAAACATACTCCATAAAGCAAACACAAATTGATTACAATATTTTGGAATCATTCTAAGATGCAAAATTGCTGCATAAACCAAAATGCTAACTAAAGCCCAAGTTTCCTTAGAATCCCAACTCCAATATCTCCCCCAACTTTCATTTGCCCAAATTGCACCTAAAAAATTTCCTACAGTAAGCAAACAAAGTCCAAAAATCATTGCCATTTCATTAATTCTTGTAGCCTCTGTAATATTTCTCAAAATATTAAGATTATATTTTCCATCTTTCTTAAGAAAACACATTAAGAACAGTGTAAAGATACCAAGTAAGGCACAAAGTCCTAAAAATCCATAACTAGCAGTAATAACAGATACATGAATACTAAGCCAATAAGAATTGAGCACAGGAACAAGATTTGTAATTTGCGGATTCATTTCGCTTAAATGTGCAACCATTAATACAACACCGGATAAAATAGAAGTTAATGACAAGGCTATAGGACTTTTTCTAGAGAAAAATATACCCGACAAAGACAATGCCCAAGCTATATACACCATACTTTCATAGCCATTACTCCATGGAGCATGACCTGATAAATAAGCACGAAGTCCAAGACCTACTGTATGAATTACAAAAGCTAAAACATTTAAAACATATACCACTTTAAATATAAAAGAGATTTTTAAATTCGGTACGACCATTTTAGAAAAAACAAGAATCAAAAGTAAAAAACCCGCAATTAAATATACAGGAGCGAGTTTAACGAAAATTTCAGCCTTATTAGAAAAAATTTCCATTTCAACCTTGGTTTTACTAGGCATGACTTTATATCCTATTTTTTCTTGATATTCTTTGATAAATTTCAAGCCTTCATCAGCTCTAGTCCAATTACCATCTTTAAAAGCATTTTCCACGGCACTAAAATAATTCTGTATTAAAGCCAAAACAATATGCCCTTCATCCCCCTTAAGAGTAGTTACAGCAGAAAAAGGTGCAAGCCAAACATTATTTGGATTATTTTGAACAGGAATAAATTTAAATAATTCACCACTAAAAACTAAATTTACAACATTAGCTCTTTCATCTAGTTTTATAATTTCCTTATCAAAAACTCCTCTTGCATTTGGGTTTTTACGATTTGCATTTTCAACATATTTTTGAAGTTTATATCGGTTATTCTCATCAAAGAAATCTTTATAAGAAATATATTTAGTGCTAGGAATTTCTAAAATATTTGCAATAGCATCACGAACTGCTTGATTTTGTGGCATTAAAATAAAAGGTTCCATTTGCCATTTATCTACATCAACGAGCATGGAAAGCATAACAGCGTTAGAATTTTGACCCTTATAGCTATCACTTTGATGAATTTTTTCTAAAATTTCTCTTGATAGCGTATCAAAAGGCACCATTCTTCCATCTGCTGATTTTTGAACTATTAAAGTAGCAAGAGCTTTAGCATGATTAGTATTTACCACAGGTAAGGTCAAATTTAAATCTTGAGCAAAAGTCTTTTCAGAACCAAAAGATAGCAATAAAATAAAAATAATCACACTTGCATGTTTTAAAGTGTCTTTATTAATTAATCTTGCCAAAGTTCTAAATCTAGAATGTGGATTTAAAAAATTCATAAACATTCCAAGACAAAGCAAAAAATAACCTATATAAGTTGGTATTTTACCTGGATCTTTATTTACAGATAAAACAGTCCCTTTTTCATCTTGATCATAAGAACTTTGATAAAATCTATAGCCATCATAATCTAAAACATTATTCATAAAAATTCTATAATCAAAATTTTCATTATTATTTTTTACGGTAATTTCACTTGCATAAGAAGCTGGAGACATAGAACCTGGATAACGATCTAATACAAAATCTCTCAAATAAATATCAAAAGGCAATTGTTCATAAGAAAGCGCCCAAGAAATAAAGAATTTTTGACCCGCAAGTTCTATCATAATAGGTTTATTATATTCAAAAATATAAAATTCTTTACTTTCATTTTTATAGCTTAATTCTAATTTTAAAGCATTAGAGCCAGTTAATTCTAAGTTTTTATTCTCATTACTTAAGGCAAAATCTTTAAAATGCAATAATAAAGAATTTTTCCAATTTTGAGGCTCGCCAAAAGTAGAAATCAACATAGTTCTACCCACTTCTAACCAAGCAGATTTAAACCATAACCAAAAACTTTCATCTTGAGGTCTATTGGAACCTTCTAAAGCTTCTTGCGCATGCAAAGAAGCAGCTTTAACTACAAAACTAATATCATTAATTTCATAAAGCCTTCTTTCCTTAGCATTTGCCTTTTCTCCAATTTTAAGGTCTAAATTTTGTCCATCTAGCATACTTAGAAAATGTAAGTTTTCACTTGAACTTAAAGTTAAATTTTCGTCAATTTTTACAAAAGGTGCTTTAACATTATCATTCATAAAAGCAAAGTTAACCCCTTCTATATTCTTAACTTCACCTTTTTCAAATTTAACATCAACACCTTGAGATCCTTTTTGAGAAAGCATTAAAACCAATAAAGGATTAGAATTATTATTTTCTTTATAAGCATAATGAGCATTTAAGATTAAATCTTTATATTTTAATACAGCTTGATCATCACCTAAATTAAGTTTTAGTTTAAAAGAATTAGCAAAAGGCAAATTTCCTATATAACGATCATTAACCGCACTATAGCGTTCTCCATCTTTTATAGCAGAAATGCGCAAAGAAGTCTTAGAACTTTCTATAAGTGAATTTTGAGTATGCTCTCTAATAGGTAAAATACCTTCAAAACCAGCATATCTTGTCATTGCAGAACCCACTAAAATAAATAAAAAAGAAATATGAAAAATCATTAAAGGCAATTTTTTAAGCCCAAACATTTTATAACGAAACATCCCGCATAGTAAATTAATACCAAGTAAAAGTTGTATATATTCAAACCAAAAAGTATCATAAACCATTGCCCAAGCCGTAGGAGTTCCATAAGCACTTTCAATAAAAGTTGCCAAAGCACAAAAAAGCGCAAAAAGCAAAAACAATACAACCGAAACTCTTAAATCCCCTATGCTTTTTATTATATTTTTCATTCTTTTTCCTTTAAATTTTAAAGCCCTAAATATTTCTTTCTAATCTCATCATCACCTATTAAATTTTTAGCCTCGTTTTCCATTACAATGCGACCATTTTCCAAAACATAAGCATAATCACTTATTTTTAATGCAGAATAAGCATTTTGCTCTACCAAAAGAATAGTTATACCCTCTTCTTTTAAACGCACAATAATATCAAAAACTTCACCCACAATCTTTGGAGCAAGCCCCAAAGAAGGCTCATCCAACATCAAAAGTTTTGGCTCACTCATTAAAGCCCTTGAAATCGCAAGCATTTGCGCTTCCCCTCCACTCAATGTTCCAGCTAAAGCATGCTTTTTACTTGCAAGTCTTGGAAAAAGTTTATACATTTGCTCTCTTAAATGCTCATAATTTTCAGCATTATTAAAAGCACCTATTTTTAAATTTTCCTCTACGCTTAAATTAATAAAAACACGTCTTCCTTCAGGAACTAAAGCTATACCTTTTTGAACTAAAGTATGAGTTAAATGTCTTTTAGTATCATAACCTAAGAAATTAACCTCACCAGTTCTTTTAACTGAGTTTAAAAGCGCATTTAAAGTTGAAGTTTTACCTGCTCCATTTGAACCTATAAGAGAAACAATATGACCTGTTTCCACTTTAAAATCAATCCCTTTAACAGCTTCAATTAATCCATAATAAACATGCAAATCTTTAACTATTAGCATCAAAATCCCCTAAATACGCAGCAATTACTTCTTTATGATTTACAGCATCGCAAAGTTTACCTTCAAAAATTGTTTTTCCATAATCAAGTACCAATACGCGATCACACAATTTATTTACAAATTTCATATCATGTTCTATAAGCAAAACGCTAATTTTATAATCTTTTCGTAATTTAAAAATGAGCTCAGCAAGTTCATCGCTCTCAGAGCTATTCATCCCAGCGGCTGGCTCATCAAGCAATAATAATCTTGGCTGAGTAGCCATTGCTCTTGCAATCTCAACTTTTCTTTGTTGTCCATAACTTAAGCTAGTAGCCTTTTCATAGGCAAATTCTGCAATACCAAGTTCTTCTAATATTGCATAAGCCTTCTCTTTAAATACTTGTTCTATTTTTCCAAAACGCCCTAAATGCAAAAAGGCTTCAAAAATATTATATTTCATTTGTTTATTAAAACCAATAAGAACATTTTCAAGCACATTCATGCTTGAAAAAAGCCTAATATTTTGAAATGTTCTAGCTATTCCTAAATGCACAATCTTATGAGGTTTTAAGTGGTCAATTCTTTCTCCTAGAAATTCAACCGAACCTGAACTAGGTTTATAGTTACCTGTTATAATATTAAAAAGAGTTGTTTTGCCAGCCCCATTAGGTCCAATTAAAGCAAAAATTTCACCCTCATTGATTTTAAAAGAAGTTTCATTAATAGCTTTAACACTACCAAAACTTTTTGAAATTTGTTTTAATTCCAAAATCATTTTTCACTCCTTTTAAAACGCTTTTTAATCCCTCTAATCACATCACTCAACTCATAATAACCCATTATGCCTTTTCTTGCAAAAAGCATTACTAAAATCAGAACAATAGAAAAAACAACCATTCTAAGCCCTGGCGTTGATTGGATATCAAGATTTAAAGAATCTATTTTTATATTTAACTCATCTAAAAATCTAAGCCACTCACTTCCACCAATAACTAATATCGCACCTATAATAGCACCTGTAGTAGAACCAAGTCCGCCTAAAACAATAATAATCAAAAGCTGAAAAGTAAGTAAAAAATCAAATTGAGTTGGAGATACGGTAGTCAACAGACAAGCCAAAAGTCCCCCACCTACACCTTCTAAAAATGCTGAAGTGCTAAAAGCTAAAGTTTTTATCCAAAAAGTATTTATTCCCATAGCACTTGCAGCATCTTCATCATCTCTTATAGCCTTCATTGCACGACCATATTTAGAATAAACTATATTTAAAATTAAAATAACCGCTACAATAGCAATACCACCTGTCCAATAAATCGTGGAAAATTGTGGAATATCTACCAGTCCTCTTGAGCCATTAGTAATAGAAGGAAAATTAATAGCAGCTATTTTAATAATTATTCCAAAGCCTAAAGTTACAATAGCCAAATAATCCCCTCTCACGCGAAATACAGCAAAAGCCAAAATCAGGGCAAGTAAAGATGAACAAATTCCAGCTACAATTAAAGCTAGAATAAAGGAATTTGAATGGATGGCTAAAATAAAAGAACTAGGACCATCTAAAAAAAACTGATCATTTTTCGCATCAGCATTTAAAAGAACTAAAGCAGCCGCATAAGCTCCAATTGCAACAAATCCATTGGGTTCTAGTGAAAATTGTCCAGTTACACCATTAATAAGGTTGTAACTCACAGCCAAAATAATAAAAATAGCAATTTGATTAACAATGTTTAATCCATAGTCCCCAAAAATATAAGGAGAAACGAAAATAAAAACAATTGAAGCAATTAAAAAGATTAAATGTGAAACCTTAATTCTAACCATCATCAAAACCTACTCTTTTCAAAATTTATACCTAAAATTCCCGTAGGTCTAAATAACAATATAAACACCAAAAAAATAAAAGCAAATGCATCTTTAAAGCCTGATAAATCTGGAAAAAAAGCCACAACAACAACTTCAGTAAATCCTATAATAAGTCCACCCAAAACTGCACCTACTACAGAACCTATACCTCCTAAAACTGCAGCAGCAAAAGCTTTCAAACCTATTAAAGTTCCCATAGTAGGTTCAACAGAGTAATAATTTGCAGCCCAAAAAACACCCCCAACTGCTGCCAAAGCTGAACCTAGGGCAAAAACTATAGCAATAATACGATTTGCATCTATACCCATTAAATTTACTGTTTGTATATCAAATGCCAAAGCACGAATAGCTATACCATACTTGCTTTTATACAAAATCCATAACACTGCTATTAAAATAACAAATGTAAGAGCAGGAACCATTAAAGAACCATAAGTTGTTATCACTCCGCCAAAATTAACACTTTCCTCAAAATAACTTGGCGGTGTAAAAGTTCTAGGTGTTGAAGTAAAAAGCATATTAAAAAGATTTTGCAAGAAAAAACTAATACCAATTGCTGTAATCAACAATGAAATTCTAGGAGCCTGTCTTAAAGGTTTATAAGCGATTCTATCTGTAGCTATTCCAACACAGGCAGCAAAAATCATTGCCAAAGACAAAGCTCCTAGAAAAGGAACATTTAGATTAGTCATGCAAAAAAGAGCTGCATAAGCACCAACCATCATAATATCGCCGTGAGCAAAATTAATAAGTCTTAACACGCCATAAACCATAGTATAGCCAACAGCAATAAGGGCATACATACTGCCCAAACTAAGTCCATTAACAAGTTGTTGTAAAAATAAAGTAGAATCCATAATCTTTCTATTTTTCCTTTAAGGATTGATAATATCTTTATAATTTTGCTTTTGATTTTTAATTTCTTTAACCACTACAGAACGAGTTGCATTTCCTGTTTGATCAATACTGATAACACCAGAAACACCTTGATAATTTTTAGTTTGGTGAATTTTTTCATTGACACACTTACTAGTAAGATTTTCAACGCAAGCATTCATAGCATTTAACATTACAAAATACGCATCAGCCCCCATAGCTGAAAAATTTGGAACTTCTTTTGTTCCTTTAGCTTTTTCATAAACACTGATAAATTCTTTGCTTAATTTTGTAGTTGGATTATTAGCATCAAAACTATCTGTGAAAATATAACCCTCGCTTGCATCTCCAGCTAAACTAATAAAAGTTTGATCAGCAACTCCATCTGCAGAACCCATAGGAATATTTAAACCTGCGAGTTTTGATTGTCTTGCAAATAAAGAAGCTTCACTATAATAAAGCGGTAAAAAAATAAATTCTGGATTTAAACTTTTAACTTGAGCTACAATAGCTCTAAAATCTTTATCACCTGAATTAACTCTTAAAATTCTAAGAATTTGACCGCCATTAGACTTGTACTGTTTTTCAAAAGCTTTTGCTAAACCTAAGGAATAGTCAGTGCTTTGATCTACTACAATAACAGCACTTTTGTAATTAAGTTTTGAAAAAACATATTTTGCTAAAGATGAACCTTGAAAACTGTCCATAAAACATACTCGAGAAGAATATATTTTTTTATCAAGCAATCTATCACCAGTTGCAGCAGGAGCGATCAATGGAATTTTATTATCTTCTGCTACGCGCATAACTTGCAATGTATTAGCAGTAACCATTTCCCCTATAAGACCTATAACTTTATCTTGAGAAACTAAACGATTTGCTCCACTCGAAGATTCTAATTTATCACCTTTAGTATCAATAATAGCAAGAGAAACCTTATCTCCATTACTTAAAGTTGATTGCATTGAATTTGCAAGTTTAATCCCTTCTAGTGCACTTTGTCCATATGCTGCAGTAGCTCCGCTAAGTGGTAAAACAACTCCTATTTTGACTTCCGCAGCACTTAAACTTAAACTTAGAATACTTGCTAAAATTAAACTTTTTTTCATTCTCTACCTTTATTTTAGTAATTATGGATTTATAATTGTTTTATAATTTTGTTTTTGATTTTGAATTTCTTTAATCACAACAGAACGAATGGCATTACCGCTTTCATCTATGCTAATCACACCACCAACAGCTTGAAAATCTTTAGTTTGATGAATTTTACTATTAATACATTCGCTGCTAAGATTATCAACGCAAGCATTCATAGCATTCAACATTACAAAATACGCATCAGCCCCCATAGCCGAAAATGCTGGAAGTTCTTTTGTTCCTTTAACTTTCTCATAAGCTGCAACAAAATCTTTTCCTAATTGTGTAGATGGATTGTTATAATCAAAACTATCAGTGAAAATTACTCCATTGACAGCACTTCCACCAAGATCTATAAAAGTTTGATTATTAACACCATCTCCTGCTGCTAAAAGTTTATCAAAACCAATTTGTCTTGCTTGTCTCGCAATTAAAGCAGCTTCAGGATGATAAATAGGCATATAAACAAAATCAGGATTTAAACTCTTAAGTTGCGAAACCACAGCTCTAAAATCTTTATCTCCTGAATTAATAACAAGTTTTTTTATAATTTTCCCACCATTATTCTTAAAAGAATTTTCAAAAGCTCTTGCCAAACCTAAAGAATAAACATTGCTTTGATCTATGATGATAACAGCATTTTTAAGTCCTAAATCCTTAGATACATAAGTGGCAAATTTATCTCCTTGAAAATTGTCTTTAAAACAAACTCTACTTGCATATTTCTTTTTATCTAGCAATTTATCTCCAGATGCCACTGGAGCTATTAGAGGAATTTTTTTCTCTTCTGCTATAGAAATAGCTTGAATGGTATTTGGAGTTGTAGCTTCTCCAATAATCCCAAGGACTTTATCTGTTGCTATTAAACGATTAACTCCGTTTGAAGTTTCAAGCTTATCTCCTTTTGTATCTATTGTGATAAGTTTAATAACATCTCCATTTGAAAGTTTTGGCTGTAGCTTATTAGCCAGTTCAATTCCGTTAAAAACATCTTGCCCATAAGCTGCCACAGTTCCAGTTAAAGGTAAAACTACTCCTATATTAATATCCTTAGCATATAAGCAATTTACCATAGTTAAAACACTTAAAGTTAAAGTTAGTTTTTTCATAGCATTCCTTTTAATTATAGTTTTTACATTTTATTTTAGAAATATATTATGTTTTGTTTTTTGCGCAGGTTCTTCTTCAAGAAGATCTTTTACTTGCAAATCAAGCGCAAAATTTCCACCTTTAATATAAGCAATAATATTATCTATATCCTCGTGGCTTAAATTTCTAGCATAAAAAGCCATTTGAGAAGCTGTTGTAGAACTACTACTATCAAGAGTATAACCTATCAAAGCTCCTTTAATATCCTCAGGAGACATATCTTTTAAAATTCTAGATCCTATAACACTCTTTTCAGCATTATCTCCATGGCAAGTATTGCATTTATTTTGAAAATACAAAGCCTTCGCTTTTTCCATATCATATTGCTTATTTGCATCAAAGGTATAAGTAAAAAATGATTTCAAATTAATACCAAAAAGCGCAACAACAAATATTGAACTAATAAACAACCATCGTATAATCATGATTTTCCTTATTTTATTGTAATTTCCGTTTGTGTTTTATTTTGATATCTATGTGTTTTTTTGTTGTATTTTTTTTCTTTTTTAATATCATAGCGATAACGAACAGTCCCTGAAACTTCTATATCTTTAAAGACTTCATCTAAAGGAGCTGCAAAAACAAAATGATTTAAAATCATACCAATTAAAAATATTTTTTTCATTTTTATTCTTTAAACACAAAAAACGATTATATCAAAAAAAGATAATCCTTGTTAATGACCACCTTTATGTAAAAAATAAAGTCCTACACAAAGAGCTAAAATCGATCCAGCAAGAAAAGCCATATCCACAGGAGTAGCAAATTTCATCTGCAAAACCCTTTGAAAGAAATTTACCACTAAGACCATAATGATAACTTTTGCAAGCTTGTCTTTTAATTGATCTAAGCTATGCACCTCTAAAACCTTGCTTTGTTTTGTTTGTTTAAATTCTTCTATTTCGCTGATAAAAAGCTCATAAACTCCAAAAGAAAAAATAAACAAAACTAAAGCCATAAGATAAAGATCAACAGCTCCTATAATTAAAGCCACCACATCCTCATGCAAATCCACATTAGAACCTGCATCAAAAAAATAATTATAAGTATAAAATATAACTTTTAAAACATCATAACTTGCAATAAAAAACAATACAAAAGCTCCAATTAAACCAAAAATTACGGGTAAAATTGTAACAATACGACTTCTAACAAGTAAAGATTCAAATATTTTCTCTAACATTTTTTTCCTTATTTATTTTTTAATTCTAACCATTTTTGCGCAATACGCACAGCATTTGTTGCAGCACCTACACGAATTTGATCTGCCACACACCAAAGATGGAGTATTTTTTTATCATACACATCAGCACGAATTCTTCCTACATAAGTTTCATTAGTATCGCTAGTCATTAAAGGCATAGGGTATTTTTTATTTTTAGGATCATCTATGACAACAACACTTGGTGCTTTTTCTAAAATTTCTTTAGCTTTTTTTACATCTATTTCTTTTTCAAAATGCATAGTAATGGCTTCGCTATGACTTCTTAAAACAGGCACTCTTACACAAGTTGCTGAAACTTCTAAATTTTTATGTAAAATTTTTTGAGTTTCATTGACCATTTTAAGTTCTTCTTTAGTGTAATCATTATCCATAAAAACATCAATTTGTGGAATAAGATTAAGTGCTAAAGTATAAGGAAAAGTTTGAGGTTCAAATTCATCAAGTTTAAAAGCAAAAAAACTTTGCATGGCTTCAACCAATTCTTGCATTCCTTCTTTTCCTGCTCCACTTGCAGCCTGATAGGTACTTACATCAACACGCTTTAAATTAAATGCATCATTTAAAGGTTTTAAAACTTGTACCATTTGTATAGTAGAACAATTTGGATTTGCAATAATCCCTGTTTTTTTCCAATCTTTAATATCCTCAGGATTGCATTCAGGAACCACCAAAGGAACATCTTTTTCCATTCTAAAATGACTTGTATTATCAATTACAACTGCACCCGATTCTACTGCAAATTTAGCATATTTTTCACTCACACTTCCACCTGCGCTAAAAAAAGCAATATCAATAGGATTTTCTTTAAATACATTTTCAGTAAGTTCTTTGACTTTATAAGCTTTGCCTTTAAATTCTACTTCACTACCTACACTTTTTGCACTTGCTAAAGGTAAAATACTTTCCACTGGAAAATCAAGTTCATCTAAAACATTTAAAAGCTCTTCCCCAACCGCACCAGTAGCACCCACAATGGCTATTTTTTGTTTTTTTGACATTACCTATCCTTTATTTGATATTTTTTAATTTTTTCATTTAAAATTTTTATATCCATACCTAAAATTTGAGAAGCTTGATCCTTGTCATAATCTACACTTAAAAGAACTTCACAAATCAATTCTTTCTCTAAATTCTTTACATCTTTTTTTATACTTCTAGCTTCTAAGAACAAATCTTCACTTGAAATTTCATCATTTTCACTTAAAATACAAGCTCTTTGTACAACGGATATTAATTCTCTAATATTACCAGGAAAATCATATTCAAGTAAAGCATTTTTAGCTTCTTGGCTGAGCTGTTTTTCCTTAAAATCATATTCTTTACAAGTATCTTCTAAAACCTTTTGAGCTATACCTAAAATTTCTTCTTTGCGCTCTCTTAAAGGCGGGATATTAATAGGAACAGTGTTTAAACGATAATATAAATCTGAACGAAATTCGCCATTTTTTATTTTTTCATCTAAATTTGCATTAGTTGCACTGATAATTCTTACATCTATTTTGATGCTTTTCGTACTTCCAAGTCGCGTAATTTCTTTTTCTTGCAAAGCTCTTAAAAGTTTGGCTTGAATTTCATAAGGCATTTCGCCAATTTCATCTAAAAACAAAGTACCCTCATTAGCCATTTCAAAAAGCCCTATTTTAGTTGCATTAGCATCGGTAAAAGCACCTTTTTCAAAACCAAAAAGCTCACTTTCAATCAAATTTGCAGGAATAGCTGCCATATTAATAGCAACAAAAGGCTTATTAGAGCGTTTAGAATGGGTGTGAATATAACGAGAAAATACCTCTTTTCCTACTCCACTTTCTCCAAAAAACATTACAGAGGCATCAGTTTTAGCCGCTTTTTGACTTAAATTTAATGTTTTTTCTAAATTAGGAGAAGTTGAAAAAAAATCTTTATTTTCTTCTTTTTTTTCATTTTTTTTGCTTTTTTTATCGGCTGTTTTTTCTCTTATGATTTTAGCACGCTTAATAGCCTCGACTAAAGTATCAACATCAAAAGGCTTGGTTAAAAAATCTTTTACTCCCAAACGAACCGCTTCTATAGCACGACTTAAAGTAGCATTTCCTGTCATAATAATAAAATCATATTTATTTTCACAGGCTTTAACAAATTCTATGCCATCAATTCCTGGCATATTAATATCTGTAATAATCAAATCTGTATTCTCATCTATTTTTTTTAAAGCTTCAGTAGCAGATTTATAAGATTTAATATTAAATTCTTCATACTCTGCTAATGCAATTTCTAAGGATTTGCGCATATTAATATCATCTTCTACTATGACTAAATTCATCCTAAGCCTTTTAAAAAATTTCTGCTATAGTATCCAATTTGCGCTTAATTTTGAATTTACTTTTTTTTAAGATAATAAATTATCGCATTTTGTTCGCCAAATTCCACGGTAAAACGCAAGGGTAAAATTTTAATATAAGTTTCACTTTGAGCACGTAATAAGTCAGTATTAACAATATCCTTAACACTGATTTTAGCTCCTATAAAGCAATCGCTTAACTCATCTTTATGAGAATTTAAAAAATTAAATTTAATTGTTTTTGGCATATTATCATCAATTAATCCTAAAGAAGTTCGAGGTAAAACTTTTATATCTTGATCACTATAAGAAATTTCACATACCCATTGTTCTTCAACATTTTCACTTTGCGTCATTGCTAAGGATAAATTTTGATTTTGATGAAAGAGAATGAAATTTTTACTAGAAAGCTCTGCCCAAAAAATAAATTCATCTTGGGCAAAAAGCTTAAAGCTAAGAAAGATTAATAAGCAAACAATTCTTTCCACTTGTCTGCATCGATTTTAAGTTCTAAGTTTACTCTATAAAGCCCTTGATTAAAATTCTCATCAATAATACTTGCATTTTTTATCAAACCATTTACTTGCGCAGTAATAGTTGAACTTCTAAGCATTGCATCTTTTACAGTATCTTTACCATTTACTTTCACACCATAAAGCTTACTTGCAAGTTGTCTGTAAGCATCTGTAATCGCTGCTCTTTTTGCTAAAGCTAGGGCTTGAGCAGTAGATACTGTATTCATTGGAGCAATTCCTTCACCAACTGCTGTAAAACTAAGTTCCGTTTCGCTAGCATCTGGAGCCAACATCTTTTCTTCTCTGATAATATCACGCACATCATCTTTATCGACTTTTTGCACGATAACATCTTGAGATGGAGGAGTGCTATTTGCACTTGAATTTTTAGTTGCACTGTTTGCACTTGGTACACAACCAGCGAAAATTCCTGCTATTGCTAGCATAAAATAAATTTTTTTCATTTTTACACCTTCAAAATATTGTAATTAGTAAAATAAAAAGCAATAAGCGTTCCAACTTTAAACTTATTGCAAATCTAAACCAAAGTTTTCATCGCTTAACTCATCCTCGTCATTTTCCTCTTTAGGACACTTAGCGATGCTAACCACCTCGTCATTTTCCACATTAACTACAATGACGCCACTTGTATTACGCCCTGCTTTTCTAATGCTTTGCATATCAACACGTATCATCTTGCCTGAACTTGTAAGAGCCATCAAATCCATAGTTTCATCTACTATAACTACGCTAATAAGATCTTTGGTTTTTTCTGTAAGTTTCATACAAATTACACCCTTACCACCTCTGCTTTGCAATCTATATTCTCCAGCATTGGTGCGTTTTCCTATACCTTTTGCACTTATGCTTAAAATTTCTTGCTCATCATTTTCTATAACAACTGCACCTACTAATTCGTCATTTTTCTCTTTAAACTTAATAGCCGTCACCCCACGACTTACACGACCGATTTCACGTACTTTAGCAAGTGGGAATTTGATACACATACCTTTTTTGGTTACTGCAAAGAGCATTTTACCTTGTGTGCTTACACTTTCTTCATTTTCAAGATTTTCATCATCTAAATTTTCAATTTCTTGATTTTCTAAATTTTCTTCACCACCACTGGCAAAAATTTCATCTTCATCTCTTTGAACAATAATAGCAGTTACCAACTCATCATTTTCATCCAAGTTGATCGCTCTAACTCCTACACTTCTGATATTTTGATATTCACTCAAATTTGTACGCTTTACAATACCATTTTTAGTAAAGAAACATAAAGATTTACTCTCATCAAAATCCGTGGTTGGAATAATAGCCATGATTTTTTCTTCAGCTTGTAAATTAATAAGATTTACCACTGCTTTTCCTTTAGCCGTTCTTGAGCCTTCAGGAATTTTATAAACTTTAAGCCAATAAAGCTGTCCACGATCTGTTACAAACATAAGCGTATCATGTGTATTTGCCGTAAAGAAACTTTCTATAAAATCATCATCATAAGTCGTAACGGCTAATTTTCCTTTTCCGCCTCGTTTTTGCTTTTCATATTGTTTACTAGGCACACGCTTAATATAACCACGATGGGTAATAGTTACAACCATATTTTCATTAGGAATCAAATCTTCAATATCAATATCATCATAATCATCTTCAATTTGAGTAATACGTGGCACATCAAATTTACTTCTAATTTCTTTTAATTCATCGCGAATTAAATTTTCAAGCAAGGTTTCACTTTTTAAAATTTCTTCAAGTCTTGCAATTTCTTTCATTAATTCTGCAAGTTCATTTTCGATTTTTTCTCTTTCAAGTCCTGTTAAACGACCTAGTTTCATATCTAAAATAGCATTGGCTTGAAGCTCACTAAGACCAAATTTAGCTACCAAAGAATCTCTTGCGGTATTATTATCAGAACTGTTTTTAATTAAAGCAATCACTTCATCTATATTATCAAGTGCAATTTTAAGACCTTCTAAAATATGAGCTCTTGCTCTTGCCTTTTGAAGTTCAAAAATCGTTCTTCTAATAATAACTGTTTTTCTATGGGTTAAGAAAAGATTTAAAAGTTCTAACAAAGAGAAAATTTTAGGTTCTTTATTGTGAATTGCCAACATAATCACACCAAAAGTACTTTCCATAGTGGTAGATTTAAATAGATTATTTAAAACAATTTCACTCATAGCCTCACGTTTAAGCTCTATAACAACGCGGATTCCTTCTTTATTACTCTCATCTCTTACTTCAGATATTCCTTCAATTTGCTTTTCTTTAACAAGCTCTGCAATCTGCTCTATAAGCCTAGCTTTATTGGTTTGATAAGGAAGCTCATCTATAACAATAACATCTTTATTTGTCTTTTTTTCAATATGAGTTTTAGCTCGCACTTTCACACGACCACGCCCTGTGCGATAAGCTTCTATAATGCCTTTTTTACCATAAATTATTCCACCTGTTGGAAAATCTGGACCTTTAATAAACTGCATAATCTCTTCCAAGCTTGCATCTTTATTATCAAGCAAATATAAAAGTCCATCTATCAACTCATTTAAACTATGAGGTGGGATGTTTGTCGCCATACCTACAGCTATACCACTTGAACCATTTAATAATAAATTTGGAACCCTAGAAGGTAAAACATCAGGTTCACTTTCTGAACCATCATAATTTGGAACAAAATCGACCGTATCTTTATCTATATCTTTTAAAAGCTCATGAGAAAGTTTACTCATTTTTGCTTCAGTATAACGCATCGCAGCGGCGCTATCACCATCTATAGATCCAAAGTTGCCTTGTCCTGTAATACTTGGATATCTCATAGAAAAATCTTGAGCCATTCTAACCAAAGCATCATAAACTGCTGTATCTCCATGTGGGTGATAACGGCCTATAACAGCACCCACTATACGGGCTGATTTGACAAAATCTGTTCTACTTTTTGCCTCATCATTTTGCATAGCATATAAAATTCTTCTATGAACAGGCTTTAAACCATCTCTTGCGTCAGGCAAAGCACGACCTATAATAACACTCATAGAATAGTCTAAATAACTACTTTTTATAGAATTTTCTATATCTACAAGTTCAATATCAGAATCTTTGCTAAAAATATTCTCCATAAAAATCCTTCTATTAGTTCAAAGTTTTGATTATAGCATATTAAACTTTTGCATCAGCTAAAACAAGAGCAAAAAGTACAGAAATTTTATTTTCTTCTAAAACTTTTTTAGCTTCCAAAAGGCTAGAACCAGTCGTTACAATATCATCTACCAAAATTACAGGTTCTTGAATGGTTTTTAAGAGTTTATAATTTCTTTTATGTTTTTGACGAAATTCTAAACTTTTTCCAGAATATTTAATATGATTTTGTGCTTTTAAAACATTAAAAACAGGTTTTACAAATTTTGTTTTAAGATATCTAGCTAAAATAGCAGAATGTGAATAAAGCATATCTTCAACCTTATCATCTAAAGCTATAACATTAATTGTCATTCTAGGATCAAAAAAATCTTTAAATTTTGCAAAACTTAATTTAGCAAGCATTTTATAAACGAAATAACCATAAAAATAATGTTTAGAGTGAAGCAAGTGTTGTATTTCATGGTATTTATAAAAAGAATAGACTTTGAAATTATTATCAAGCTTTCTTACATTTAAGGAAAATTCAGAAAGCTCTAGCTCACATAAATCACAAAAGCAAAGCAGAGCAAAAGCTCCGCAATTTATACACCTCAAAGTTCAGAGATTAAACTAGCTGCTTTATTTGCCATTTGTTTTATTAACAAATGAGTATAAAAAGTTGTTTCTTTTAGATCATCGAAACCTTGTACATCTTGCTTGGTGCGGATTGTAAATTTCTTATTTTTGTTTATATCGCTAACTTGTAAAACTCCTACTAGTTTTGAATGTAATCCTGTAGCATCTTGAGTTGCTCCATAAGATATAAATTCTAAATCAATCTTACTCACATAAGGTGAATTTTGATCGTTATTGTCAAGCACAACTATTCCTCTAGCTTCAAGTTCTTGTTTTAAATAAGTATAAAATACCGCATTAAAATTCACATCAACAAATAACTTTTTCCCTTTAGCATTTAAAACTTTTTGCCCTTCTTTTAAATCATAAAATCTATGCAAATAAACCTTTTTTAAAGCAATACCAGTGTCTAAAGTGCGTTTATTGGCACAACATTGAATTCCAACATCGCTAATGTATAAAAGCCCTTTAATCTTTGCTTCAAAGCCATCAGGACTTTCACAAGAACTGCATTGAGAATTTTTAGAAATTTGATTAACTTGAGCAAAAGTATCTTGTTTAGTTGCGCAAGCACTCAAAAATAAAATAGGCACTATAAAAATCAAAAATTTTTTAAACATTTTTTCTCCTTAGAAAATTATTTTAAAATTGTATTAAAAATACAAGCAAATTTCAAGCCAAGTTTTAAATTTATCATCAATCTATCTTTAAAACACTCAAAAAAGCCTCTTGAGGTAAATTTACCTTACCTATAGCTTTCATTCTTTTTTTACCTTCTTTTTGCTTTTCTAAAAGCTTTCTTTTTCTAGTAATATCCCCACCATAACATTTTGCTGTCACATTTTTACCCATGGATTTAACGGTTTCCCTTGCGATGATTTTATTTCCAATACTTGCTTGAATGGCTACTTCAAAAAGCTGTCTAGGAACTATTTCTTTCATAGCGCTAACAAGTTCTCTTCCTTTACTTTGTGCTTTTTCATTAGGCACGATAATGCTTAGCGCATCAACATTTTCACCCGCCACTTTAATATCAAGTTTTACCAAATCCCCTACTCTAAATTCTATAGGTTCATAATCAAAACTCGCATAGCCTTTTGTTAAGGACTTTAATTTATCATAAAAATCCATCACAATCTCATTTAAAGGCACATCATATTCTAGCAAAACGCGCTCAGGTGTGATATAGTCCATTTTAACCTGTACTCCTCTTTTGCGATTTAAAAGAGTGATTAAATTCCCTAAAAATTCACTTGGAGTAATGATAGTGGCTTTAACATAAGGCTCTTTTATATGATCGATTTTATTAACAGGAGGAAGCTCGCTAGGATTTTGAATTTTAACAAGCTCTCCATCGGTTTGATAAATTTCATAAGTCACAGTTGGAGCTGTAGCAATCAAATCAAGATTAAATTCTCTCTCAAGTCTTTCTTTAATCACTTCCATATGTAAAAGTCCTAAAAACCCTACCCTAAAACCAAAGCCTAAAGCCAAAGAAGTTTCAGGCTCATAAGTAATAGAACTATCGTTAAGCTTTAGCTTATCCAAAGCATCTCTTAAATCTTCAAATTTATCCGTTTCTATGGGATAAAGTCCTGCGAACACAAAAGCTTTAGCCTTTTCAAAACCCCCTATGGCTTCTTTAGCTTTATTTTTTACTAAAGTAATAGTATCGCCTACTTGTACATCGCCTACAGTTTTAAGCCCTAAAACCACCACG
Organism: Campylobacter sp. 2014D-0259; assembly: GCF_008000505.1. NCBI lineage: Bacteria > Pseudomonadati > Campylobacterota > Epsilonproteobacteria > Campylobacterales > Campylobacteraceae > Campylobacter > Campylobacter sp. 2014D-0259. The sequence continues at coordinate 52,062 of NZ_VOAQ01000024.1, forward strand.
CCTACTTCACCCGATTGTAAAGATTGAGTTTTAATTGGACTTAAAGGGTGGGGATAAAAAAGATCTTGAACTATATGTTTTTTATCTGTACTCATGACTAAAACTTCATCATTTTTAGCTATATTTCCTTCATAAATCCTAACCAAAGCCAAAGCACCCAAATAATTATCAAACCAAGAATCATAAATTAAAGCCTTAGTAGGAGCTTCATCATCTGTTTTTGGTGCAGGGATTTTAGTGATAATTGTTTCTATAAGCTCTTTTATACCCACTCCTGTTTTTGCACTCACGCAAATTGCATCTTTGCAATCTATACCTATAATATGCTCGATTTCATGCTTGACTTTTTCAACATCAGCATTAGGTAAATCGATTTTATTAATCACAGGAATGATTTCAAGATTATTTTCAAGTGCTATATAAACATTAGCTATAGTCTGTGCTTCAACACCTTGAGAAGCATCTACTACAAGTAAAGCCCCTTCACAACTTGCCAAAGAACGACTCACTTCATAAGAAAAATCCACATGGCCAGGAGTATCAATAAGATTTAAAACAAAATTTTCATTATTAAATTTATAATTTAAACGCACTGATTGTGCTTTTATGGTGATACCACGCTCTTTTTCTATATCCATAGTATCCATAACTTGCGAACTCATCTGCCTATCGCTAATAGCACCACACTCGCTAATAATCCTATCTGCAAGAGTAGATTTTCCATGATCTATATGAGCTATAATAGAAAAATTTCTAATATTTTTTACCGACAAAATTTCATCCTAAATATAAAATTTTAAAGCTAGGATTTTAACAAAATTTATGTTTAAAACAAATAAATTTTATTTTATATAAAAAACTTCAATTGAAATTTATATAAAGCATACTAAAATATCAAATGTTTGAAAAATATTTAAAATCAGCTATGTTTTTAGCTCTTTATCCCTTAGCAATGTTAGCTTCTAATTTGCACGAATTTATAGCACTAAGTCAAAATAATGAGTCCTATCTCATTAAACAAATGCAAAGCGAACAAGCAAATTTGGACAAAGAACAAGCTTTTAGAAATTATCTACCCTCTCTTAGTCTAAACTCAGCTTATGTAGCCAACAATAAAGATCGCTTCATTATCGATCCACAAGAAAGTTTATTTGCTAAAGTTTCTCTTAATTTTTTGCTTTTTGATGGGGGTGCTAGAGAGGCCAATTTAAGGGCTTTAGAAAGCAAAGAAAAATTAAGCCTTTTAGACAAAGAACAAAGCAAAAATTACCTTGCCTTAAATGCAATCACACTTTATTTTAACACCCTAAGTCTTGAAAAAATTTTACTAGCCAATCAACAAAAAGTAGCTTTTTTAAAATCAACTTTTGAAAGATTGCAAAAATTTTACGATGCAGGACTTAGCCCTAAAGATGAACTTGAAAGCATTAAAGCCAAATATCATTTAAGCTTATTAGAGCTCAGTCAAAATGAATTAAAACTTGCCAATATACAAAAAGAGATTAAAATTTTAAGCAATACAGATTTTAAAGTGCAAGGGAATGCTTTTTTAGAAAATCCGCAACAAGAAAAAAGTCAAAACTATGAAGTAATGATAGCTAAAGAACAAATCAATCTTGCTAAAGAAAGTGTAAATTTAGCAAAAGCTGAATATTTTCCAAAATTTTATATTCAAGATAATTTTAACTTTTATAAAAACAATTATAATCCAAAAGTTCCAGCTCCTTTTGTAAACTTAGCAGATCAATTCTTAGAAAAATATTCTCAAGGTAATCAGTTTATTTTAGGTATGGAATGGAAAATTTTTGATTTCAATGCAAGGGCTAAAGAAGTTGAAAAAGAGCGTTTAAACGTTCAAATAGCCAATGCAAACGCAAGATTTAGTGAGAGAAAAAATAAAGAAGAATTAAATTATTTAGACAAAAGTTTAAAAGTTTTACAAGAACAAATTTTAGCTCTTAATCTTAGCTTAAATGCTGCAAATTTGGCTTTTGAAAGTGTAGATAAAAAATACCAAGCAGGACTTGTTTCTTATGTGGAATATCTTCAAGCTTTAGAGGCTAAATTTAAAGCACAAAGCGATTTAGAGCTTGCTAAAAATGAATTTGAAATTACTAAAGCAAATTATTATTTTAATGCGGGTATAGATCTTAATTCAAAGGTTAAAGAATGAAAAAAATTCTATTTTTACTTCTTGCTTTTAATTGCGCCTTTGGCGAAGAAATTTACGCAAGTTTCAATGTAGAAGCATCAAAACAAAGCAAACTTGCCCTTGAAAGCATAGGTTTAGTTCAAAAAATTCCTGTAGAAATTGGACAAAAAGTCAGCAAAGGAGAACTTTTACTTACTCTTGATCAAGAAAGTGAAAAAATAGCTCTTCAAAATGCTCAAAATTCTTATCAACTTGCCCTTGTAGAATATGAAAATACCAAAAGCAAAATGCAAAAAATCAAAGCTGTAGAAAATGTTATAGACAAACAAAGCTATGAAGATATGAAAGCTAAGTTTGATGCTGCTAATTTAAATTTAAACAAAGCAAAAATCAATATAGCTTATTATAAAAATATCATGACAAAAAAAGAATTGCGCGCACCTTATGATGCTATCATCGCAAATAAATTTATACAAGTTGGCGAAGGAGTAGGAGGAGTAGCTCAACCTTTGATAGAAATTTTTTCCTATCCACAAAGCAAACTGATTTTAAGTTTTGATGAAAAATACAAAGATAAAGTTAAATTAGGCGATGATTTCTTTTATAAAATCGATCAAAATGGTACAGAATTGAAAGGAAAAATCAGTCTTATTTATCCAAGCATAGAAGTAAAAACAAGAAAAATTTATGCTGAAGTGCAAACTACAAATCTAACACCTGGGCTTTTTGGCGAAGGTAGAATCATCACTAAAGATTAAAAATGTTTAAACTAGCTATAAACCGACCAATTACTGTGCTAATGTTTTTCTTAGCTCTTATGATTTTTGGGCTAATCTCTGCTTTTAGCATGAGTGTAAATTTATTTCCTAATGTTTCCATACCTCTTATAAAGATTACAAGCAAGGTAAATGGAGATTTAAATTTCGTAGAATCAAAAGTCACCAAAGAAATAGAAAATGCTCTAAGTGAGATTGATGGAGTAAAGACCATAACCTCAGCTGCGTATGATAATTTTAGTGTGAGTGTAGTCGAGTTTAAACTAGGTAAAAATCTTGAAGTAGCTGCTAATGATGTGCGTGATAAAATAGGAACTTTAAGCCTACCTTCTAAGCCTGAAATTGAAAAAATCAGTTCAGATTCTGGTTCTGCTATTTCGCTTTTTTTATATTCTAAAGATAAATTACAACTCATGCGTGAAATCAATGACAAAATAAAGCCTTTTTTGCAAAGAGTTGAAGGGGTAGGTAAAATCGAAGCTAAGGGGTTTTTAGAACCCCAAATTCGCATAGAATTAAAACCAAATGAACTTAGAAAATACAATCTTAACGCCCTTGATGTAGCAAATATTATCAAAAGTCAAAATTTTAAACAAGCCCTTGGCGAACTTAATAACAATCAAGATAACTATATCATTAAAGGCTATTTTGAAGCCACAAATTTAGAAGAACTTAGTAATCTTCGCATAAAAACAGGAGTATTTTTAAGTGATATTGCTAATATTTCAAGCCTTTATGAAGATGAAAAACAAAGTGCTTTATACGAAGGTAAAGAAGGGGTGCTTTTAGAACTCGGAAAAATCACAAATTATAACACCCTTGAAATGATTAAAAATGTCAAAAATGCCTTGCCTATTTTAGAAAAACAAATTCCAAAAGATATAAGCATTAATATGCTTTATGATAAAAGCTTAAATATCCACAAGCACCTTTCTCAAGTGATTTTTGATATGGTTTTGGGGATTTTTCTAACCCTTGTTATCGTGTTTTTATTTTTAAGAAATTTAAGTGCAACTCTCATTGCTTGCATAGCTATACCTACTTCTATCATTTCAACTTTTTTTATTATCGATCTTTTAGGCTATGATTTAAACCGCTTAACTTTTATAGCTTTAACCTTAAGCATAGGAATTTTTATCGATGATGCTATAGTAGTGATTGAAAATATTGCTAAAAAACTAAAAACTTATCCGCCTTTACAAGCTGCTTTTTTAGGTATCAATGAAATAGGTTTTAGTGTTTTAAGCATAAGTATAGTTTTACTTTGTGTTTTTATCCCTATTTCTTATATGAACTCTATATCAGGGCTTTTTTTCAATGCCTTAGGCATAAGCGTTGCAAGTGGGATAGTTATAAGCTTTTTGGTTTCTGTATTTTTAATACCTAGTATTGGGGCAAGATTTTTAAATCCAAAAGAAAACAAGTTTTATGAAAAAACAGAAGCTTTTTTTGAAAAAATAGAGCAAAAGTATGAAAATTTACTCTATAAAATTTTACAAAATAAAGTAAAATTTATCCTAGCCACTCTTGTTTTTATAGGGCTTTCTTTTGCTTTAGCCACTCGCATAGGGCTTGATTTTTTACCTATGGAAGATGATAGTGAAATTCAAGTTTTGCTTGAAAGCAAAAAGGATTTAAGTTTAGAAGCCATGAAAGAAAAAAGTTTAAATTTACTTGAAAAAATCAAAAATGATAGCAATGTCAAATACGCTTTTTTACTTGTAGGCTATGATGATGCCAAAGATGCTACAAAGGCTAAAATTTATGTTAAACTTAAAAATTTAGACGAAAGAAATTTAAGACAAAGTGCCATAGTAAGTTTATATCGTCAAAAATTTCAAGATGAAAGTTTAAAAATCAAAATTTTAGAACTTCCAAAGATAGAGGGTGCAGGTATTGATGATCCCGTGCAATTTTTAATCTTAGGAGATGATTTAAACACTCTAAAAGAAGCTGCTTCTCAGGCAAAAGAAATTTTAGGCACTAATGCACGCATTGTAGATATAAGTGATAATGCTAATGCTACAAAAGATGAAGTAGCCTTACACATCAACAAAGAAAAAGCCAAACTTTTAGATGTCAATCCTCAATATATCGCTGGGGTTTTAGGGTATTCTTTCTCGCAACTTAGCGTAGGAAGCATGGATAGAGGCAATTCAAAAGATGATATTATCCTAAGTTTTGCTCCAGAATTTAAAAAAGACATAGAAGCTTTAAAGCGCATTAGCATTAAAAACAACCAAGGTATAAATTTAGAACTTTCAAGCGTGGTGGATTTTATATACAGTAAAGATTTAAAAACTATCAATCGTTACAATAAAAACCGCTCTGTGAAAATCACAGCTGGAGTGAATGATCTTTCCTTAGGAGCGGTGCAAAAACTTTTACTAGATAATATGGATAAAATTTTAAATAACAATCCAAGTCTTAGCTATGCTTTTTCAGGCTTTATCAATCTTTTAGGTGAAACCGTGCAAGGTTTTGCTATGGCAGTAGCACTTGCTTTTGTTTTAATTTATCTTGTTTTAGCCGCACTTTATGAAAGTTTTATTCTGCCTTTAATCATCATGATAACCATGCCTTTAGCCTTTGGCGGAGCTTCTATAGGGCTTTTTATCACAGGGCATAATTTTTCACTTTTTGTACTTATTGCCATCATCTTACTTTTTGGTATGGTGGGGAAAAATGCTATTTTACTCGTAGATGTAGCTAATAAAAAATGCCATGAAGGTTTAGATCCCGATAAAGCTCTTTTAATCGCTGGAAAATCGCGCTTAAGGGCTATATTGATGACAACTTTTGCTATGATTTTTGCTATGCTCCCACTTGCTCTTTCAAGGGGTGCGGGCTATGAAGCTAATTCTCCTATGGCAATAGCCATTATCTTTGGACTTATAAGTTCGACTTTGCTTACCTTACTCGTAGTACCTGCACTTTTTAAATTCTGTTTTAAACTAGATAGCAAATTAAGAAAAATTTATGAGAGAGAAAAATTAAATTAACCAAAATGATTAATTTAATTTTTTTTAAGTATTATTCTTATAAAGTGCTTTTAAGTTATCATAGGCAATTTGTATTTTTTCAAACTGTTCTCTTGCGTAAGCTTTTTCTATTGCACTTTTTCCTTGATGAAAATCAGGATGATAAAGTTTTACCAAAATCAAATATTTTTGTCTGATTTCACTAAGATCATTTTGCGGAGTGCATTCTAAAGTATTAAAATAATTACTAAAAAGCTTAGCTAAAGCATTAAATTTCCATTTCATATTTTCTTTATTGTGAATATTTTGGCGAAATTTTTTATACTCTTCGCGGTCAACTTCAAAATTCACGCAATATTTTAAATGCTCGCTCTCATCTGCAAAAGCTTCAAAAAGTTCAAGGGTATTCTCGTTTTTATATTCTAAAATTAGAATATTTGTCATTTCATTATATTCTATATAATGATCTTGAAAATAATTTCTTATATAAGTAATAAATAATTTTTCATTAGAGCTTAACTTCATCAAAATTCTACCCGCAACAAAATCAATCTTGATAAACAACATAGGCTTAAGCATATTATTTTGCTCAAAAATTAATCTAAAAGTTTTAAAATGAGCATCTTGTAAATTCTCTATACCTTCATTTGTGCTTTTGCGATATTTTTGATCTAAAACTTTTAAGAAATAACGGCGCTGTGGAATTTCATTTTCTTCAAAAAAAGAAAAAATTTTATTTTTTCGTCCTATGACCTTTGTGAAATTTTTGGTAATCAAGTCTTTAAAATACTGAAATACGCTAATATCATCTGTATTAACATTGATAGTTTCTAAAGTTTGCACGATTTGCATCTATTTCTCCCATAAAACCTCATTTTCAAAAAGCTCTTTAGTGCCTTTTAAAATTTCATTGGGTGTATAATCGGCTTTATAAGATAAAGATTGACACTTTTTTACAAAATACCCAAGATAAATATAATCTAAGTTCATTTTTTTAGCTATTTGTATTTCATTGAGCAAAGAAAATTTACCCAAAGAAAAATACGAAAAATCAGGATCATAAAAACAATAAATGCTTGAAATTCCATCCTCTAAAATATCAATCAAATCAACGCAAACGAGCTTATCTTCTATATAAAATGCAAGCTCATATCCAAAATTCATAAAACCATCAACATAAAGATTATAATACTGTTTAAAGCTTAAATCATAACGCTTCCAGTTCTTTTTTTCTTCCATAAAACGATGGTATTTATCATATAAAAACAAATGTTCATTGCTTAAATTGGGTGTTCTAAGTATAACTTTGGTGTTAATATTTTTATTTATAACCCTTCTTTCACTTCTTGAAAAATTATATTCATTAACTAAAATTCTAAGACTTAAACATTCATCACAATCTTTACAAATAGGGCGTGAAAAATACCTACCAAAACGACGCCAACCTCGTTTTATTAGCTCATTATTGATTTCTTTAGAGCAATTTTCAATGTATTTATACTCTATTCTTGAGCGTTTATCTTTTAAGTAAGGACACTGATCTTCAAGAGTACAAAAACCAATCTCAAGCATTAAATTTTCTTAATATCTGTATTTTTGATAAATTCGGAAAATTCATCCTGTAGTTTTTCTTGCTTTAAGAAAATTTCTTGCATTTCCTTATCTATGTTTGTTTCTTGATTTTTTTCGCGAATATCTTTGGCTAGTTTTTCTAAATTTTTTACACTTGCTCCACTCTTGCTTGATTTCTTCGCTAATTTTGAAGTATTGGTGTTAGCTTGCATTTCTTTTTTAATACTTTTAAGACTGTCTAAAAAATCCATCTATTATTCCCTACTTTCTCGTATTTTTTTAAGCGTAGCAGCTATTGCAGCTATAACTTCTTCTTTATTTTCTTGATGACGATCTTCTGTTTTTTCTAATAATTCTTGCATATGTGTCTCTATGAAAGAGGTGTCTAAATACCCCCTTCTAAATTCTCTTGTTTTTGTAATGGCAATTAAAAATGGTATTGTTGTTCTAATATCATCAATCACAAATTCCTTCAAAGCACGCTCAAGTTTATTAACCGCTAAATCATAACTTGTTGCTTTAATAATAAGCTTTGCAAGCATGGAATCATAATAAGGCGGCACAGTATAGTCTTTATAAATATGACTATCAACTCTAACAGATGGTCCAAGAGCTGGGTAGTATTCTCCTATTTTTCCAGGACTTGGAATAAAATTTTTCCATACATTTTCAGCAGTAATTCTAGCTTCAATAGCAAAACCCCTAGGTTTAATATCGCTTTGTTCTAAGTCCAAAATTTCTCCTGCTGCAATACGAATTTGTCTTACAATAAGATCAATACCTGTAATTTCTTCAGTAATTGGATGCTCAACTTGAATTCTTGTATTCATTTCCATAAAATAAAAGCGATTATAATCATCAAGCAAAAACTCTATAGTTCCAGCATTTGTATAACCTACAGCCTTAGCAGCTGCCACAGCTGTAACACCCATGGTTTTTCTAAGATTATCTGAAATTCCAGGGCAAGGTGCTATCTCAATTACCTTTTGATGTCTTCTTTGAATAGAACAATCCCTTTCACAAAGATGGATAATATTTCCGTAGTTATCTCCTAAAATTTGAAATTCTATATGTCTGGGATTAACTACATATTTTTCCATAAATACTTCATCATTATTAAAGTATGTTAAAGCTTCTCTTTTGCAAGATTCAAAGGCATTTTCAAGATCTTGTTCTTTATGAACAACGCGAATTCCGCGTCCACCTCCACCACCTGAAGCTTTTAAAATAACAGGATAACCAATCTTCTCAGCAAAAATTTTAATTTCTTCCATGCTATAGGAATTTAATTTTTCAGTCCCTGGAACAATAGGTATGCCATTTTTAGCCATTAACTTACGAGCGATATTTTTATTTCCCATCTTATGGATTACTTCAGATTTTGGACCTATAAAAATAATTCCAGCATTTTCACAAGCCTTAGCAAATTCGTAATTCTCACTTAAAAATCCATAACCAGGATGAATCGCATCAGCACCACAAGCCTTAGCAATCTCAACAATACGAGCAACATCTAAATATCCTCTTATAGCATCCGTTCCTATGCGATAAGCCTCATCTGCGATTTTTACATGCAAACATTCACGATCAGGCTCTGTAAAAACTGCAACACTTTTAATATGCAAATCTCTACAAGCACGGATTACTCTAACAGCTATTTCAGCTCTATTTGCTATGAGAATTTTATGGATTTGATTCATAATTTGCCTTTTTTGTTATATTTTTATTGTTAATTTTAGCAAATTTTCCTTACAAAAACTTAGCAAAAAATTTAATTTATTTTAGTTATAATAAAACTTTTTAAAATTTTAATTCCAATAAAGAAAAGTTATAATTATAATGGTTGCTGATAAAAGATTATTTTATTTAAGTTGTATTTTAATCACCATAGGAATAGTATTTTCATACTCTCTTACAGCTTTTACTGTTCTTTTTCTTGACTATAGCGAGTTTCATTTTTTTATTCGTCAGCTTTTTTTTGGAATTAGTGGCATACTTATAATGTTTTTTATTTCTCGATTGGATCCTGATAAAGCACTTTCTAAAAAAATTATTTTAGCTATTTTGATTATTTCTTTTATCTTTATCATCATTTTGCCATTTTTACCTTCTGTATTAGCAACAGCTAGCGGAGGAGCTAAACGCTGGATACGCTTAGGCCCACTCTCTATCTCTCCTGTGGAATTTTTTAAAATAGGATTGATTTATTTTTTAGCATGGAGCTATACAAGGCGTATTGATGATAGCAAAAAAGCTATCAGACACGAGGCTTTAATTCTTCTGCCTTATTGTATCTTAGCTTCTATAGTTATAGGATATATTTATATCACTCAAAACGATTTAGGACAAAGCGTAATTTCTTTCTTTTTGATTCTAGCTTTAGCTTTTTTTGCAGGAGCTAGTAAAAGGCTTTTTGCTTTTGGAACTTTAATCATTATGATGATAGGTATAATGGTAATTTTTAGCAACCAAAGAAGAATTCAAAGAATCGCTTCTTGGTGGGGGAATATACAAGATGCTTTTTTACCTATGCTTCCTGATTGGCTGGCAAATGCTTTAAGAGTAAGCAGCAATAGCGAGCCTTATCAAATTTCACACTCTTTAAATGCTATAGCCCATGGAGGAATGTTTGGCGAAGGCCTAGGACTTGGAACTTTTAAATTAGGCTTTTTAAGTGAAGTGCATACTGACTTTGTTCTTTCAGGAATTACTGAAGAAATAGGACTCTTAGGTCTTGGAGTTATTTGCTATATTTATCTTTGGATGATTTTAAGAATTTTTAGAATTGCAGGAAGATGTGAAGCTAAACAAGATTTTATTTTCTGTTCAGGTATAGCTTTACTTTTACTTTTTTCTTTCTTTATGAATGCTTTTGGTATTATTTCTCTTACTCCACTAAAAGGTGTAGCGGTTCCACTTTTAAGCTATGGAGGAAGTTCAATGTGGGCAATTTGTATAGGCATAGGATATGTATTAATGATTTCAAAAAAGGTTAAATTATGACAATAGCTTTAACAGGTGGTGGAACTGGAGGACATTTGGCCATAGTGCGTTGCTTATTAGAAAGTGCGATTAAAAAAAATATAGAATGTGTATACATAGGCAGTCAAAATGGTCAAGATAAAGCTTGGTTTGAAAATGAAGTACGCTTTAAGGAAAAATTTTTTTTAAGCTCTAAAGGAGTGGTTAATCAAAGCAAATTTGGCAAAATCAGTTCTTTACTCCACACCTTAAAACTCTCCAAAGATTGTAGAGAAATTTTTAAAAAATACCACATCCAAGCCGTTTTTAGTGTAGGTGGATATAGTGCAGCTCCTGCATCTTTTGCAGCTTTATTCTCACATTTGCCTCTTTTTATACATGAACAAAATTCAAAAAGCGGCTCTTTAAATATGCTTTTAAAACCTTTCGCTACAAAATTTTTTAGCGCCTTTGAAAAAGAAATTAGCCCTTATCCCGTAGCAGATAAATTTTTTGATAATGCTAGGATTCGCAAAGAATTAAAAAATATTATTTTCCTAGGAGGATCACAAGGAGCTCAATTTATCAACGAACTAGCTTTAAATTTAGCACCAAAACTTCAAGAACAAAATATCAAAATCATCCATCAATGTGGAAAAAATGATTTTGAAAAGTGCAAAAAACATTATCAAAACTTAAATATCCAAGCTGATATTTTTGATTTTAGTTTAAATTTGGAAGAAAAAATGAAAAATGCAGATCTAGCTATATCAAGAGCAGGTGCAAGTACTCTTTTTGAACTTTGCGCTAATACTTTACCCACTATTTTTATACCTTATCCTTATGCAGCTAAAAATCATCAATACTTTAATGCTAAATTTTTACAAGATCAAGCTTTATGTCAAATTTTTATGCAAAACTCTATTAATCTTGATGAATTTTTTAAGTCAATATTAAAACTAAATCTAGAAAATATTTCTACAAGATTGCAAAATATAACCCAAAAAAATGGCGCAGATATGCTAATCCAAAAAGCTTTATTTGATAATTTGACTTTTATAAGATAAATATCCAAAGATATTTACTAAAATTCCAACAAAAACTAACATCAAAATAGCAAATGAAAAATTTTCAAATTTATCATGCAAAAAACCTATAATCCATTGTCCTTGTGCTGCAATTAAATATCCAAAACCCTGAGCTAAAGCAGAAAGTCTCGCTGCTATTTGAGCATTAGAGCTTTTTTGTGCAATAAAAAGCAACGCAATGCCAAAAACTCCACCCCATGGAAAACCCATGATAAAAGCACTAATAATAATAGAAATTTTGCTATCAAAAATAAAGAGTATACCAAAAGCGATCACATACATACTGCACAAACCTGCTATGTAAAAAGTATGTAAATTTTGTCTTAATTTTCCTAAAAGTAAAGGGCCAAAAAGAGACACTGGAGCTGCAACAAGTTGAGCAAATAAAACCATACTTGTAGAAAATTCTTTATCAAATCCTTTTTCTACAACAATTTGAACATACCAAAAAAACAAAGAATAAGCTAAAAAACTTTGAAATCCCATAAAAAGAGTAATTTTCCAAGTTGTTAAATTTGTAAAAAGATTGATTTTTTTATGAGCTTTTTTCTTAATGCGAAAAAATCTACCATTTTTAGCTTGAGGATAGTAAACTACTAAAGCTATAAAAGAAAAAATAGCCCAGAAAAACATAGCTCCAGCTAAATCAAATACACTAAGCAAAGGTATAGCTAAAGCAATACCCATAATCGAAGAAATACTCAAAACAAGACTATAAATTCCCATTATACTTGCCATTTTTTTTGGAAATTTTTCTTTAATAAAACTAGGAAGTAAAACATTTGCAATTGCAATACCACAGCCCATTGCTAACATTCCTAAAAATAAGCCATATACACCAAAATAAGAACGAATAATTTCGCCTAAAAAAATTAAAAAAATTCCAAAAACAATAGCACGAATAGGAGAAAAATACCCCACAATAAAAGAAATACTTCCAAAAGCTATCAAAGGAAGACTTGTAAGTATGCCCGCTACGGTTGAGTTTAAATAATACTTATCTTTAATAATATCAATAATAGGCCCCACTGCAGTAATTGGGGCTCTAAGATTAAAAGCTACAATAATAACAATAATAACATTAATCCAAAATATCTTTTTAAAAGAAGCCATAAAAGCCTTATTTATTAAGTTCTACTTTGAATATTTTACCTTCTGCCATCTTAGGAATCCATAAAATATTACCTTCAATAAATATATCTGCAGGACCTTTCATCAAAGGAAGTTCAAGTTTTACAGATTTAACATTATCTAAATTATAAATATATCCATTTAGATTATTTCCCCAAGAACTTACCAATAAACCATCTTTATAAGGAACTATTCCATCATAAGATTCTTTTTCATTTTTAATTATACTGAGTTCTTTTGTATTTAAATCATAAGCCATTACAACACCGCCACTTACACCATCAGGATGATAACCAGCTATAAAAAGCTTATGTTTTTTTCTATCTAGATATAACCCATTTGGACCGCCAAATTTTGCTAAATCAAGTTTTAATAATTCATCATATTGCTTAGTTTTTAAATCAACCTTTAAAATAAGTCCTGTGCCAGTATCGCTAACCAAAAGCGTATTGTCGTCTAATTTTTCTATGTCATTTAAAAAGATTGCACCTTTAATAGGTAAATTAAAAATTTCTTTTTTAGTTTTAAGATCAAAACCGCGTAAAACATCGATATCTACCACATAAAGAGTTTTTCCAATCTCCATCATACCTTTTGGTGCATTAAGATGGGTTAAAAATTTATATTCTAGCACTTTGCCATTTTTATCAAGTTTAGAAATAAATCCATCATTATCTTTCGCCAAAGGTTCAAGTTTTTCTCCTACATTAGATACATAAACATAGTTTTTATCTACAAAAATACTTTCAGGGTTTTTAAAACCATCAAATTCTTGATATTTTAATTCACTTGCACCAAGCAAACTTCCAAGAAGCGCTAAACTTAAAACATATTTTTTCATATTTTCTCCTTTATTTAAAAATATTTTCATTGAATTATATTTATTTGGATAAAAAAAATGTGCTAGTTTTTTGATAAAAAATACAAGTTTTTTGTCTTTTGATATTGCTTAGGAGTTTGCTCATATTTCTCTTTAAATCTTTCAATAAACCAAGCTACCGAAGAAAAAGCGCACTCATTAGCTATTTCATTAATATTTTTTTTAGAAAATTTAAGTAAAATCTTTGCTTTTTGCAACCTTTTTTCATCTAACCATTTTTTAGGATTTTGTCCAAAACATTTCTTAAATTCTTTAGAAAAAGTTGCTAAATCTAATTTCGCAAAATTAGACATTTCATTTACGCTTAAAAATTCTCTACCGCAATACTCAAAAAGTTGGGAAAGATCGAGGCGAAATTCTTTTAAAATTCCTGATAAAAAACTAATAAAATAAATATTCTTATTTAAAAGCAAATGTAAAAAAATCTCTTCAAATTTCAAACTCACTATAGGATCTAAAATTTGCGTATTTTCTTCAAAATGCGGTGAAAAACTTTCCAAAATTCCTTGCAAAATCTTATCATTTTTTACCCAAAAAATTTCATAGTTTTGAAACTTTTGATCTAGTTTAAAAAAATCTTTATACTTATAAATAAGTTCAATTAAAAATGCATTGTCAAAAAAAAATAAATAAGCTTCATAAACTCCTTTACTAAGTCCTACATTGCTTAAAGTATAGCTCCCAGCTTTTAAAAACAAAGTTTCATAAGAGTTAATCTTATAATCTTTTGATGCAGTGTGTAAAATTTTATATCCTTTGCGAACAAAAGTTAAAAGATGACTTCCTACATTAACAAAAGTAGAATGCGAAGTATCCGTTTGTGTATATTTAGCAAAAGTGCAAGATTTAATTTTTTTATAATTGACACCTTTTAATTGCTTTAAATCTTCTGGTAAAGAAAGAATTTTATTCATCGTAAATTTTGCCTACATTCTAAAAGATACTTTTTAAGATCTTTTTCTTTCATTAAAATTTCACGCATACAAACGCCTGCTATATTTATATCTTTAAAATTTTCTATATTTTGAGTATTGATACCGCCTATAGCATAAAGTGGAATTTGACTAAATTCAAGCAAGGATTTTAAAAAATCAATCCCTTTAGGCTCTAAACCCACCTTGCAAGAACTTTCAAAAATATGCCCTACAAAAGCATAATTTACCTTATAACTCATCGCCTCTAAAAGCTCTTCTTTACTATGGACTGAAGTGCCAAGTATATGAAAATATTTTATTAATTTAGGCTCTTTTCTTAGCAAAGAAAGCGGTGCGTGAAAATAACGATGCCCCAATTTTAAACACTCCCTATCAAAAAAATGCAAAAAACAAGTCACTTTTTGCTTTACGCAAATGCTTAAAACTTCTTTTGCTAAATCATAATACTCAAATTCGCTTAAATCTTTTTCTCTTAAAACTATAGCATCTACCTTAGCCTTAGCAAGTTTTTCAATCTGCTTTAAAAAGTCTATTTCTACACATTTTCTATCGCTTATGGCGATGATTTTTTTATCCCACATAGATACTATCGCTCATCACAGCTTGTAAATTGGATCTTTTAAGCATAGCTAAAATTTCATCTACGCTTCTATCATCTGAAATTTCAAACTGCTCATCACCCTTTTTCTCACCCTTATGCTCACCTATACCCACACTCACTCCTGCACTCATTTTAGTAGCACCAAGCTTAATAACCTCATCTCTAAAGCCTATTCTTTCACGACTTGAAATGGTAATGCCTGCAAAAGGTAAAAAAAGTCTATAAGCACAAAGTACTTGCAAAAGGCGTTTTTCACTCACATCTTTAGGATGAATTTTAGCATTATTGATAATAGGCCTTAAACGTGGTACTGAAATAGAAATTTCAGCATGAGGATAAGCTTGTTGTAAAAAATGCGCATGAAGTGCCGTAGCAAGGGCGTCTTTTCTAAAATCATCTATACCCAAAAGTGCGCCAAAAGCCACTCCACGCATACCCGCTTTTAAAGCTCTTTCTTGAGCATTAAAGCGATAAGGGAAAATGCGTTTTTCACCAGCTAAATGAATTTTAGAATATTTTAAAGCATTGTAAGTTTCTTGAAAAACAGTCACATAATCACAACCCTTTTCATGCAAAATTTTATATTCATCTTCATTCATAGGATAAATTTCAACGCCTACAACCTTAAAATACTCTCTAGCTATTTTACAAGCATTTGCTATATATTCTACACTTGCAAACTCCCTACCCTCGCCTGTTAGCATTAAAATTTCTTCTAAACCACTTTTAGCAATGGCTTGCATTTCTTCGTGAATTTCAGCTTCACTTAGCTTGGCTCTTGCGATTTTATTACCTTTTTGAAAACCACAATAAACACATTTAGAATTACAATAATTTGACAAATAAAGTGGGGTAAAAAGAGAGATAGAATTTCCAAAATATTTTTGCTTGACTTTAGCGGATTTAAAGGCTAATTCTTCTATGAAATCTTCTGCTGCACTTGAAAGCAAAGCTTTTAAATGCTCTATGCTTAAATGTGTTTGATTTAAAGCATTTTTAACATCTTTAGCGCTAAATTGACTCTCATCATAACTTTGAACTTGAGTTAAAACCTTGTTTAAAATTTCGCTTTTTATTTCCTGCATATGAGGTAAATACTGCATATAATCTTGCATAATCAATCCCTTAAAAAGCCTGTTAATGGAGAACTTGCTTTAGCTTTACTCACACTTGCCAAACCTGCTAAAAAAGCCGCTCTTCCCGCATTTACTGCCAAAGAAAACGCTTTAGCCATTAAAGCAACATCTTTTGCTTCAGCTATGGCTGTATTTACCATCACCGCACTTACTCCCATTTGCATAGCTTCACAAGCTTGTGAAGGACTTCCAATACCCGCATCTACAATGATAGGCAAATCAATTTCATTAAGCAAAATTTGTATAAATTCCTTAGCACATAAACCTTTATTGCTCCCAATAGGCGCTGCTAAAGGCATGATAGCCGCAGCTCCAGCATCACGCATAGCTCTAGCTGCGTAAAGATCAGCATGCATGTAAGGTAGGGGCGTAAAACCCTCTTTAGCTAAAAGCTCACAAGCTTTAATCGTTTCATAATTATCAGGCAGCAAATACCTACTATCGCTTATCACTTCTATCTTGATAAGTTCTCCACAACCAAGCTCTCTTGAAAGCCTTGCAATGCGTAAAGCTTCATCGGCGTTTCTTGCGCCTGAAGTGTTGGGTAAAAGTGTGATATTTTTAGGGATATAATCAAGTATATTAGCAATTTCCCCTGTATTTGCACGGCGTAAGGCTAGAGTGATAATCTGTGTTTTAGCTTCTTCTATAGCTGATTTTATAAGCTCTAGCGAATATTTTCCAGAACCTAAAATAAATCTTGAATCAAACTCGTATTTGCCTATTTTTAATTTATCGTTTTTTAAATTTTCTTGCATTTTTACTCCTTATTTGCTAAAAGCTCTAAAACAAGGTTACTTTGATGTCCTGCGCAAATATTTACCCTTGGCGCCATAAGTCCATTTCCCACCTTAGCACCATTTACCAAATCCCCGCACACATAGAAATTTTTAGCAATTTTTCTTGTTTGTATGCTGTTGCTATCACCATAGCCCGCAAGCCCTGAAGCGCAGATTAAAATACCATCTTTGTAAAATCTATGAAAATTTTGCGCTATCATTGCTTTTGCGATAGCACTATCAAAGGCTTCACAAACTATATCTATATCTTTAAACAAAGACTCTAAATTATCCTCATCGATTTTTAAAGTACAAATTTCAACGCTGATATAAGGATTAATTTCGCTAATTTGCTCTTTTAAAGCTTCGGTTTTAAACTTGCCCAAATCACTTACACGGTAAGCTTGACGATTTAAATTACTAGGCTCAATAACATCAAAATCAATCAACTTTAAATACCCCACTCCACTTCTTGCCAAATTTATCGCTATATGTGATCCAAGTCCGCCTAAACCACACACCGCCACGCGCCCATTTTTAAGTTTATCGTGAAGCTTTGGTGTATGTCTTGCTCTCATCATAGCATCTAGTGCGTCTTTTGGAGGTAAAGTATTTTTTTCTATACAAAAAAGCTCATCATTTTCATTTAAAGCGATATTCTCTTTTGTTGCAAAACCATTGATAATCCATACATCATTTTCATTTTTGCTGATATTTTCAAAAAATTCCAAACTTGTTTTAAAGTCTGTATCAAGTTCTTTGCCATTGAATTTTACTCTCATCATCCACCTCCTACAAAACTTACGATTTCAGCTTTATCGTTTTCTTTTAAAATCAAATTTTCAAATTCACTCTTAGGTATAATCTCTCCATTTAATTCCAAGGCGATAAGTTCTATTTTCAAGCCTTTTTCTTTGATAAAATCCATAAATTTAAGCTCTTTTAACTCAAGCTTTTGTCCATTGATAATCATATTTTTCCTTGTATTTGCTCTTCTACTTTAATTTTTGCATTATCTAATAATTGTTTAGATTTTTTCCTTAAATTAAAGCTTTCTTGTATATATTTTGCAATTTTTTCTTGAGTTGTAGAATCTATTTTAGGGATAAGGATATTTTGCATATCTATTGAAGAAAGATTTGTTTGAACCCCACCTGTAGTACCAATTCTCTCAAATTGCATTTTACAAATAAAAGAATTTAAAAGCAATACCAAAACATCACTATTAAAATTTTTAATCGAAATTTTTAAAATCCTTTGATTAACCATAGCTGATATATCATCTCTAACCACACAAGACAAACCAATGCTACCAGACATAGAAATTAAAATATCACCTTTTTTTATTTTATCTTTAGGGCTTAAATTATAAGCTTCATTTTTAAGATAGATAACATTGCTTAAATCTAGCGTAGCATTTTTTATATTATTAATCCTAATTAATACAAGCTCTCCAACATCTTGGTAGTCATCACTTGAAAATGCAAAACCACTTGAAATATCATTAACTAAATCTTTTAAATTACAAAAGCCATCTTTATAACTTCTAATCATCTTTTCTATGTCTTCATATTTACTTTGATAATATTCAGAATCCAATCTTCCTGTTTTTAGAAAAGATTCTTTTAATGTGTGTATAGAGATATTGAGTGATTTTGTAGGATTATTTGTTTTAGAATCTAGCAAACTTTGCAATGGATTCTTTGGATCAAGTCCTAACTCAAGGTATAAAGTTTCCTCTGCTTTTTTATATAACTCCTTACTTTCTTCTAATGCCTTATGAGAATCTTTTACCAAATTTTGAATTTCTAACTGAAATTCCATAGGGAAAATGGGAATTTTAATTTCTTTTAATTCTTCAGGATTTACATTAGCTTGATTAATTGATGGTCTAGCCCTTCTTCTTATCTCTTTTTTACCAATATGCGTATTTAAAAAAACTGTAAGATACTCTGGCAACAGAATTTCCTTATTGCAAACAAGCCTTACTAAATATGAAGCAAAAACAAAGTTTTCTCTATTGTTATAAAAAATTCCTGTTCTGCCCACAAACTCATAGGAATTTGTTCTATTAAACAAAACATCTCCATAATTTAACCTAAAAGTTTGCAATTCATTTTTATCAATTAAAGCATATTTTTTGACTTCAAAATTACAAAGCATATTATCAATGTCATTCATTCTATAAATAGGGATACCATCGCCCTCTTCATTCATATTTATTGAAATACCATATTGAGATTTTAATAAACATTCTCCTATTTTTTTATAGTTCAACTTATTGTTATAAATAAGCTTCATTGTCCAAAAACTATCATCTATGCGAAAATCTATATTTTTTTTCACTTCACTAAGCTTTAATACACTTACTTCTAAATGTGGATATTTTTCCTGCAAAGTTTGGTTTAGATTCATTTTATTCCTTTTTTTATTTCAATCTAAGTAAAAAATATTTATAATTATAAAGCTCAACTACCGGTGGTAGAAAGAGATGGCTAGCTTTTATGCTTCTTGCAGATGCCTAAATCTGCACCAAACCCCTAAAACCATTCGCAATTCTTTAGCTCTATATCATTTCCGTTTATATAATTTCTATATCTTTTTTCATAAATATTTTTATTATATCCTTTATCTATGTAGAAACTTGTCACTAAAAATGAACTACTTCTGCCTAGCTTTTGTAAAATAACTATAAAATTATGGTTATATAACCACAAATAAAAACGGATTGCCCGTTTCTCTTTATAATAAAAAGCTTTAATTTCGGGATGAGTATGATTGATAATAATTTGTTTAATCCAATTTATTCTGCAAGCTCTTTGGCTATCAAACTCCCTTGTTTTATTTTGTTTGTTTTCTCGTGTTGTGATATGCCAAAATATCTTTTCTTTCCCCTTATGCTTCTTATGTGATTGCGGATCTATATAAATACAACCTGCTAAATACAATGGAACCTCAATAAAGTCTTGTTTGAAAATTTTATAAGCTAAGTCAAATTTTTCATTTTCACATTTACAAGTGCTAAAATCCAAGAGGTGATACATTATTGTTCACCTTTACTCAATTGAATCCTAAAAATATTAAATTTATTTTCCCAAGGTGGCGTTCCTGCATCCAATTCAATATTTGCCAATGTTTCAATTTTATTTATAATATAATTTTTTATTTCGCTTACATGCTCTATATCATTTCTTGCTTTGTATGAAATAGCACCTATTAACAAATCCACAAGTTGAACAATATTTGATTCATGTGATTGAATTGTAAAAATTTTTATATTTACTGATTGTTTAAATTTATTAAACAAAACTTTTTCCAATCCTTTTATTTTATCTCCACTCTTCGTATCTTTATAATCAAGATATATTTTTATTTTTGTATCAATATCTATTAAATTATGCAATGCTTGATAATACATTTTATAATAAAATAAATCATGATCTCCTTGATTGTAAATATCATGTTGTAGAATGGTTTTATTTGGAATTAATACAGCTTTAAACCACATATATACAGAAGAAAAAAAGAATTCTAATAATTCATCATAAAAACCTTTTTGACTTAAATTTAGTTTTGTCCATTTAATTTCTTTATTATATTTGTATTTATGCTTTAAATATTTAATTGTTTTATTAATTTTAATAATTTCAGATGATGGAACTTTAAGCGCTCCTAATACCATAACCCTTGAACACAAAGTTGGATTATCTTTGTAAAATAAATGATTGCTTTCATCGCAAAAAATTTTAAATTCTTTCATATTATTCATTCACTTATTCTTTCCAAAAACTCAAATTTTCTGCTTTTGCAAATTCAATAAAAGCTTCAGCTATGCCATCTTTTTGCAAGTCTTTATATTTTTCTACATTTAATCTATATTCTTGTATTCTTTTGTCAAACTCTTCTTGGCTTTCATCTTTTTGTTTTATAGGCTCATCTCCTTCTAAATGCGGATGAAATAAATCATGTTTTACTACTAAATGATCATGAGAATCTAAAAGTGGGTAATAAATCTTTTCGCCTGAATTATCTTTACTAGGCTCATTCATAGTAGCAAAGAAGATATTATAGTCCTCACACTTTGGACATAATTTATCATCCCATTTTTGTAAAAATAAAACACTTGTTTTTGTCCCCGTGTGTGGCTTAAAGACATTTCCATGAAGTCCTACAACCGCTAAGATTCTAGCTTTTTGTGCGATAAATTCTCTTATATATTTATCGCTTGAATTATTAAAACGCCCTTGTGGCAATACAATAGCCATTCTACCACCAGGCTTTAACATATCTAAATTTCGTTCAATAAATAAAATATCTCTTCCTACCTTACTTTGAGGTTTGCCATTTTCTTTTTTGCCTAGCTCATATCTAGCTAAAATTCTACTCTCTTTTATATCTCCTGCAAAAGGCGGATTTGCCATTAAAACATCAAAATTAAAATCTCTATTTTGATTTTTAGTTACTCTTAAATTTTTTAAGCGTTTAAAACCTTCAAAATACACATCTTGCCAATCTTCATCATCTTTTACCCACTCATCCCATCTATCAAAGTCAATGGAATTTAAATACAAAACATTTGTATGCCCATCACCTGCAATTAGATTAAGCATTTTTGATACGCGCACACTCTTTTCATCAAAATCTATACCAAACACTTTTTCTTTTACATAATCTTGACACTCAGAAATCTTTTCTTGGGCTGTAAAGAGATGACTTGCTTCTATGCCTCTTTCTTTATAAATTGAACGCCACACATAAAAACAAGTATGTATCGGAAATCCACAACTTCCACTTGCAGTATCTATCATACTTTCATCTTTTTTGGGATTTAGCATTTTTACACACATATCTATTACATAACGCGGAGTAAAATATTGCCCTTTTTCACCTTTTGAGGATTTATTCACTAGATATTCAAAAGCATCATCAATCACTTCTAAATTTGAGTTAAATAACTTTACATTTTGCAATGATGATACACATACACTTAGGTGCGAAGGAGAAAGTTTAATTTTCTCATCATTATTAAATACACCTTCCCATTTTTTCTTTGCTTTATCAAAGAGTTTTTCTATTTTTTGCTTAAGTTCAGAATCAGACTCTCCATAATTTCTAAACTCTAAGCTCTTTGTTCTATCTCTTGCACCCTCTAGCTCATCAAAAAGTTTTATAAATATAAGCTTAAAACATTCTTCAAATACATCAACTCCAGCATTTGCCAACACCTCATCTTCCATTTCTGTAACTAAATTCTTTAAACTTCGCTTTTGACTTTTTAAAATATCTTCTTTAATCAAATCATCAAAGGTAAATTTTACTTTCAACAGATCCGGTAATATCTGGTTTGATGCAGGAATATTTGGAATAGATTCAAAATAATTTGGATCTTTTCTATGATAATAGCTAATTTCTTTACCATTACACCACACAGCCATAGTTGCACCTGTAGCATTACAATAACTTTTTAATTGTTCTTTGCCATCTTTCAACTTTGGCTTTTTTACTTCTATAATGATGTATGGGACTGTGATTTGGATTTTATCCATTATCACAATATCAGCCCTTTTTACTTCGCGTCCAAAATGCACACCAAATTCAATTTTTATCATATCTTTAGGATAGTTATATTCATTTAAAAGCTTATCGATATAAAGCTGGCGCACAATTTCTTCTGGCGTAAGTTTAATTTCTTTATCGCGGATAAGGCAATTAGTATAGTATATAATTTGGTTATTTTTGTTTGTTTTAGCTATAATTTTAGTTTCCAATTCAGCAATAGCTTTTTTACTAAATAGATCTAGCTTATAATCACTATCTTTTAAAATTTCCTCAATCATTCTAAACCTTTAAAAATTTTCTATCAAGTCTTTAAAAACAAGACAAAGTTTTTCAAATTCTTCTATACTTACCCTTTCATCAATAGCGTGAATTCTATCATTACAAACCCCAAATTCTACTACCTTTACACCGTATTTTGCAAAATACCTTGCATCACTTGTACCGCCTTTGGTATTAAGCTCTGGCACTTCATGAGTGATTTTTTGAACGCTTTCATTCATTTTTTGAACGATTTTATTATCGATATTTGTCAAAAAAGCTTCGCTTGATTGTTTTAGCTCTAACTCATAGTTTAAACCATGACAAATTTTTTCTACATAACTTTTTACATCTTCTAAGCTTGTATCAGGGGAATTGCGTACATTAAACATAAGTTTTAAATCATTTGGCGTTACATTACATACCCCCATACCTCCACGAATATCAGTTATAACGATTTTTGAAGGACTAAATTCAGCACTACCTGGATCAAGATCAAAACCCGCTAAAAGCTTTAAAACCGGTGCAAAATCATGCACAGGATTGATACATTTTTCAGGATAAGCAACATGCCCTTGTTTTCCACGGATTAAAAGTTTTCCATTGATAGAACCACGACGCCCTATTTTGATACTATCGCCCATTTTTTTTACGCAAGTAGGTTCAGCAACCACAGCATAATCAGGTAGCATATTTTTTTCTTTCATCCATTCTAAAACAGCTTTTGTTCCGTATTTTGCCTCGCCTTCTTCATCGCTTGTTAAAATAAGGCTTAATCTCCGCCCTTTAAAGCTAACATCCTTTACAGCATCGATAAAAGCAGCTACGCCACTTTTCATATCCTGTGCACCCCTTGCATAGATAAAGCCTTCTTCCTCCAAAGGCTCAAAAGGATCATTTTTCCAACCCTCACCCGCAGGAACGACATCTACATGCCCACCAAAAGCTAAATGCTCACCCTCATCATTAAATTTCTTAGTAAGCAAGAGATTTTTAATCCCCTCTTTTTCTATAAAAAAAGCTTCAAAATCACTCAGTTCCATAGCGATGAAATTTAAAGCTCCATCATCATTTGGCGTAACAGATTTAAATTTTAAAAGTTCGATTAAAAATTCTTTTGCATTCATTTTTTTATCCTATAAAAGTTTTGTATAATAAACTCAGAGCGAAATACTCTATAATCAAAGCTGAAACTATATTGATAATACGAATCACCTTTGCACTAAAAAGATAGCTGTATTTTGCGACAACAAAAGCTAAAGCACCTATCCAAAAAAGAATAGCAACAACAAGCCCCAGTATCGTAGAATAAGTGTGTTGATTGCTTAAAACTATGCCTGTAGCACTAAGCCAAAAACCTATCACATAAGGATTAGAGCCATTTAAAATGATACCTTTAATATAACTTTTCAAAAGACTTTCTTTAAATTCTTTATGCTCTAAATTTAAGCTTTCTTTCTTTTTTCTTAGCATCAAATACGCCATATAAGTTAAAAAACAAAAACCAAAAATCGCCAAAAAACGCATAAAAATGACATTGTCTAAGAAATTTAAAAGCCCAAATTGAAGCAAAAAAAGATAAAGCATATCTATACTAAATGCTCCAAGTCCTACAGCTATGGAATTTTTAAAAGCTTTTAGTGCATAAGTTAAAATCAAAATATTTACAGGTCCAAAAGGCACACTCACTCCAAAGCCCAAAAAAACTCCACTTAAAAAAGAATCAAACATTACCATCTTTCATAAAATTTTCTATATCAAGTGTGATTTTATCAATAGCGCTTATAATATCTTCTATATAGATTTTATCAAAATATCGCTCTAAATTCACATCTTTTTCATAAATATTTAAAATACTTTTTTCACACATTGAAGCATACTGCCCCACAGGCAAAACCGCCCCACTTGTGCCTATGCTAATAAATAATGAAGTTTGATGAAGTAAAGAATAAAGCGTAGCATAAGCAGGAGCTTGCTCTTCAAACATGACTATATTGTGTCTTAAATCCTTACTTTTGCATTTTGGGCATTGTTTATCTGTGAATTTTTCATAGCCTATATTAAAAATTCCTTCACATTTTAGGCAACGAAGTTCGGGCAAAAAGCCATGCAAATGAATCACATCTTTACACCCTGCACGCTCTAGCAAATCATCTACATTTTGCGTGATGACAAAAAGGTTTTTACCCCATTTTTCTTTTAATTGTGCGATTTTTTCATGAGCATGATTTGGCTTTACATTTTGAAGTTGTGCCCTTCTTGCATCGTAAAAATCAAGTACTTTTTTAGGATTTTTTCTAAAACCTGTTGCAGAGCAAACCTCCATCACATCGTATTCTTCCCAAAGTCCATCATTATCTCTAAAAGTTTTAAGCCCACTTGGAGCAGACAAACCCGCTCCGCTTAATATCATAATGTTTTTCATCGCTAAACCTTATAAAATTTACAAAGTTTAGCGAAAAATGCTTTAAGAAAATAAATATTTTTGCAAGATTTTTTCTTTTTCTTTTTCTAATCTATCAAGTTCTATTTTATATTCATTGATTTTTTTCTCAATCTTGTCAATTATATCTGCTATTTGATCTTGAAATTCTAAAGAAGGAAGTTTAACTCTTAATGCTTTTATTCTATCTATTGAAGCTCTAAGTTTTCTTGAAAATCCTTGTTTTTTACCAGCTTCATTTAAAATAAAACTTATGTATTTAGCATTTATTTTTGTATCATCAACCCTTAATACCCCACAATGATCAGTTGGATAAAACTTTTTATTTTTTGGTATAAATCCCACCATCCAATCTCCATCTATACCCCACAAAACAGAATCATTATCATAATCTTGCAAAATTTCTTTATTAACAAATCCAAATACTTCCAACACATTTGCACTATAAACAGGAATTTGTCCATTTTCAAGCAGCTCATTATTTAAAACTCTTTTTCCAATACTTAGTTTAAAAATTGGATTTGATAAAGCATATTCTTTAATTGTTTTATTAAATGATGATAAAAATTCACTATCCAAATTTATTTTACACAAATTATTAATTTTATCTAAAATAGAATTTAGTTCATATTCTTGATTGTCCTCTATAATACCACATTTTTGAAGCATTGCTTTGATTAGGTTTTGATACTCTTTTATACTCAAACTTAAAGTATTATACTGCTCTTCTATCTTTTCACACTCTGCTACGATTTGTTTTTGAATTTCAAGCGGTGGTTTTGGAATAACCATATTTTGCAAGATTCCTAAATTTATATTTTGTTGCGAAGTTGTAATAACTTCGTTATATAATTGAAATTTAAAATAATCAATAGCATACATAAGATATTTATTTATAAATTCTTCATTTGGAATAATAGCTACTATAGCTTGATTTGTTGTCATATCTTCGCCTAATATTCCAACTCTACCAATAGTTGCATAAATTGAAACAACAACAGCACCTTTTTGTATCATTTTTGCATTAGAATTCTTAAAACCCTCTCTTGTAATTTTTTCTTTAGTATCCATAATAACTTGATGGTTAGAGTAATCGCTAATTGTTAGCCACTTAATATCCCCATTCCAATAATTTATATTTTTTCTTGATGGTGTTCCTCCCATGAAAAAATCTCCACAAATTTTCAATTTAACCAATGGGTATTGAGACTTTATTTCTTCTCTTTGAGTTTTTGGATTTAAACTTATAGCTTTATTAAATTCCACTTTTTCAAAATCTATCATATCAACAAGCCTTGCTTTTGTAGCATAAGTCTGTAATTCTTGCGGGATAACATCAAGCGTATTTAAAAAAGATTTGTAGATTAAAGTATTAAGCTTAGTCTCATTTTGTGGATTGCCTCTTTCAAAAAGTGGGCTCAAATAAGGCTCGTGCAATTCTTTTAAACCTTCATCACCTTTTCTATTACTCCACTCATAACCTAAAAATTTCTTTTGTTCTTTTATATCACTTGGGGATTTTATGATTAAAACTTCTTGATTAAGACTTAGACTAAAATAAAGCAATTTATCCTTTTCTATTGCCTGAGCATAAGCTAAAAAGGCTTTATCTTCTAAATCTTGCTTATCTTTACTTTCTTTATAAATTTTAGATTCTTTAAGTTTTTTATAATCACTTGTTTGCCTAAATGCATTGCGATAATCTTTAAAGGCTTCTAACTCTGCAAGATTAAAATCTAAGTTTCCATTTAAAAAATTACTATAAAGCTCTTTATCAAATTTTCTAAAATCACAATATGCACTTAGATAATTTTGATAAAAGTTTTCATTGTCTTTTAAATTTTCAGCTTCTATGCGTTCTTTAATCAAACTATAATCTTGAGAAATAAGATGATTTTCTTGTTTAAAAGTTTCTTTTTTGCGTAAAAATAAAATAATCGTATTTGTCCCTGTTGCTCCAAATGTTTGATTACCTAGCTCTACAATGGCAATAAAATCAAAATTTTGAAACAATATTTCTCTTGTATTTTTATAAATAGAATCCTTATTTAAAATAGAACTTGGCAAAATAATGGCAGCTTTAGCATTATCATTTAAAATTTGATTTGCTCGCTCGCAAAAAAAGCATTCGATAGAATTATTTGTTTCTATGTTTATATCATCGTTAAAAAGTTTATAGGTATTCTTAGATTTATCACTTAAAGTTTCTAAAAATCCTTTTACAGAATAAGGCGGATTTGCTATAAGCAAATCAAAACTATTTGATTCTATTTGTGGTTTTGCTTTTTCTCCTTCTAAATTATTTGTATTTGCTAATTCAAAAGAAGCAAGTGCATCAGCATATAAAATATTGATTTCATTTTGCCCATACATTGCACTTGATACCTTAGAAACCTTACTTAAGCGATACTCTTTTTCAATACCATAAATATTTTTATAATGCTCTTTAAGCTCATCTTCTGTTAGATAACGCTTAAGCTCATTGGCATAGGTGTTTAAAAAATGTCCAGCACCACAAGCATAATCAATCACCCTTAAAGCTTTAGAGCTTTTGCTTAACATTTCTTGAAGCGGTAAAGAATACATAATAAATTCACAAATTTGAATAGGGGTAAAAAACTGCCCTTCATCTTACTTCATACCTTTTTGTAAAAAAAGTTCAAAAAGATTGCCTAAAAATTGATTTGTAGAGTTTTGAGTAAGCTTGTAATTTGCAAAAAGCTCTACTATTTCTTTTAATACAAGTGCATTTTTTAAGAATAATTCTTTATTATGCACTTCTAAAAATGCAAAATCATTATTTGAATAAAATTTTAATTCTTTGATGTAATTTTGCATTACTTCTTTTAAAGTTTTTATCTTTAATTGCTTAAAGTCTTTTTCTATATCTTCATTAGATACAAAGGTAATTTTTTCTCCTAAAAATTCTTTCATAGCTTCTTTATAAAGCCACATTAATCTATCTTGCATATTTGCATAAGTATCTGCCATTACACCAAAATATCCAAATTTGAGATTGTTTTTATTAAAAGTTTCATCATAGATTTTACAAAGAAAAATATTTACAAGTTTATCAAAGGCATTTTCCTTGCCTGATATATTATGCTTGCGTAAAATTTTTGCAAATTCGTGATATTTACCTTCTTCTTTAAGTTCCTTAAGATTATCAAAAGTTGGAGTAATTTCTAAAATTTTATAAGCATTGACATTTGCTTCAAAAATACCTTGTTTAAAATATTGCAGTTCATAACTTTCTTTCCAAGTTTTAAAAAGTTCTATATTGTTATTAGATTTTTTATAAGAATTTTGTAATTCCTTTTCTTTTAGATATTCTTCGTTATCGTAAGCTTGTATGATGTAATTTTTATATTCTAACTTATCGCTAAAATCACTTGTATAAAGACAAAGATATTTTACACCTTTTTCTTGCTGAAAATAAGAAAAAAGCTGCCCGCCATCTTCTTGCATTCTATTCCATTCTTTTATAAATTCACTATTTTTAGAATCTGTGGTTTTACATTCTATAATCAAATAAGGATTGTTTTCATTATCCTTTACTAAAATATCAGCCTTACCACCTTTTTTTATCCCTGCCAAGATTCCATTTTGGCTCTAACTCTAAATGTTCAGCCTTATAACCTTTTTCTAAAAGTCTATGCACACATTCAAAAACTACAAAATTTTCAGGGTGTGAAAAATTAGAAGTAGTTTTATCGTGAATTTTTATTTCTTTTGGGTAATTAATACTTTGGTTTTTATAATCTATTAAAAGTGTGTAATTATTGATTGTTTTTACATAATTTTCATTTTTATTTTTAAAGCCTAAGTTTTCTAGAACTTGTTTTAAATTATCTTTTGTAATCATTTATTTCCTTATAATCTCACCACCTTAGCACCAAAGCCACCTTGATTGATCGGTGCGTCATTAAAGCCCTTGACACTTTTATGAGTTTTCAAAAACTCTCTTACAGCAAAGGCAAGCTTTCCTGTTCCTATACCATGGTAAACTAAAACTTCATCAAAGCCTGCAAGCAAAGCATCTGAAATAAATTTATCAAGCCTTGAAATAGCTTCATCACTCCTAAGCCCGTGCAAATCCAAAGTTACACTTAGATTGCTTGGTTTGCTTATGCTTATACTTGTTTTTGCTACTTTTTTTGGCATTGCGCCACTTTTTTTAAGCAGTTTTAAAGGCACACGAAGTTTGATCCCATCGCTTTCAACCATAGCATCGTTTTTAGAAATGCTTATGATTTTACCCTTAATTTTTTCATATTTTACAAAATCCCCCACACGCAATTCTTCGTTTTGCTCCATACTTGGCAAGATGATTTCTTTTTTAAGTTCATTGGCTTTATTAAGGCTTCTTTGCTTATCTTTTGTGTCTTTAAGCTGTATGGTTTTCTTAGCTTCTTCTATGGCTTTGTGAAATTTAAATTCTAAATTTCTCAAACTCGTGCGAAATTCTTGTTCATTTTTTTCTTTTTGATCTTTTAAAGAAAGTAAAATTTCATCGACTTTTTGCTCTTTTTTCTCAACATTTTCAAGCTTAGCTTTTAGTTCTAATTCAAGATTGATATTTTTACCCACAAGCTCTTCTAAATTTTCTTTATCCTCGCCATAAAGCTTTTTAGCCTCGCTAACTAAATTCGGCGGAATCTGATAACGCAAAGCGGTTTCAAAGGCATAAGATTTTCCTATAGTACCTTTTAAAAACTCATATTTTGGGCGTGAAAGCTCTTCATTATATAAAGCAGCAATGAGTTCAACTTGCTCATTCTTTGCTAAAAGCATAGCAAGGCGTTTGTGGTGCGTGGTGATGATGATTTTAAGATTATTAGCTATGAGTTTTGAAATTAACACACTATACAAACAAGCCGCTTCTTCAAAATCTGTTCCAAGCTCTATTTCATCGATACCTAAAAGCAAATTTTTCTTAGAAAAAAGTCTAGAAAAATGCAACATTCTTCCTGCAAAAGTTGAAATGTCGTTTTTAACATTTTGCGGATCTTCTATGATGGCATCAAATTCTTTAAAAGTACCGATTTTACTTTCACTTGCTTTTATATGCATAGGCAAAAGATGTTTAGCTAAAAATGCTGCGCTTAACATGGATTTTAAAAGCATGGATTTTCCGCCTGCATTTACCCCTGTGATGATTAAAACTTGTTTTTTAAATTCCAAACTCACGCTTTTTGGATTTTTTAAAGCAGGATGGGCGAAATTTTTAAGAACCAAATCCGTACTTTGATCACACAAAACAAATTCAAAATCCCTTTTTTTAGCAAACAAAACCCTAGCACTATAATGATCAAAAAGATCAAAGGCTGTATTGATAAATTTTAAAAAAGGTAGATTTTTTGCTAAAAAAGCTGAGAAATTTTTAGCGTATTCATAATAAATTTCTTCTTTTTGATTTTTGATTTTTTCTATATCATTTTGCAAATTCTCAACACTTAAAGGCACGATATAAAAGCCACCGCCACTACTTCTGCCTATGATTTTTGCTTTAATAGCGTGATTAAACCCGCCTCTTACAAGCAAGGCTTCAAGATTGTTTATAAGATGGATTTGTGTATCGATAAGATAAGGCATTAAAGCTTTTGTATAGCAAAATTTCTTAAACTCAGCTATTATGCTTTCATTTTTTAATCTTAAAGCAGTATTAAGATTTACAAGTCTTTCATCTAAACTTTCTTTTAACTCCCCTTTTTCATCGAAATTCAAACAAAGCTCCAAAGCCCCACTAGCAAATTCTATCTTTTGCAACCAAGAGTCTAAATTTGTTCCTAGTTTTATTTTTTTTAACTTTTCAAAATAACGAAAAATTTTTACAAATTCAAAAATTTCATCTAAATGCAAAATTCCTTGCTTGCTTAAATGAACTAAGGCTTTATCAAGATTGCTAAGCTCTGGCATAGTAGGAAATTCCACCTCACAAAGCTCATGTATGCGTTTAAAATGAAGATTAGAATCTCCTTGCAAAAAAATCTCTTTATCTCTTGCAAAAAGGGCTTTAAACTCTTCTAAATAGCTGTTTAAATCAAGCTTTGAGATCAATTCTTCTTTTGTATCATTCATCATTTAACCTACAATCTTTAATATCTATAATTAAAGAATTAAAACTTTGATTATTATCCTTTGAAATAAAACTTCCTGTACCAAATTCATAATTAAAATACGCCTTAGAAACATTGATATCTTTACATAAAATATTTTTATTTTGATTAAAAGCTACGATAATATCTGTTCTTAAATGACTTTTTTGCGTATTTTCAAATTCAAAAAATACTGCTAAAACAATAAAAATCACAAGCAAAACACCAAAAAAAGGTTTGGTTTTTTTGCCCAATTTTTCACGCAAAACAAAAGTAATTAAGGCTAAAATTAAGATGATTAAAAGATATAAAAAAAACCTACTCATTCTTTTGCCTTAATTTATTACTGATATCTCCTGCACCAAAACCTATAATAAGCCCTTCTTCAAAAACCTGTCCCTTAGAAGCTACCAAAAATTTACCCTCTCTTTTAATATCTTCCACAAATAAAGCCTTAGGAAAAACCGCTTTTAAATCAAGTTCTATAGGCTCTTCTCCTGCAGCATAAACAGGTAAAATTACAAGCTCATCAACACCTTCAAAAGCCTTTGCAAATTCCTTTAAATTTGCAGCCAAACGCGTGTAGCGGTGGGGTTCAAAAATGGCTGTGATTTTTTTATATCCGCCTAATTTTGCGTATTCTTGTGCTGCGCTTAAAGTCGCTTTTATTTCAGTAGGATGATGACCATAATCATCGATTAAAACCAAATTTTCATCAGCATGTAAAATATCAAAACGCTTTTTAATACCTTGATAATTTTTAAGCCTAGTTCTTATCGTTTCTATATCTAAAAAATTTAGAGCCGCCAAAATCGCCAAAGACGCATCAAGAGCTAAATGATATCCCATACCAAAAACTTTAAACTCACCTAAATCTTTTAACTCAAAACTCGTAAAAGGTTTGAAATTTTCTATACACATGGTGCAGTTTTTAATATCTTTGCTTGGATAAAGCTTGATTGACTCATTTTTATAATTTTTCAAAAACTCATCTTCAGCATTAATCACGCGAATTTTAGCCACATCTAAAAACTGCGTATAAGCATGATGGAGTTTTGAAACTTCATTGCCATAATGATCTAAATGCTCTGCTTCCGCATTGGTAACTATAGCCAAATAAGGATTTGAATTTAAAAAAGAACTATCGCTCTCATCAGCTTCAAAAACAAGGTTTTGACTTTCTTTATAAATCATATTTGAACCAAATTCTTTTAAAATCGCTCCGATGATCACAGAAGCATCATCAAGCAAAGAAGCTAAAATACTTGAAGTCGTGCTTTTTCCATGTGCTCCTGCAACTGCAAAAACACGCTTATCTTCTAAAATAAGAGGTAAGGCTTCCTTGCGTGAAAGGCATTTAATGCCTAATTCTTTAGCATGTTTAAATTCAGGATTTTCTTCTTTGATAGCAGCAGAATAAATAACTAAATCTTTGTTTAAAATATTGTCTTTATGATGAGGGATGCTTACTTTAACCCCTTCTTTTTCTAGTTCTTTAGTGATTTTGCTCTCTTTAAGATCACTTCCGCTAATCTTAAAACCTTTTTCTTTTAAAAATCTTGCTAAAGCGGAAATTCCTATACCGCCTATGCCGATAAAATGGATATTTTGCATGATTTAAACCTTTATACTTTAAAGGCTAAATTTTAGCACTTTTTTACTAAAAAGAAAATATAAACCTTAGCTTCTATCAGCTCTAGATAACTTTTATAAACTTATAAATCTATAAGTATAAATTTAATTTTTAAATTCTTTTATTATCTTTTCAAAACCCCAAAGTTTTCTTGCTTCATCACTTTTTTTAGGCTCTATGATAAGCATTTCTTCTTCAGAACCTAATTTACTTTCTATCTCGCCAAAAGCATTGATAAACAAAGTATCGCCGTAAAAATTCCACTCATCTTTTGTTTTGCCTATGCGATTTACTCTTAAAATGCTTGTAGAATTTAAAAAAGCTCTTGTTTTTAAAAGTTCTTCCCATCTTTGTTTACTTTCAAAGGTACAAGCACTAGGAACGATAACCAAATCAATTTTTTTCGTCATAATCTGCTGCCAAAAAATATCAAAATGCGCCTCAAAACCAAAAAGTAAAGCACATTTTAATTTTTCATAATTAAAAGTAAAAATTTTTAACTCTGATGAAGTTTTGTTGCTGAAAAATTTTTCTTCATTCCAATGTTCATAAGGCATTAAAATTTGCTGTTCATAACTTTTAACACCATTTGGAGTAACTTTTAAGCAAAGTTTTTTATAACTTTTAGCTTCAACGCTTACATAAGGAGCGATGATTTCTAATTCGTATTTTTTAGCAAGTTTAATCAAGCTTTCTTTTTTAGCTTCACTTTGCTCTTTTATCATATTTTTTGGCATATGCAAAAGTTCTGTAAAAAAACTATTGATCACATATTCGCCCAAAACTACCAAATTTGCTCCATTGTCTTTTGAAGCTTTAAGATAATAATCAAGCCTTGATTCACTTAAAGCTAAAGTTGGAAACTGTAAAGCCGCTATTTTACTCATCGATTTGCTCCACTTCTAATTTTGCTTTTTCAAGCTCAAGTCTTGCTTTTTTGATACTTTCTAAACCCTCTTTGTAAATTTTTACACTTTCATCTAAGGCAAGCTCTTGATTGTTTAATTTTTCCAAAGATTCATTAGCGTGTTTTAAATTTTCTTCAAAACTCATTGATGATTGACCTTGTAATTTGGTGCTTCATGAGTGATAGTAACATCATGTACATGACTTTCTTTAAGCCCTGCGGTAGTAATTTCAACAAATTCAGCTCTTTTTTGAAAATCTTCTATATCTTTAGCCCCAACATAACCCATAGAAGAACGCAAACCTCCTAAAAGTTGGTGCACCACGCTTCTTATACTTCCCACATAAGGAACACGCCCTTCTATACCTTCAGGAACGAGTTTATCTTGAGCAGTACCTTGCTGAAAATATCTATCCGAACTTCCCTTTTGCATAGCCCCAAGTGAGCCCATACCACGATAAGACTTATATTGTCTTCCTTGATAAGTAAAAAGCTCTCCTGGACTCTCATCCGTTCCAGCTAAAAGCGATCCTATCATAACAGAACTCGCACCTACAGCTAAAGCTTTTGCGATATCACCTGAATATTTAATCCCGCCATCAGCTATCACAGGAACGCCAAATTTATTTGCTTCTTCCACGCACTCATCAATGGCTGAAATTTGAGGCACGCCCACACCTGAAACAATACGTGTAGTACAAATACTTCCTGGCCCAATACCTACTTTAACCGCATCTACTCCTGCTTCACAAAGTGCTTTTGCTGCAGCTGCAGTGGCGATATTTCCTGCGATAAGATCTAAATTTGGATATTTAGCCTTAATTGCTTTTACTGTATCAATAATACCCTTGGAATGCCCATGCGCAGAATCAAGCACAACAACATCAACGCCTGCTTCAACTAAAGCATTCACACGATCCATTTGCCCTACTCCTATAGCCGCACCCACGCGTAATCTTCCAAAATTATCTTTATTGGCATCAGGATATTCTTTGCGTTTTTTAAGATCTTTTATAGTGATAAGTCCTTCCAAGCGTCCTTGTTCATCAACTATAGGAAGTTTTTCTACTTTGTTGGTGCTGAAAATTTTTTCCGCATCATCTAAAGTACAACCCTTTGGAGCAGTAATTAAAGGCATTTTAGTCATAACATTTTCAACCAAATTTGAAAAATCACTCTCAAATCTTAAATCACGATTGGTAAGTATGCCTATTAGTTTCTTATCTTCATCTACTACAGGAACACCTGAAATTCTATACTCTGCCATAATTTCTAAAGCTTCCGCAACACTTGCCTTAGGACTTACAAAAATAGGATCGATAATCACCCCGCTTTCGCTTTTTTTCACTCTTTTTACTTCTCTAACCTGTGAGGCTATATCCATGTTTTTATGAATCACTCCAAGCCCTCCAAGTCTTGCCATCATAATAGCAGCCCTGTGTTCAGTAACTGTATCCATAGCCGCAGAGATTAAAGGCATATTTAAAGTGATATTTTTTGTTAATTTAGTGTGAATTTTTACTTCCTTAGGTAAAACTTCAGAATACCCAGGACGCAATAATACATCTTCAAAAGTTAAAGCTCTTTTTACAATTTTCATCTTTCATCCTTAATGTTTAATCATTTGTTCTAAACTTAAAGCCCCATCTAACAAGGTTTGTTCATCATAAGCTTTGCAAATCAGTTGTGCTGATATATTAAGCTCTTCTTTATCTTTTGCAACAGGCACACTAATGCCTCCAAGTCCTGCTAAATTTACAGAGATAGTATAAACATCTTCTAAATAAGTTTGCATAGGGCTTTTTTGAGTATCAAATTTAAAAGCCGTTGTAGGCGTTACAGGCATAAAAATAAGATCACAATCTTGCAAAATTTCTTCATATTTTGCCTTAATAAAAGCTCTAGCTTTTTGTGCTTTAATATAATACGCATCATAATATCCACTGCTTAAAACAAAAGTTCCTAACAAAATTCTTCTTTTTACTTCTTCTCCAAAACCTTCGCTGCGTGTATTTACATACATTTCTTTTAAATTTTGGATATTTTCAGAACGCTTGCCATAACGCACCCCATCATAACGACTTAAATTTGCACTTGCTTCAGCTGTTGCGATGATATAATACGCTGCGATATCAAACTTAGAATCAAGCAAATTTTTATATACAATCTCATGTCCATTAGCTTTTAACATATCTATGGTTTTTAAAAGTGCGTTTTTTACTTCACTATCTGCATCATTGACATAATTTTCAATCACTGCAATTTTTAATTTTTTATTTGCATTTAAATTTGGAGCGGTTTTGATAAACTCGATATTTGCACTCGTGCTATCCATTTTATCATATCCTGCGATCGCATCATATAAAATTGCCGCATCTTCTACATTTTGCGTTAAAACCCCAATTTGATCCAAACTTGAAGAATAAGAAGCTAAGCCATAGCGACTCACTCTTCCATAACTCGGTTTAAATCCTACGCAACCACAAAAAGCTGCAGGCTGACGTACAGATCCTCCTGTATCAGAACCCAAACTTGCCAAAGCCAAGCCACCCGCTACCGCAGCAGCACTTCCACCACTTGAACCACCTGGCACACGCTCAAAATTTAAAGGATTTAAAGTTTTGCCATAATAAGAACTCGCTGTTGAACTTCCCATAGCAAATTCATCCATATTGCAACGCCCAAAAGGAGAAAAACCATTAGCTTTTAAATTAACAATCACACTTGCATCATAAGGAGCGATATAACCTTGTAAAATCTTACTCGCACTAGTAAGCTCCCAGCCCTTTACGCTGATATTATCTTTTATAGCTACAGGCACACCTTCACCTGAAACACTTAAGTCTTTATCTAAAAATTGTTCGATATAAGCACCTATTTTTTTTTCTTTTTTTGCTTTTTCATTGAGTTCTTTTTTTAAATTTTCAAGTTCTTCTTTGGAGTATTTTAAAGCTTCTTTTAAAGTTATCATTTATTTTCCTTTGTTTTTTTGATCAAAAATACTGCTAAAGCACTAAAAGCCAAAACCACCGCTATAGTTGTGATGATAATGCTATTTGGAATAGGATTTTCTAGCATTGAATCCCTTTTAAAACTTCTTCACATCTTAAACAAGGTGTTTCTTCATCTTTACTTTGAAGTTTCCAACATCTTGGGCATTTACAAAGTGAAGCTTTGGTGATTTTAAATTTCTCATTCTCTACTTCAAATTCAGCCAAAATTTCTTCATTTTCATTGCTGATTTGACTTACCATAAACCAATCGGCTAATTCCTCATTTGGGAATTTATTAAAACTGATGTTTAAATTTAATTCCAAAGTAGATTTAATGATTTTATCTTTTTTAAGTATATCAATCTGTTCAAAAAATTTCTCTCTAGCACTCATTAAAAATGTATCATCTATACCAAAATCATAATCAAAATCCTGAGTTAAACTTAGATCAAATACATCTTTTGCATCGCCTTTGATTAAAACATTAGCATGTTCTAAAGCCTCATCTACACTATAGCTTAAATTTGGAGCAAGTAAATTTAAAAGCTCTTTTGCTATCAAAGCCATAGCCACTTGAGCGGATTTTCTTCTTTGGGCATTTTCACTATCGCAATAAAGCCTATCTTTACTGATATCAAGATAAATCCCACTTAAATCCGCACTTAAAAAATTTAAAAGCAAACTAAAACCTTTAGCAAATTCATAAGCAAAAAATGCCTCTTTACTTGCTTTAAAAACTTTGGTTGCACGACTTAATATCCATTTATCAATAAAACTAAATTCTTTAACTTCTAAATCTTTTAAATCATTGGTATTAGCAAGTAAAAATCTTATAGTGTTTCTTATTTTGCGGTATTGTTCACCCACTTGTTTTAAGATATTGTCTGAAATTTTTAAATCACTTGAATAATCACTTAAAAGTATCCAAAGTCTTAAAATTTCAACTCCATAGGTTTTTGCTACATATTCAGGAGCGATCACATTGCCTTTAGATTTAGACATTTTTTGCCCTTTTTCATCGGTGGTAAAACCATGAGTTAAAATGCTTTCATAAGGTGCGCTTTCATTGATCGCTGTACCTACAAGCAAAGAGCTTTGAAACCAACCACGATGCTGATCGCTTCCTTCTAAATACATACTTGCTCTTTTTTCTCCTGCGTCATAAAGTCCGCTATTTAAAACTGCATTAAAAGTACTTCCGCTATCAAACCAAACATCTAAGATATCATATACTTTTTCTAAATTTTCAGCTTTGTATTTTGAATTTGTAGGAATTAAATCTTTGATTTCAAACTCCCACCACGCATCAGCGCCGTGTTTTTCAAAAATAGCCGCTACAAAGTCAAAAAGCTCATCATCAAAAATGACTTCTTTAGTGTTTTTATCTCTAAAAAAGGCTATAGGCGTTCCCCAGTCCCTTTGTCTTGAAATACACCAATCTGGGCGATTTTCCACCATAGAACCTATTCTTTTTACCCCACTTTGCGGATAAAAGGTTGTTTTTAAAAGTTGTTCTTTTGCACACTCTCTTAAAGTTTTTCCTTGAAGTTTTGGCTCATCCATTAAAATAAACCATTGTTTAGTAGCTCTATAAATCACAGGCTTATGCGTTCTCCAACAAAATGGATAAGAGTGTATAAATTTAGAAGAATGTAAAAGTTTTTCGCCTAAAAGTTCTAAAATTTTTTCATTGGCCTTAAAAATATGAAGACCTATAAACTCTTCAAGCAAATGAGAAGGCAAAAGCTCTTTAGCTCTTAAAGTTTCATCATAACATCCACCATCATCAACAGGCATTAAAACTTCAATACCGTATTTCAAACAAGCATAGTAATCATCTTCGCCATGTCCTGGTGCAGTATGCACAAGCCCACTTCCACCATCCATCAATACATGCTCACCCATGATTAAAACAGATTTTCTTCCATTTAAAGGATTGATAGCTTCAAGTTTTTCAAATTCTTTTGCGTTGAGTTCTTTTTGAATTTCTCCACTTGTAAGTCCTTTTTCTACCATACTTTTAAGTAAAGCACTTGCAAAAATCAAACCTTCTTTAGTGATCACATAATTTTCATTAGGATTTAAAGCTATAGCTTGATTAGCCACCAAAGTCCAAGGCGTAGTTGTCCATATCACTGCGCTTGCTTTTGAAACGCCTAATTTTTCGCAAGCTTTTACATCTAAATCAAAAGCCACAAAGATAGAATAATCTTCTTTATCTTGATACTCTACTTCAGCTTCCGCTAAAGCTGACTTTGCCGCCCAACTCCAAAAAACAGGTTTAGAACGCTCACAAAGTAAGCCTTTTTTAGCAATCTCGCATAAAGTTCTATAAATCGCTGCTTCAAACTCAAATTTCATAGTCAAATAAGGCTTATCCCAATCCGCAATAATGCCTAAATTTTTAAATTCTTCTCTTTGGATATCTACAAATTCACTCGCATGTTGTCTGCAAAACTCACGAATTTCTTTCTTGCTTAAGCTTTTTTTCTTTTCTCCAAGCTTTACTTCTACTTGTTGTTCTATAGGTAAACCATGACAATCCCACCCTGGAGTAAAACGCACACTTTCACCTTTAAAATAATGCGTTTTGATAATAGTTTCTTTTAAAATTTTATTTAAAGCATGTCCTATATGGATATGTCCGTTAGCATAAGGGGGGCCATCGTGTAAGGTAAAACTTTTTTTCGCATTTTTGCGATTTTCTTTCATTTTTTCATAAGCATAATTTTGCTCAAACCATTTTTTAAATCTTTGCGGTTCAAGTTCCGCTAAATTCGCCCGCATAGCAAAAGTAGTGCTGGGCAAAAGTAGAGTTTCTTTGTAGTCCATTTTTTCCACCTAATTTTTAATAATCTTAAATTCTACTCAAATTAGCTTTAATTTCTACTTTGTTTTTGGCTATAATTATAAGAAAAAAAGGAAAATTTATGAAACATTTGCTTTATCTTATAGGAGATGAGCTTACTATAAACGAAAAATTCAAAAATTATATTTATAGAACTTATGAAGAAAAATTTAAAGAAATCAACGAAATTCGCATACAAAATAAAACCGATAAAGATTTACCCTTTTTGCTTGAAAATCTCTTAAATCAGTATGATTTTATCACTTTATTTACAAGCCCTTTGCATTATGCGACTGTTGCTAAAATTTTAGCAACTTTAAATGATGATAATCTTATCTTAAAAGATGATACCTTGGTTCCAGATAAAGCAGAATTTAGTAAAAATAGCTTTGTGTGTAATTTTTCAAATTCAAAAATCAATGTCGTTAAAATAAATCCAAGCGAAAAATTACCCAATCTTCTTGGGCATATAAAATTAAATTTTGCATATTTTTGCATTTTTGGCATGGATGATGAAAGCGCTATATTGCTACTGCAAACCCTAACAAAATCTTATGAGATAAGTATAAAATCAACCAAGCTTTTAGATAATCTTGTGCTTATTAAGGCCGCTTGCGCTAATTTTGGAAAACTTGATGGTTTTTTAAATAGCGTAAAAAATCTTTTTGGACAAAAGGTATTTTTAGGTAAAGATCCTATACATTTTATAAGCTCTAAACTTTTAGAAAAAAAATT
Source organism: Campylobacter sp. 2014D-0259 (assembly GCF_008000505.1). Taxonomy (NCBI): domain Bacteria; kingdom Pseudomonadati; phylum Campylobacterota; class Epsilonproteobacteria; order Campylobacterales; family Campylobacteraceae; genus Campylobacter; species Campylobacter sp. 2014D-0259. The sequence goes on from NZ_VOAQ01000024.1 coordinate 92,528, forward strand.
AAAAATTTCTTTTGCTGAAAGTTGCACAGGTGGACTTTGTGCAAGCACCTTAACCAAAATTTCAGGTGTAAGTGAAATTTTTGAAGGATCTATTATAAGTTATTCCAACCGCATCAAACACGAATGGCTTGGAATTAGCGAAAGCGTCTTAGAAAATAATGGCGAATACAGTGAACGTTGTGTTTATTTTATGCTAAAAGGTATTTTTAAAACAGCTAATCCTGATTTTGCCTTAGCTATTAGCGGAGTAGTTGGCGAAAAAGATGAGGGAAAAATAAAATCAGGCACTATTTATATAGGTGCAATGTTTAGAGATGGAACTTTTATCCAAGAAACGCTTTATTTAGATGGAGATCGTGAATTTATGCAAGAACAAGCTGTTTTGGCAACTTTTTGCCTACTTTTAAAATTAAAACCTGAGATTTTTGAAATTTAAGGGATTTAAAAATGAAAGAAATTAAGCTAAAAGAAGACTTGGAAAAAATTTATCCCTTGATAAAACAATTAAGAAATAACCTATCTTTGAAAGATTTTTTAGACAAAATCCAACTTGCTACACAAACTCAACATTATAAACTTTTTGCCTATGAAAATGAGGGAAGCTACAAAGCAGCTTGTGGAGTCATGCCCTTTAATGTACTTTATCATAATCATTGTCTTTATATTTGTGATTTTGTCGTAGATGAAGCTTTAAGAGGAAAAGGTATAGGTCAAGCTTTTTTGAAAAAAATCCAAATTTGGGCAAAAGATCAAGGATATGAAGAATTAGAACTAAGTTCAAGTTTTTTTAGAACACAAGCTCATGAATTTTATATCCAAAAAATGGGTTTTGAAAAATCCGGTTTTGTTTTTAAGAAAAATATCAAACTATAATATTTTTTGATTAAGCTTTGCATTTTATAATTAATATTATTATTTTTTGATTTTAAGGAATAAAATGAATTTTAAAGAACTAATTTCAAAACGCAGAGCTTGTAAACTTTTTAATGATAAAAAAATCAATGAAAAGGATTTGCATTTTATCTTAGAAAGTGGAGTCTTAGCCCCAAGCTCACATGGATTTGAGCCTTGGAAATTTGTAGTATTAGAACAAAAAGAACACAATCTTAAACTCTCAACTCTATGTTACAATCAACAAAATGTAGCAAGTGCGAGTCATAATATTATTTTTCTAGCAAGAAAAGATCTTCAAAGCAAAGATGAATTTGCACAAAAACAAGTGCGTCGTTTCTCAGGTTCTAGCGAAGAAAATTTTCAAAAAATTTTAAAAATTTACACCCATAAAACCAATGCAATGAATGATAATGAACTCTATCATTACGCACAACTTCAATGCTATCTTGCTATGATGCAAATGTCGCTAGCTGCAATGAGCTTAGGTATTGATTCTTGTATGATAGGTGGCTTTGAAAAAGCTAGGGTTGATAATTTTCTTCATTTAACTTATCCTTTTGAAACTGCTGTAATTTTATCCTTAGGATATAAAGCCCACGAACCAAAATATTCTACTCAACGCTTAAATTTTAATGAAGTCGTCGAATTTTACAAGGAGAAATAATGAAAAAAGAACTTGAAATTTTTAGCACAAGATATTCTTGTAGAAATTTTAAAAATGAAAAACTCAATAAAGAGGATTTAAATTCTATTTTAGAAATAGCAAGATTAAGCCCCAGTTCCTTAGGACTGGAACCTTGGAAATTTATAGTAGTGCAAGATGAGAAAAGAAAAGAAGAACTTTCTAAAATTTGCAATCAACAAAAACATGTAAAAGATTGTGCTGCATTAATTATCATCATTTCAAGACTTGATTTTTTGGATTATTTTGAAGAAAAACTTAGAAAAAGAGATATGAGTGAAACAGAAATTCAAAAACGCTTAGATACTTATATGCCTTTTTTAAAATCTCTAAATCAAGAACAAAAAATATCTTATGCAAGAGAACAAGCTCATATAGCTCTAGCTAGCATACTTTACAGTGCTAATGCTTTAAATATAGCAAGCTGCACTATAGGTGGTTTTGATAAAGAAAAGCTTGATTCTTATTTATCACTTGATATTCAAAAAGAAAGATCAAGCTTGGTGGTGGCTTTAGGATATTGCAACGATGAAAAAAATCCTCAAAAAAATCGTTTTAGTTTTGATGAAGTTGTAAAATTTATTTAAATTTTGCTTTTAAGCAAAATTTAAATAAAAATAAACTGATTCTTTTTTGTATTTTTACTAAGTCTTTGCTTAAATTTTATACAATTTTGATTATAATTTTACATTTAATTTCACAAGGCTTGTTATGAATTTACCCAATATCTTGGCGATTTTTAGAATGGTTTTAGCACCTTTATTATTTTTTTTACTAATTTATAAATTTGAAAATATTCATCAAAGTTGGATTAACTATTTTGCTGCCTTAACTTTTTCATTAGCAGCTTTAAGTGATTTTTTTGATGGATACATCGCAAGAACTTGGAAACAAACTACAAAACTGGGTGGAATCTTAGATCCATTAGCTGATAAAATGCTTGTTTTAGCAGCTTTTTTAGGACTTTTGCTTACAGGAAAAGCTAATGAATGGGTAATTTATATTATATTAGTAAGGGAATTTTTTATCACAGGTTTTAGAGTTGTGATGATTAGCGAAAATTTAAATGTCAATGCTTCTTTTGCAGGCAAACTTAAAACCGCTTTTCAAATGACTGCGATAGGATTTTTAATCATGGAGTGGATAGGCGGAGAAATTCTACTTTACATAGCTTTGATTTTAACTCTTTATTCTGGATTTGAATACATCTATACTTATATAAAAGCTCAAAAAAAAGGAGAAAAATGAGATCTTTATTGCTTTTAATTGTTATTTTGATTTTGGGAATTAAATTTTATTCTATTGAATTTTTAGCAACTGTTTTAGTCATCTCATTTTTAATTTTCTTTCACGAATTAGGACATTTTTTAGCTGCAAGATCTTTGGGTGTAAAAGTTGAAGTCTTTAGCATAGGATTTGGAAAAAGTCTTATAGAGCGTGAATTTAAAGGCACAAGCTATCGCTTAAGCGCTTTGCCACTTGGAGGATATGTTAAACTTAAAGGACAAGATGATATGCGTCCTAGTTTTGAAAATCTAGACAAAGATAGCTATAGCATTTTAAGTCCTTTAAAAAAGATTTATATTCTTTTTGCTGGACCATTTTTTAATCTGATTTTAGCTTTTTTTCTTTATATTATCATAGGAAATTTAGGTCTAAACAAACTTGCTCCGCAAATAGGAAACATAGCGCCAAACTCTGCTGCACAAGAAATAGGACTTCAAAAAAATGATACTATCTTAGAAATTAACGGTGTAAAAATTCAAAGCTTTGATGAAATTTCAAAGCATTTAAGTTTAGAGCCTTTGAAAATATTAATCAATAGAGAAGGAAAAAATTTAGAATTTATTTTAACTCCAAAAATAGGACAAGGATACAATGACTTTGGGCAAATTATTGAAAAACCTCAACTTGGAGTCAGTCCAAATGGTACAAGCACTCTTGTAAAACATCAAGGTTTAGAAAGTTTTAAATATGCCGTACAAGAAAGTTTTCAAGCTTCTACACTCATCATCAAGGGTATAATAAAACTCATAAGTGGTGAAGTTGAAGCAAAAAATTTAGGCGGTATTATCACCATGACTGAAATTACCTCAAAGGCTGCACAAAATAGCTTTACTTTGCTTTTATTTATCACTGCTTTAATTTCTATAAATTTAGGCATTTTAAATCTTTTACCTATTCCTATGCTTGATGGAGGGCACATACTTTTTAATCTTTATGAAATGATTTTTAGACGCAAGGTTCCACAGCGTGCTTTTGAATATTTAAGCTATACAGGCATGGCAATACTTTTAAGCTTAATGCTCTTTGCAACTTATAATGATATATCAAGGATTATAGGTGAATAAAAAATTTTCCTACCCTATTCCAAATTTTACTGATAGAAGAAAAAGTATCATCTTTTGGCGCTATTTGCGTTTTCAAGCAAGAAAAATTCTATATTTTCCTCAAGTAAGGCTTCTAGAAAAAACGCTTAATGAAGAAAAAAATAAACATTTAAAAGACTTTTTCTCTCAAAGACCCTATGCTTGCTACAATGCTATAAGAAGATTTTGCGATAAAAGTTTTAAAGCAAATGAACGCGTTAAAACACTTATTTATGATGTTGATAAGGGACTTACTTGTTTTAAATTTCTTCCCGAAGAACAAATGATTTTTTCTTTTGATGAAGATTTTGAGCTTTTTTAGGATATAACCATAATGTTTACGAAGAAGGTTTTTGGGCTTTTTCTTTAAAATTTAAAAAATACACTATCTCACAATGTAATTTTTGCTTTACTTTAGAAAATAATCTTCTACTTTCTTGCATACAAGGATATAAATACAAAGATTTTAATATTTTAGAAATTAATAAAATTTTAACTAAAAAATGTCATGGTTTGCGCCCTGTTGCTTTACTTATAGAATGCTCTAAGATGCTTTGTGAAATTTTAAAACTTCAAGCTACTTTAGGTATACATGAAAAAAATCAAATCCGTTCTCAAAAAGGAAAAGAAAAAGGATATTTTGTAGATTATCAAAAAATTTGGCTAGAAAATGGTGGAGAATTAATAAAAATCGATAAACACAAATACTATAAACTCCACCACTCGCAAAAAAACCTAGAAGAAATCCCTTCACAAAAACGCTCCATGTATAAAAAACGTTTTGCCATGCTTGAAGAAATCAAAGTAAATTTAGATAAGACATTGGATATTCAAGACTAATTAAGTATATTTTGATATAATTTAGTCTTGCTTTATGCAAAATCCTTGCTCATAAAAATGGGCTTTAATATCCATAAGGAGAAAAGATGAAACATTATGAGGTTTTATTTATCTTAAAACCAACACTTACCGAAGAGGAAGTGAATGCGAAGTTGGAATTCGTTAAAGAAGTCCTAACCAAAAATGGTGCAGAAATTGAAACTGTTGTTCCAATGGGCACTAGAAAATTAGCGTATAAAATCAAAAAATACGAAAGAGGAACTTATTTTGTGATTTATTTCAAAGCTCCTACAAACTTGATCGCTGAGCTTGAAAGGGTGTTAAGAATCACTGAAGAAGTAATAAGATTTTTAATCGTAAAATATGAAAACAAAAAAGAAATTGCAGCTTGGGAAAAACTAAGCCACGGGATTAAGCAATCTAAAAAAGAAATCAAACCTTTAGATGCTCCTGAAATTCAATAAGGAAAAAGATGTTTAACAAAGTTGTTTTGGTTGGAAATCTTACACGCGATATAGAAATGCGTTATGCACAAAGCGGTAGTGCTATTGGGGCTTCCGCTATAGCAGTAACAAGAAGATTTACCACAAATGGAGAAAAAAGAGAAGAAACTTGCTTTATTGATATAAGCTTTTATGGTCGCACCGCAGAAGTTGCAAACCAATACCTTACAAAAGGTTCAAAAGTACTCATAGAAGGACGTTTGAGATTTGAACAATGGAGTGATCAAAATGGACAAAATCGCTCTAAACATAGCATTCAAGTTGAAAATATGGAAATGCTTGGCAATTCCAATGCTCCACAACAAGGCGGAAATTTTGGCAATAATAGCTTTTCAAACAACAATTATAGTGGAAACTATGAAAATCAAAGCTATGATCCTTATATGAGTGAAAATCAAAATTTTAATAAAGCAAAAACAAACCCCGCTCCACAAAGAAACCAAAACCCACAACACGAAGAAAAATTAAAAGAAATTGATATCGATGCTTATGATAGCGATGATACTAATTTACCATTTTAAAGGATAAACTATGGCAGAAAAAAGAAAATACTCTCGCAAATATTGCAAATACACTGAAGCAAAAGTTGAATTTATTGATTATAAAGATACAGCAATGTTAAAACATGCTTTATCTGAAAGATTTAAAATCATGCCACGCCGTTTAACAGGCACAAGCAAAAAATACCAAGAAATGGTAGAAGTTGCAATCAAACGCGCAAGACATGTAGCTCTTATCCCTTATATAGTGGATAGAAAAGAAGTAATCAACAATCCTTTTGAAGGACTATAATCTTTTAAAAGCAAACTTGTAAAAAGTTTGCTTTCTTATACATTTATTCTCAAAATAAAATTAAACCAAAGTATATTCTAAGACATCACTAAAAGTATCAACAGCAATGATTTCCATATTGTCTCTAACCTCACTAGGAATATCTTTTAAATCCCTTTCGTAATTTTTTCTTGGGATTAAAGCTGTTTTTATATCTGCCTTATAAGCTGCAATTAATTTTTCTTTTAATCCGCCTATTGGTAAAACTTTTCCTTTTAAATCTATTTCACCTGTCATTGCAACATCTGCTTTAACCTTTTTATCACTAAAAATAGAAGCAATGGCTGTGCTTATCGTAATGCCCGCACTTGGGCCATCTTTTGGAGTAGCTCCATCTGGCACATGTATATGAATATTATAACTATCATAAACATTAACTTTAGGATCGATAATTATTTTTTTAGGTATTTTTATTTTTCCTTCATCGATTAAAACTTTTATCATGCTAAAAGCAATTCTAGCTGATTCTTTCATTACATCACCCAAACTTCCCGTGAGCGTTAATTCTCCTTTACCTTTAATTTTTACAGCCTCTACTTTTAAAACATCTCCACCTACACTTGTCCAAGCCAAACCATTAACCTGACCTACTTGATTTTCTCCATTATTTTTTTCTATTTCAAAAACTTTTTTATCTAAAAATTCATTCAAATTTTTTGTATTAATAATGACTTTTTTAATATTTTCTAAAAGTAGTTTTTTAGCACTCTTACGACACAACTCTGCCACTTTGCGACGCAAATTTCTGACTCCTGATTCACGAGTATAATCACTAATGATTAACTCTATAGTTTCATCATCAATAGATAATTCATTGGATTTTAAGCCATGTTTTTTAAGCTCATCTGGAATTAAATATTTTTTCATTATATGAAATTTTTCACTTGGAGTATAAGAGCTAAGTTCTATAAATTCCATTCTATCTCTTAAAGGTGCAGGAATATTGCTAATATCATTTGCCGTTGCTATAAAAATGACTTTACTTAAATCAATATTAAAATTTAAATAATAATCCCTAAATTTAGAATTTTGCTCTGGGTCTAAAATTTCTAAAAGCACCGCACTTGGATCGCCTCTAAAACTGCGATTTAATTTATCAATTTCATCCAATACAATTACAGGATTAATTTGTTTTGCTTCTATGAGTCCTTGGGTAATACGTCCAGGCATAGCGCCTATATAAGTTCTACGATGACCACGTAGCTCATTAACATCTTCAAGTCCGCCTAAGGCTATGCGAATAAGCTCTCTTTTTAAAGCTTTTGAAACAGAATTTGCCAGTGAAGTTTTACCCACGCCAGGAGGTCCATAAAGACAAAGTATAACTTTAGCACCATCTTTTTCTGCTATTTTTCTTTTTTCTAAAAGTTCCCTAACTGCAAAATATTCTTCTATGCGTTCTTTTGGTTTATTTAATGCATAATGATCATGGTTGAGCTGTTTTGAAACTTCTTTAATATCAAGTTTTTTCTTAGAAATTTTTTCAAAAGGAATATCTAATGCTGTTTCTATGTAAGTTTGAATCATCGATGCTTCGGAATTATCTTGATGAATGCGTTCGAATTTTTCAATTTGCTTTTTGATTTCTTTATAAGCGTCTTCGTGCATAAATTTCTTCTTTAACTCCAGACGCTTTTGATACTCTCTAACCTCATCTTCTTTTTGTGTATCAGAACCAAGCTCTTTTTGAATTTGTCTTAATTGTTCTTTTAAAAAATATTCTTTATTTACCTTATCAATACGAGAATGTACTTTATTTTTAATTTCTTTTTGAATTTTATTGGCTTCTATTTCTTGGGCAATTAAATCTATTAATTTTACTAATTTTTGCTCAAGATCTGTTAAAACAAAAAACTCATAAGCAACTTGTTTTTTAATACGCACAGTATTTAAAATCAAATCACAAATCCTAGACGCATCAAAACCTTCTTCAATTGTTCTTAAAAGATCTGGAGAAAAATAATGACTAATATTTGCCAAATTTTTTACCTTCTCTTTTAAAACTTCAAGAAGCGCTTCTTTTTTAGTTCCTTCTAAAAAGTCTTCTTTTATAAGTTCTATCTTGGCTTCTAAAGGTTTATTAGAAATTTGCTCTATAATTTTACCCTTAGCATATCCTTGAAAAAGTATTTTCACCCTTCCATCGGGTAAAGGAACTTTTCGCATGATAGTCCCAATCACTCCACAATTATAAATTTCATCAAAATTTCTTCCATTTTCCAACTTTGAAGGTGCAACAAAAAGCATACTATCATTTTTAATCGCAAGATCTAAAGCTTTCATATTGGATGAATCGTTAATAAAAATAGGAGTTATCATAAAAGGATATAAAAATAATTCATCTTCAACCAATACTGGTAAATTTGCTGGATAATTTTGTATCTCTTCAATCTGCATTTATTTTCCTTGTTTATTAAAATCTTTCAAATATACTTCTATACCAAGGAAGCTCAGGTTTGATAATACTTTGCTGATAAAATTCACTTTCTTGAAGTCTTTGTTTATAAATTTGCGCACTTTCATCATGCCCTATGCGCTGGTATAGATTTTCTATAGTACTATTAAGATAAAAAACCGCTAAATTAAATTTTGTAAGCATTGTTTGAACCAAAGGTTCATATTCTGTATAAGGATAATCTTTCAAAAAAGTATCTATTTCTTTTTGGCTTTCAAGCATTAAAGCCTGATTACGATTTGGCACTGCAAATGCATCAAATTTTGCTTTAATTTTAAGATAACGAATATAATCAGCATTGCGCGAATTTCCAAATTTTTTATTATATTCATCTAAATAAAATTCAGCTAACTTATATTCCTCTTCATCCATATGAGCTTGTGCTAAAATAATTAAAGTAGTTTCCAATAAAGGATCGGCAACGTGCTCACTTGCCATACCATTATAATGATCATCGGCTTTTTCCAAATCCTTGTCCTGTAAATCTTTAATAATTTGCTTATACCACTCACTAGCACTAAGATTGTATAAACCTTCATCATTTTTTGTACTACACGCATTAAAAAAAACACTTAAAAAAACCAATAAAAAAATACCTTTTTTCATACTTCACCTTGATTTATATTCTCAAAAATCTATATTTTAACGATTTTATAATTATGTTCTTCTAAAATTATAATAAAATTAATTAAATAATTTAAAATTTTGGAATGATTATTGCTTATTTTATGTTAAAATATTAAACATTATAACTTGAGGAGAAAACATGACCCTAGCTGTTAAATGCCCTATCTTAGGTTTTGAAGAAACCAAAAATATGGAATTTTCAACTATCGATGAAGTATTTGTAAGACTTAAAAGTCTTAATGGTAAAGACTTTTCTTTTGTTTTAATTAATCCTTATTTGATTAGACCTGATTATGAATTTGATATACCAACTTATTATCAAGAGCTTCTTTCTTTAACACCTGAATCTAATATGAAAATTTTTAATATAGTAGCCATAGCAAAAAGCATTGAAGAATCGACAGTGAATTTTCTAGCTCCAGTAGTCATTAATCTTGATAATAATACTATGGTACAAGTGATACTAGATACAGTTAATTATCCGGACTTTTTTCAAGCTGATCAAATTGCTAATTATATTAAAAAATAATGCTCTATATACTTGCAAATGGAGCTATGGCAACAGCCTTAGCCTATGGATTAAAAGATGATTATGAAATTTGTATAGTAGGAAGAAGTATAGAAAAACTTCAAGCCCTCACCAAAGAAGGCTTTAAAACCTTACTTTACAAAGATTTTAACATAGAAGGTAAAGATGTTATTTTGGCTTTCAAACCTTATGCTTTAGAAAATATTGCCCAAATGCTAAAAGGACAAGCACGCATCTTAATCTCTGTTTTAGCTAATGTTGATTTTGAAAAACTACAAACCATCAAAGCTCAAAATTATGTTAGAATAATGCCTAATACAGCAGCTAAATATAAGGCTTCAACTACACCATATATACTTAAAAACTCTCATTTTGAAAATGAAATTTTAGACATTTTAAAAACTTTTGGCTCGGCTTATAAATTAGATAATGAAATACAAATGAATGCAGCTATGGCGATTAGCGGCTGCGCTCCTGCTTTTTTAGCACTTATAGCAGAAAGTATTGCTAATGCTGGAGTTTATGAAGGTTTGTCAAAAGAACTTAGTCTCAATCTTACGCGCTCTTTATTTAAAAGCTCTAGTGCTTTACTAGAACATGAACATCCAGCTATCATCAAAGAAAATATTTGCTCCCCTGGCGGAGTTACAATAAAAGGCATAAAAATACTCGAACAAAAAGGAATTCGCGGAAGTTTTTTTGAAGCCATAAATGCTAGCAGCGCTAAATGAAAAAGGCTTTCATACTTATAGAAAGTATTAGTGCTATAACGATCATATCTTTAATTTTCATTGGCATTTTTTATCACTATACTCAACTTTACAAAAACTATGAAAATTTAAATATTTTTGAAAGACTCTATAAACTTCAAGAAGAATTATATGAAAAGCCCATTTTTAAAACCATCATACTTCAAACTTCAGCCTTAAAACCTATAGTTTTACAAGAACAGTTTATTAATGATGGTATATTTCAATTTCAAAAATTATACTTTCAAGATCAAAATTATAGTGTTTATTTTAAAGAATGAGCAAAGCTTTTACACTTTTTGAACTTATAATATCACTAATACTTTTTACTTTTATAACTAGCTTACTTTCAAAATCTTTAATGGATTTTTATCATTTAAATTTCACTGCTTTGCATACAAATAATCTTATCACTCAAGCACATTTAAACTTGCTTAAAATAGAAAAATTAATACAAAATTGTATTAATATTACATTTTCACAAAATACATTAAAATGTCTTTTAAAAGATGAGTTAATTAGCCTAAAAGATAATAAACTTTATCTTATTAATTCTGCTCTTATTTTAGAAAATAATCATACACTTTATTCACCTCATTCTGATTTTAAAACACAACTCCAAAATAGAAAAGATTTATATAATGACAATGAGCATATTAGCTATGCTTATAAAATTAATAAGATTGAAAAAATATCCATCTTAGAAAATGGTATATCTACAAATTTTACAGGTAGTTTTATTCCTTTGCAAGCTCAATTAGTTATCAAATTGCAAAATGAAGAACTTATATATGAAATGAAGCCAAAATTTAATGAACAATTAAACCAACAAGGATTAATTTCTAAAAACATAAGCTCATTTAACCTGCAAAACAATAAATTAAAAATTTGCCTAAAAAGACAAACAAAATATTGCCTTGAAAAAAGAATTTTACTATGAAAAAAGCTTATGTTTTAATTTGGACAATTTTTTTAATACTACTAATAAGTCTATGGATGAGCTTGACCTTAAACATATCTAGCTACACTCCAAAAATAATCCAAGATAGTTATTACTACCTTCAAGCTCAAATTTTAAGTCACAATGCAACACAATTTTCTAAATATTTTTTATATCAAGCAAAGCAAGAAAATAAAGAATGTTTAGATAATATATATTTTAATTACGCAAAAGCTTTGATTAAAATAAAATACTTTTATCCTATTGCACAATGTGTTAATTTTAAATTTTCCAACTTCAATCCCGATGCAAATTTAAACAAAGATGGTGTTATTATAGTCCACATTAGCATTGCTTTAAATCGTGATAAAAATGTCAATGATGAAATTTTACTCACAAAAAGCATTATCATTTATCCCAAAGAAAATTTTTGGAATTTAAAAAATTAAACCAAAGTCTTAGCAAGCTTAACACACTCTAAAAGACTTTGATTTTCGCATATATAAAGATTTTTAAAATTTAAAAGCTTCTTTGCTGTGCTTTGTCCTATAACTACAACCTTATCTTCTTCTTTTAAGCTATAAAATTTTAAAAAATTTTCTACACTTAAAGGAGAGGTAAATATAAAAATAGCAGGATGAGTAAGTTTTTTGTTACCTTTTTTAAAAACATTTTCATAAACAATCACTTCATCTAAATCCATACCTGCATTTTTAAGATCCAAATTTAAAGTTGAAACAATATTTTTAGCCCTTAAATACAAACATTTTTGCGTTTTTAACTCCTCTTTAAATTCAAGAAAAAGATCTTTTCCGTAAGCCTTTGATGGAATTTTAATCTTTTTAAAACCTAAATTTTTAGCGTATTGAGCTGTACTTTGTCCTACAGCGTATAAATTGAGTTTGAAATTTAAAGTGATTTTTGCATGTTGTAAAGCTTTTAAAGCATTTTTTGAAGTACAGATTAAAGCATCATACAAACTCAAATCTATACTAAAATCATAAAAAACAATCTCATTTAAAATAAGATTTTCCACCCCTTTAAAAGGAGTTTCATTTAAGAGGTAAATTTTCATAGATTTTACACTTTAGCTCTTTAGCTGCCAAAAAAGCATCTTTAGCATCCATGATCGCCCTAACCACAGCTACACCACTTAAATTTATACCCTTTAACTCATCAAGCACTGCTTTATCAACCCCTCCTATGGCTACAACCCCTATAGGACTTTTATCACAAATTTGACTTAAAAGCTCAAGGCTTAAAAGCGAACTTTCTTTAGTAGGTGTTACCTTAATGGCTCCACAACCTAAATAATTTGCTCCTTGTATGAACTCAAGTTGTTCTAGCTTTTTAAGGCTTAAGCCTATGATTTTTTCATCTCCTAAAAGCTTTCTAGCTAGTTTTACTTCTAAATCTTCCTGTCCTAAATGCACCCCATCAGCATCTAAGGCTAAAGCTATGTCCACTCTATCGTTAATCAAAAAAGGTATTTTATAAGCCTTGCAAAGTTTTTGCACCTTTAAGCCTAGTTTATAAAATTCTCTTGCATTAAGCTCTTTTTCACGAAGTTGTATGATACTTACTCCGCCTTTTATAGCATTTTCTAAAGTATTTAAAAAACACTCCTCGCTTTTATTTCCCTGAGAAGCAACTAAATAAAGACTAAGATCTAATTTATTTTTCATCTAAAAACTTGAAAAAATGATTTGTAGGACCACAACCTTTTCCAAGATTGAGTGAATAATAAATCGCATTTCTTACATATTCTTTAGCTTCACTAACAGCATGAAACAAATCCTTGCCTTTAGCTAAATTACTAGCAATAGCCGAAGAAAGCGTACAACCTGTACCGTGAGTATTTTTAGTTTCTATGCGTTCGCCTTTTAAAATATAAATTTCTTTTCCATTATAAAGCACATCATTGGCATTTGTTTCACTATGTCCGCCTTTAAGCAAAACTGCCTTAGCCCCCAAGCTGCATAAATGCTTAGCTGCTTTTATCATCTGCTCTTCATTAGCGATCTTAAAACCACATAAAAACTCTGCTTCAGGAATATTAGGCGTAAGAATGTCTGCAAATTTTACTATGGTTTGTTTGAAAAAATCACAATTTTCTTGCGGCATTAAAGCATAGCCATTTTTAGCAAACATTACAGGATCGATCACTACATTTTGAGGTTTAAACTCGCTTAAATTTTTAGCTACACAGCTCATTAATTCACAAGAACCTATCATTCCGATTTTAGTTGCCTTTGGCACTATATCTTCAAACACAGCAAGCATTTGTTCATCTACGCTTTGAGTAGGTATATCGTGTACAGAAATCACCCTTGAGGTATTTTCAGCTACTACACTTAAAACCACACTCATGCCAAAAAGATTGTGCGCACTAAAGGTTTTAAGATCGGCTTGTATCCCTGCTCCACCACTACAATCACTCCCTGCTATAGTTAAAACAGGTATAAGTTCGCTTCCTTTTGCTTTCATAAATCTTCCTTTAAAATTTTGATCCATTCTTCACCCTTAGGGCTTAATTTTTGTCCTTTAAAACTCTGTTTTGCAAAAGCTACAATCAAAGCATGAAAAATTTGATAAAGTTCGTAAAGTTCGCATTTTCTCCCTAAAATTTTACACAAATTTTCTTGCTCACCCTCTATACCACTTTGAAAAAATTCTCTTAATTCTTCATAATTTTCAAACTCATAGCCTAAGTGAAAAGCCAAACGCAAACTATAACTATCTACAACCAAAATCTCTCTTTTGCAAAGATAATTTAATATCCCATCAACACTTTCAAAACCCAAACCTTTGATATTTAAAAGCCATTCTCTGCTTACATTTGTTTTAAAATTTTCTAAATTTTCATAAGTGTTTATGATACTTTCTACTAAGCCTTTTAAACGCTTGGCTTTGGTATTATAAAATCCGCTAGGCTTAATTAAAGTTGCAAGTTCTAAATTGGATAAAGTATTGATTTGTTCTAAACTTGTAATATTTTCTTTTTTTAAATTTTCTAAAGCTTTTAAGACATTTTTCCAATTTGTATTTTGAGTTAAAATCACAGAAATTAAAAGCTCAAATTCACTCAATCCTTGATTTTCAAGCCAATCAAAATCATAATAATTTAAATCCAAATTTAAAAGCTTGGTAAAAATTTGCACTCCAGTCATTTAAAATTCTCCTTAAAAGCCAAATAAAATTGCTTTGCAGTACGACCACTTCTGCTTGCTCTTAGAGTAGCAAATTCTTTAGCTTTAGCGTGTAAAAGCTCTTTATCACAAGAATAATCTTTAAAATAAAAATCTATCATCTTTAAATACTCTTCTAAATTTCCCTGATAAAAACTTAACCACAAACCAAATCTATCACTCAAACTTAATCTTTCTTCAGCAGCATCGCTTAAATGAAGTTCTGTATGTGCAATTTGCGTATCAAGATTATCAGCAATGCTTTCACTTAATAAATGCCTACGATTTGAACTCGCATAAATAATTACATTATTTGGGGCTTTTTCTATGCTTCCCTCGAGTAAAGGTTTTAAAAATTTATAACTATCATCTCCTTTCTCAAAAGAAAAATCATCACAAAAAAGTATAAATTTAAAATTTTCTAATCTGATTTCATCGATGATATCTACTAAGGCAAATAAATCTTCTTTATTTAATTCGACAAGTCTTAAGCCCTGATCTTTAAATTCGTTAAATATAGCTTTAATTAAACTTGATTTTCCAGTGCCCTTAGATCCCCATAAAAGTGCGTGATTTGCTCCCTTATCTTGAATGAAATTTAAAGTATTTTCATAAAGTGCTTTTTTTTGACTTTCCATACCTACTAAATCTTTTAAAGTGATAGGATCGATTTCAAAAATAGGCTTTAAATAGTCTTTTCTTGCTCTATAAATTGCTGCATAAGTTTTATTCCAATCCATTTTAAGCCTTTCTTAAATGCGTCAAAATTGCCTCTAAAATATCATCATCGTCTTTGCTTTTTGCCTTGATGAGTTCTTTTTCATCATTTAAAGCAGTAAATTGAATATTTTGCTCATAATTGCTAATACTTTTAAATTTATTTAAAGCTAAAATTTTAATGATAATCAAAGATAAAAATTGCTTAGTATAAATGTCAAGTTTTCCAAAGCGATCTTCAATTTCACCTTCGATCTCATAAACCTCATGAACTTGCTCACACTTGCTAAGTCTTCTATAAAGTTCTAATCTTAAGCGATCTTCGCTGATAAGTTCGCTGTTTAAAAAGGCATTAACATTGAGTTTTAAATCAAGTTTATTTTCTTTTTGATCCACTTCATTTTTACTTAAAGCATTAAGTTCATCTTCTAACATTTTAAGATATAAACTATATCCAATTTGCTCGATATGTCCACTTTGATCTACGCCTAATAAATTTCCACCGCCACGAATTTCAAGATCATGATAAGCCAAAACAGAACCTGCGCCCAAAAAAGAATTGCTTTCTAAAGAAACAAGACGCTTTAAAGCATCTTTTGTGATAGCATTTTTATCTTCGATTAAAAAATAACAATAACCTTGCTTATCACTTCTTCCTACACGCCCACGCAATTGATGCAAATCAGCCATGCCAAAACGATCGCTTTTTTCTACTATGATAGTATTTGCATTAGGTAAATCAATCCCACTTTCTACAATAGAGGTACTTAAAAGCAAATCATATTCTTTGTTTTCAAATTTCAACATTTCTTCTTCTTGCACCTTGGCATCGATTTTAGAATGTAAAATCAAAATACGCAAAGTAGAAAAAAGTTCTAATAAATGTTTTTTGCATTGCTCTATACTTGCAATATGATTATGAATATAAAAAATTTGCCCACCACGTCTTAACTCTCTTGCTATAGCTTCTTTTAAAAGTGCGTCATCATTTTCTTTGACAAAAGTTCTTACATCCATTCTATCTTCTGGTGGAGTTTGCAAAACACTATAAGATTTTATAGAACTTAAAGCTTGATTTAAGCTTCTTGGTATAGGGGTTGCTGACATGGATAAAATATGTGAATTTTGAGTGATTTCTTTAAGCTTTTCTTTTTGCTTCACTCCAAATTTATGCTCTTCATCAATAATAACAAGAGCTAAATTTTCACATTCTACACTTAAAAGCGCATGAGTTCCTACAACTACACAAGCTTTATTTTCTTTTAAATTTTGTAAAACTTGTTTTTTTTCTGCACTACTTGTAAAGCGATCCAGTTTAAAAACCTTTATATCAAAAGGATCAAAACGCTTTTTTAAGGTTTTATAATGCTGATGAGAAAGCAAAGTTGTAGGCGCAAATAAAAATGCACAAAATCCACTTTTAACTACTGGATAAATAGCATTCATAGCGACTTCTGTTTTTCCAAAACCCACATCACCGCTTAAAAGCCTATCCATAACTTTTCCACTTTGAAAATCTTGCAAAATTTCATGACAAGCTTTCTCTTGATCGCTTGTATAAATAAAACCCGCACTAGTTATAAAATCAGCTTGTCTACTTAAATCCACTGTGATTTTTTTTGCTTGCACTAAAGATCTTTTAGCCGCCATAATAACAATTTCAGAAGCTATGGCTAAAAGTTTAGTTTTTAATTTTTCTTTAAGTTTAATAAAGCTTGTTTTACCTAGTTTGTCTAAACTTGGAATAGATCCACTCACGCCCAAATATTTATCAATTAAATAAAGATTTTCCACTGGTAATAAAAGCTTATCAGAATTTTGGTACTCTATAGCAACAAACTCTTTTTTTGCTCCGCTTATCACTATCATCTCAAGACCTAAAAATTTACCCACTCCGTAATCTTCGTGTACTATATAATCCCCATTTTTAAGCTCATCTATAATCAAACTAGCTTTTTTTCTTGTTTTTTGTTTTTCTTTTTGATTTAAAGAAATGATTAGCTCTTCAGGACTAATAAGATTAAGCCTTAAATCACTTTTTACAAAATAGATATTTTGAGTATCTTCAAGCTCTAAAGCTTTAAATAAAGCTTCGTTTTTAGCTAAAAGTGTGATTTTTTTATTTTTATGAAATTCAAAAAAATCTTTATTGTAAGAACTTTGCAATTCTTTAAATTTTTTAGCTTGAGGTAAAATTTTTGCATTCACAAAACTTACATCTTTTTCATATTCGTTAATATCAAACTTTTCACAAGCTAAAAAATCAAGTTCTAAATAATCAAAAAAATCATCAATACACCAAAACCCTAAAGAATTGATATCATGTATTAAAGTATCACTTTGAAAATCTTCTAATTTGTCCTTAAAAATTTCATAATTTTCTTTGTCAAAATATTTTAAAAAAGGACAAATTTCAAAATGTTCTAGTTCGTTAGGAATAGACTTTTGACTTTGCAAATCAAAATATCTTATACTTTCAATCTCTTCGCCAAAAAGCAAAATTCTAATAGGATTTTCTTCATTGATACAAAAAATATCAATAATATCCGCACGAATTGAAATTTCACCTTTATCCTGAACTATATCTACAAATTCGTATCCCAATCTTGAAATTTCATCTTCAAAACATTTCAAATTAAAATTTTGTTTTTTATCGATATGATAATTTTGCAAATGTTTTTTTGAAGGAAGTTTTTTTAAAACAGTATTTAAAGGAGAAATAAGGATTTTTTTTTCTTCTTCTTTATGATAAGCATTTAAAATCTTGCAAAGATCAAAAAGTTCTTTGGAAAAAGCCCTTAAATCATCTCCAAACTGCGCTCTAAAATCAGGTAAAACAAAGGTTTTTAACCCCTTAAATCGTGAAACTTGAGCAAGTAAATCTGCTTGTTTTTCATCTTTACAAAGCAAAAGTTCACAAATTTTTGGATTTTGTAGGTATTCATAAAATGAAGCTTGCATTATTCTTCGTTGTTATTTTCAATAAGTTTGATAGTATCTTCTTTAATTTTACTAGTTCCATTAAAGCGACCGCCATTTTCTATAGAAATTTTTTGCGTTGAAATATCGCCATTAACAACTCCGCCCGCTAAAATTTCTAAACTATTGGCCTCAAGTTGCCCTTCAAAATACCCATTTACTACAATTTTATCTGCTTGTAATTCACCTTTTAAATTTCCATTTTTTCCGATAACTACAATGCTTTCAGAATGAATAATACCACTTAACTCTCCATCAACATGAAGCATAGAAGCAAAATAAAATTTACCCTCAATTCTCGCACCTGAAGAAATTACTGTTGTTTCTGAGCTAGAGCTGGATGTTGGGCTGATACCGCCTTTATTAAAGATTGCCATGGAACTCTCCTTTCTTGATTAAAAAAATCATTCATATTTTTTCTTTGCAAATTTAAAAAATACAAAGGTTCTAAAGTTTTATTAATAAACCTTACCTCATAGTGCAAATGCGGCCCCGTAGAAAGACCTGTATTGCCACTATAACCTATCAACTGCCCCTTGCTAACAAATTGACCTGCTTTGACTACTTCTTTGCGCATCATATGAGCAAATACTGTTTTAAAACCAAAATTATGCAATAAAATTACATTATAGCCATAGCCATTATCACTATAACCTGAAAATTCCACTACTCCACTTGCTGGTGCATAAATAGGAGTACCAATTTCTGCTCTTAAATCAATACCAGGATGAAATTCCCTTCTTTTTAAAAGCGGATGCTCTCTCCAGCCAAAATTTCCTGTAATGCCTTTATTTTCAATAGGCCATCCATTAGGAATTTGTCCCAAAATTCCAAGTTGCTGCTCATTGGTAAGCTGAAGATTATCAAGTCTTGCACTAATTGTAAGATTATTTTCTGCTTCTAAGCCCAAAGCCTCTTCAAAAGAAGCTATTTTATCTTCTATAGCTGCATACTGCTGAGTTTTTTCTTCTATGCTTTTTTGCATTTGCGAATTAGATAATTCCAATTCTTTGCTTTTTTTCAAAAGCTCCTCACGCTTTTCACTGATATCGCTAAGTTTGCTATCGAGATATTTGATATAAAAACCACTAAAAACTAAAAATAAAACAATAAAAGCAATAGTATAAAAAACTATTTTTTTGATTATTTGATTTAAATAAAAATGTCTTGAACCGTTAATATCTGTAATGGTAATAGTGAATTTATTTTTTACCACACCACTCCTTTAAAAAATTTTCTACCAGCATAAAAGAACCAAAAACTAGATTTTTTTTATTCTCTTCTAATTTTACAAATTCTTTGCATTGTATGCCTAGCTTTGATGCAATACTATAAATTTCATCATCAGCCAGCTTTCGTTCTGCACTTTTATATTTATATATTTGTATTGTATCAATAATAGGCTTTAATGTATTTAAAATTTGAAAAATATCCTTATCCAAATAAGCATTATAAATAAGATTTATTTTCTCTCCTTGAAATTTATCAAGCATAGCCTT
The DNA here is from genome assembly GCF_008000505.1 of Campylobacter sp. 2014D-0259. Classification (NCBI taxonomy): domain Bacteria; kingdom Pseudomonadati; phylum Campylobacterota; class Epsilonproteobacteria; order Campylobacterales; family Campylobacteraceae; genus Campylobacter; species Campylobacter sp. 2014D-0259. The sequence goes on from NZ_VOAQ01000024.1 coordinate 112,330, forward strand.
AGCAGCCATGGGATTATGACCCACATCAACAAAAAAATTTGGAGAAATTTCTTGGCATCTTCCTTGTAAATTTAACCCTTGTAACTTTTTTAAAGCTTCTAAGGTTTTTTCTTGCGAAGTTAAAATTTCACAAGCCTTTAATGCAAGCTTTAAATTATGCTTTAAAAAACAAGGTAAAACAAACTTTTTACAATAAATCTCAAATTTTTCTTTCAAAAAAGGATTTAAGGAAGAAACTTGCAAATTAGCTTTTTTTAAAAAAGCAATTTTTTTTGCTAAATTTAAAACATTTTGCTCTTGCTCATCACTTATAAGTGCTACAGGCGCCATAACTTTAAGCTTGGTTCTTGCAATATCTTCTAAAGAATTGCCCAAAATTTGAATATGGTCAAATCCAATTCTTGTAAAAATATTCATTCTTCTTTCAAAAACAGAAGTAGCATCATATTCTCCACCCACTCCTGCTTCTAAAACAATGAAATCGCATTTTTGAAATAAAATCATAGCTAAAAAAGTAGCATATTCGAAATAACTTAATTTTTGCAAGTCTTGTTTAAAAATTTCTTCAAGTCTTATATGAGCTTGTTCTAATTCTTCATCATTCGCAATCTTACCATCAAGATAAAATCTTTCATTAAAACTGAAAATGTGCGGGCTAGTATAATGCCCTATTTTATAATTTAAATTTTCTAAAAGTTGGGTTAAATATCTACCCGTGCTACCTTTACCATTTGTGCCTATAAGTTGAATTATAGGAATATTTTTAAAATATTTCTTATATTTTTCATACATTCTAAACATCAAAAAACGATCAATTTTATCGTAATTTATACTTTTTTGAGCTAAAAAATTCTCAACTTTCATTATGTTGTTCATTAACCGCTGCAATTTGCTTTATTAACTCATCTAAAATATTAATACTTGGCTTACTTTGCTTATCAAGATAAGCCACGTGAATTTTAGGAGTTATAATATCTTGCTTATAAATAAATCTAAAATTTTCTATAGTTTTAAGATTTGTATTTACAAGCTGTGTAATTTCATCTTTGCTTTTTCCTGGCGAAACAATCAAATAACTCTTTTCATCTATCATCCACAGTTCATCAAATTCGCTACAAGAATCTTTTAAAATTTTTTTAAATCGAACAAAAATTTCATTCAAACTTCCCATGCCGTATTTTTCCATAATGAAACGGTAATTTACTATAGAAAATAAAGCTAAAGAATAATTAACTTTATACTTATTAAAATTTTCATCCATTTTATCAAGCTCTTTAAGAACACTCCAAGCCTCTCTCTCCTCCAAGCTTTGCGTGAATTCAATTTGATTATTTAAAGATGTAATTTTTTCTCCAAGTTGTTTAAATTTTAGTTTTAAATCCTCAAAACTAAGTTTTACTTCCCCATTTTCATCTGGTTTTAAAGTATTGATAAAATCCATATTTTTTTCATTCGATTTATTAAGTAAGACAAGCAATTCATAGATTTTTTTTAGATTATCATTAAAAAAATTTAAATTTTTTTGGACATACATATTATCAACCATTATACGATGATTTATAAATTCCATTAGTTCATTTTTAAAATTTTCTTCACCTATCACAAAAGGCTTTTGTGTTAAATTTTGTATAAAACCTTGAATTTTTAAATCTTCCACCAATGAAGGATTTAAACCCAAGCATAATAATTCACTAAAGTGCTCATAACTACGCTCTTCAAGTTTAACTAAGAGTTTTTTAATCACGCTATCATAATCATCATATTTACTAATGCCATATTTACGAGCTTGTTCTTCTAAGTCATTTTCATCGTAATTTCTTTCAAGCTCTTTCCATTTTTTAGTAAGCAAGTAAATACTTTCACTATCCATAGTTTTAGAAATTCTAATCGAAGTCACCTTAGCCAAATCTCTTATCTTTTTATCCTTACTTATTTGCAAAGTTTTAGATATAGTATATAAAAAATCAAAAAATTCACTAAATTGTTTTCCGCTTTGTCTATTTAAAACAGAAATTAAAAAACTAATTAGTTCTTCTAAACTTCTTATAGTTTTAGAATTTAATTCTTGTTGATAAATCGGTAAAAGCAAGGTTTTGTATTTGTCAAGTTTAGCTTTATTTGAGCTTGTGATACCATATTTTAAAGATAATTCTTCAAAAATTTCCGTATAATTTTCAGGAGTTGGTTTTAGTTTTCTTTCTTTTAATGCAATTAAAGTTTGCTTTGCTATTTCATTAGTATTTGGAATCACGTTTTTGCCCTTTAATAGCAATTACGGAAATAAACTCATCAAATGCCTCGCTTGAAGCTGCTCGAATAGCCTCATACCTTGCAGAATCGCTAATAATACTATTTGGAGAAATTTCAAAATTATAACTTCCACTTGTACTAAAAGCCTGACTTGAACCATCTTTAAAGACAACATTAAAATCTAAATTTAATTTAGCTTTATAACTAATAACATAGCCATTTTTATCATAAGCTAAAGGAATAAATTCTAAATTATTCATTTTAACATTAATTACATCATCTGCCTCGTGTTTTAAAGCAAGTTTACGCCCTAATTTTGAAATTACCATTTCTTTTAAAGTATCGGCAACATAGATACTATTTTTTGGGTCTTGTTGACTTAATTCAACATTAACATAAACCTTCTCATCGAAAATATTATTAGCGATTTTTGATGTAGGAACATATCCACAAGCACCTAAAAATAAACCTATACAAAAAATTAAAATCTTTTTCATTTAATCACTAGATTAACTAGCTTTCCTTCCACATAAATTTCTTTAACTATACTCTTACCTTCAAGCCATTTAGCAGTATTTTCTTTTGCAAAAGCTAAAATTTCTTCTTTGCTCGCACTACTTGAAATTTCAAATTCAGCCCTTTTTTTACCATTAATACTTACAGCTAAATTTAAAGTATCTTTTACAAAAATCTCTTCTTTAAGTTCTAATTTTTTGAAATTTTTACATTTAAAAAGCTCCTCGCTAAGCTCAAAACAAACATGAGGAATAATAGGCTCTAAAATATTTAAAATAATATAAAAAGCCTCTTGCTCCAAAGCTTCGTTTTTACAAAGCGCTAAAGCATTTAAAGCTTCCATGCAAGCTGCAATTAAAGTATTGAAAGCAAAACTTTGATGATAAACTTCAAAAGATTTTTTCAAAGCTTCATATACCTTTAATCTTGCATATTTTTCTTCTTTGTTTAAATTTTCTTGTTTTAATTCTACAAGCTCACCTTTTTTAACATTTTGCGCCCTATCATAAAGTTTGCAAATAAATCTATAAGCCCCTTCAACAGCATCATCATTCCATTCAAGCTCTTTAGCCGGAGGCGCAGCAAAAAGTATAAAAAGTCTTGCGGTATCAGCACCGTATTTTTCTATAATCTCATCAGGATCTACAACATTGCCTTTTGATTTTGACATTTTAGCACCATCTTTTAACACCATACCCTGAGTTAAAAGTCTATCAAAAGGTTCATTTTGCGTTAAATAACCCAAGTCTCTTAAAGCTTTTTGGAAAAATCTCGCATAAAGTAAATGCAAGATTGCATGTTCAATACCACCTATATATTGATCCACACTCATCCAATACTTCACACTTTTTTCATCTAAAGCTTTTTCCTGCCAAGTTTTCTCATCACTTGCAAAACGTGCAAAATACCAAGAACTTTCAAAAAAAGTATCTAAAGTATCGCTTTCTTTTTGAGCCTCTTTGCCACATTTGGGACAAATACAATTTTTCCAAGTTGGATGTTTATCAAGTGGATTGCCCTCTCCTGTAATTTGCACATCTTCAGGCAGAGTAATAGGTAAATTTTCTAGTTTTTGAGGTACTATACCACAGCTTTGACATTTAATCATAGGAATAGGCGCACCCCAATATCTTTGACGCGAAACACCCCAATCACGAATTTTAAAATTTACAACCCTTTTTCCTATATTTTTAGCTTCAAACTGAGAAATAATTTTTAATCTTGCCTCATTACAATCAAGATTATCAAATTCTTGACTATGGATTAATTTTCCTGATTTTTGCGTATAAGGTAAATTTTCTTGAGTTTGAATAACTTGTTTGATGGCAAGATTATATTTTGTTGCAAATTCAAAATCTCTTTCATCATGAGCTGGAACAGCCATAACCGCTCCACTACCATAATCAGCCAAGACAAAATTAGCCACCCATAAAGGAATTTTTTCTCCGCTTAAAGGATGAATGGCATAAATTCCTAAAAAATAACCTTCTTTTTCAGAACTTTGTCTTTCTCTTGGGCTTTGATTTTGAATAGCTTTGATTTTATTTAATACATCTTGATTTAATAAATTTTGCGAAAGCAAATTTTGAACAATTTTATGTTCTGGAGCTAAAGCAATATACGAAACTCCATAAATTGTATCTGCTCTTGTAGTAAAAACTTCTAAAGAACTTTCTTTAGTTTTTTGCTTGCTTTCTTCGTCTAAATTTAAAGAAAATTCCAAACCTTCGCTTTTACCAATCCAATTTTCTTGCATAGTTAAAACTTGATTAGGCCATTTATCTTTTAATTCTTCTAAATCTTTTAAAAGTTCCTCAGCATAAGCAGTGATTTTTACATAATAACCTGGCATTTTTTTCTGCACCACTTCATGACCACAACGCCAACATTTTCCGTCTTCAACTTGCTCATTAGCCAAAACCGTTTGATCTTGCTCACACCAATTCACATTTGCTTCTTTAGTGTAAATCAAACCTTTTTCAAACATCTTAATAAAAAATTCTTGCTCAAATTTTGTATAAAGTGGATCTGAAGTAGCAAGCATTCTTTTTTTAGAAAAAGAAAAACCTAAAGAAAAAAGTTCTTTTTTCATATAAGCTATATTTTCATAAGTCCATGACTTAGGATGAATTTTATGTTTAATAGCTGCGTTTTCAGCAGGCATACCAAAGCTATCAAAACCTATAGGATGTAAAACATTAAATCCTATCTTGCGATAATATCTTGCTAAAGCATCACCTATAGTATAATTTCTTACATGCCCCATGTGAATGCGTCCGCTAGGATAAGGAAACATCGATAAAATATATTTTTTAGGCAAATTTAAATCATCTTTTGGCTCAAAATATTCATTTTCATCCCAAATTTTTTGCCATTTTTTTTCTATTAAACTTGCTTCATAAGCCATAAATTCTCCTTACACTGTTCCTTTTTCATACATTGCACGATTGCGTTCTTTATCTTGTTTTCTTTTTGCTTTTTCAATTTCTTTATTTCTAAACTCAAGCACACTAAATTTAAACCATAATAATGTCGGACTTGCAACAAAAATAGAGCTTAAAGTTCCCGCTATAATACCTACAATTAAAGCCAAAGAAAATCCTTGTATCATTTCCCCGCCAAAGAAATAAAGTATCACAACGGTTGCTAAAGTTAACCCTGAAGTTAAAACCGTTCTTGATAAAGTTGCTGAAACACTTTCATTGATAATAGGTGCAAGTTCGGTTTTTTTACTGGTTTTAATGCCTTCTCTGATTCTATCAAAAATAATAATTGTATCATTCAAAGAGTACCCAAGCACAGTTAAAACAGCAGCCAAAGTATCTAAATTAACATCAATTTTAAATAAAGAAATTGCCCCTAAAGTAATCACAACATCATGAATTTCACTGATTATAGCCGCAAGAGCAAAACGCCACTCAAAACGCAACGCTATGTAAATTAAAATTGCTATCAAAGATACAGCTATAGCCATAAGTCCTTTATTTCTAAGTTCATCACCTACTTTTGGACCTACCACATCAGCACGACGCACTTCAAATTTTCCCGTATCCTTTAAAAGAGTGCTTATATGCTCGCCTATATCATTGCTTACATTATCGTTGCTTCCTAAAAAGCGTATGGTTACTTCTTCATTGCTTCCAAATTCAGTTACAGATAAATTTTGAAAAGTTCCTTGTTTTTCTAAAATTTCTCGGATTTGTGTTATAGGAGCTGCATTTTCATATTTAAGCTGAACTAAAGTTCCTCCGCTAAAATCAATACCATATTGCAAACCCCTATCCCAAAGCAAATAAATAGAACCAAAAAACAAAATAAAAGAAAGAGAAATAGCAGCAAAACGCATTCTCATAAAATCATAAATTTTCTTTTCGCTAAAAAACTGCATTATCTTCTCCTGTAACCAAACCAAAATCTTGTATTATTACTTTTTTCTATGCGTTGCATAAAATAATCAAACATTCCGTGAGTTCCTAAAATAGCTGTAATCATAGAAACGACAATACCAATTCCCAAAGTCACAGCAAAACCTTTAACTGCTCCTGTTCCATAGGCATAAAGTGCTACCGAAGTAACTAAAGAAGTGATATTTGAATCTATAATCGCACTCATAGCATTTTTATAACCTTGTTCTATACTAGCTCTTATATTTACTCCATCTCGCAAGAGTTCTCGTATGCGCTCATTGATAATCACATTTGCATCTACCGCCATACCCACAGTTAAAACAAGTCCTGCCATCCCTGGTAAAGTTAAAGTTGCTCCAAACATAGCCATAACAGCCACTACTACCAAAACATTAACCAACATTGCAATATTTGCAAAAATTCCTGCCACACCGTAATACATCATCATAAATATTACAATAAAAACCGATGCACCGATTAATGCTATCATACTCATTTTAATACTATCAGCACCTAAAGATGGTCCTATACTTCTTTGTTCAAGTAATTTTACAGGCGCAAGCAAAGCTCCACTTCTTAAAGCTACCGCCACATCACGCGCTTCTTCTTGGGTAAAAGCTCCACTGATTTGCCCACTACCTCCGCCTATGCGTTCATTGATAGATGGAGCAGAATACACTTTATTATCAAGTACAATAGCAAGACGCTTTCCAACATTTGCTCCTGTATAATCAGCAAATTTTTTAGAACCCTCGGCATTTAAAGTAAAATTAATCACAGGATAATTACTCTTATCACTAATCCCTACTCTAGCATCAGTAAGCATAGATCCATCTAAAATAGGTATGCTTTTTAAGGTATATTTTAAATTTGGATTTCTAGAATCAGACACTAAAATCAGTCCATAACTCGCAGCCTCAGCATCGCTCATTGTAGAAGCTTGACCCATTTTAGAATCATCAACTTCCATAAGTTGCAAATGTGCTGCTTTTGTGATGCGCTCTTTTGCTCTTAGTTCATCTTCTTTGGTTTTAATCCCTGCAAGTTCAACCAAAATCTTATCATCACCTTGTTTAGCAACTGTTGGCTCTGCTAAACCAAATTGATCAAGCCTATTTCTTATGGTTTCAACTGCTTGCAAAAGTGCAAAATTTTCTATATTTTTTACTTCTTCTGAGGTAAAAGAAATTTTATAGTGCATATTTTCACTTTGTATATTAATTCCTTTTATTTCTTTAAGCAAATTTTCAACTTTTGCAATATCTGCATTATCAAGCAAAGTAAATTCTAAAATATCATCATGGGTATTTAAGCCATCATTTAAAATATTTTCTTTATTAAAAGAATAACTCAATGAAGATGCAATTGATTTTATTTTAGATTTTACAGCTTCTTCATTATCTACACCTAAGAGCATATAAAGCCCGCCTTGCAAATCAAGCCCTAAATTAATCTTCGCACCACGTTCTGACTGCAAAAAAGAAGGGAGTGAAAAAGCCACTCCAAAAATAAATACCGCTATAAAAATAATCAAGCGATAATTGATTTTAGAATTACGCATCAATTTTCTTTGCTATAAATTCTCTTGAAATTTTTGCAGTAACATTGTCTTCATTAAGCTTAACTTTGATAAAATCCTCCTCTGGTTTTACGACTTCGCAAATAAGTCCGCCATTAGTGATGATTTTATCTCCTTTTTGCAAAGACTCAAGCATTTGTTTATGTGCTTTTGCTTGTTTTTGTTGCGGTCTGATCACCAAGAAATAAAAAATTGCAAATAACACTACAAGAGGTAACAATGAAGTTAAAATTGAATTTTCTGCCATATTTTTCCTTTATTCCAAAAAAATTAAACACTAATTCTATCATTTTTAAAATAATAAAAGTCTTTTTTATTGCAATTTTACTTTCAAATTCTATTTATCTATCATTTTTTGAAAATATTTTTACACAAACTATTAGCCCATTTTTAGCTATTTGGGGCTTAGTTTTACTCCTAAAAAGTAAAAATTCTAAACAATATTTTTGGATAGGTTTTTTTGTAGGGATTCTTTGGTTTTGGTGGATTGGTTTATCTTCAATTTATTTTAATCTAAACTATTTAGTGCCAATTATACCAATTATCATTGGTTTTATTTATGGACTACTTTTTAGATTATGTTATTTATTAAAATTTGATTTTTTAAGGCTTTGTGGAATTTTTTGCATAAGTTTTATCCATCCTTTAGGATTTGATTGGCTTAATTGGGGAATTTTTACAGTTTATGGTTTTTTTGACCCAAGTTATCGTGGTATTATTTGCATATTTTTAATAGCATATTTCATCTATGAGGGTTATATATCAAGATATTATAAAATAGCGATTGTTCTTATTTTATTCTTTAGTGGATTTCAATATAATGAAAAACAAGCTCAAACTCTTAATTTAAACTATAAACTCATCAATACTAATATCTCTCAAGATCAAAAATTTTTACAAGAAAATTTAAAATCAAATTCTGATATCTTAATTCAAGATATACTTCAAGCTATAAATGAAAAAAAAGAACTTGTAATCTTGCCTGAAACCGCTTTTGCTTTTGATTTAAAAAATACCAAATACGAGCTTATACTTAAAGAATTATCTTATAAAATCACCATTATTACAGGAGCATTTCATGTTGAAAAAGAGCATACTTATAATAGCACTTATATCTTTAAAAAAGGCAATGTCTATATTTTAAATAAGCATTTTTTAGTTCCCTTTGGTGAAGAAATTCCATTTTTTAAAGACTTAACAAAAAAATATTTTCTTAAAAATATTGAAGAATTTTCCAAAGGTCCTATACAAAGCAAATATAAATTAGATAATCAAATTATCACAAATGCAATTTGTTATGAAGCTACCAAAGAACAAAACTATCAAAATTCACAAATTATTATAGCCCTAAGCAACAATGCTTGGTTTAATAATAGCAGCGAATACAAACTCCAGCAACTCTTAATGAAATTTTATGCAAGTAAATATGGGGTTAGTGTTTATCATGCTACAAATGGCAAAGAGAATATAGTTATACTCCCTAAAAAGCTTTTAAGTAAAGATTGGAAAAATTTATCCAAAGAAATATTTAATGATAAAAAATAATATTAAAATTTTAATTTTAAAGTAATTTAAGTTATTTTATATTATAATTCTGTCAAACAATATTTTGACTTAGAGGGGTTTTTACCCCAAAAGCTAAATTAATTTAGCTTCCTTCCTAACTTTTATATTTATGAGGGATATTGAAAAATATCCCTCTAAGTCAAAAATTAATATAACCTCATTAATTCTTTATAATTATACAAGCCTTATTTAAGCTTGTATAATATTGTTAATTTTTTAAAGTAGCTTTTTAAACTGTTCTAGAGCATCAAGTTTTTCCCAAGGATAGTCCTTTTGTCCTACTTGCCCACGAGCTGCTACATCCGCATAAAGAAAAGTTTCTTTACTTGGTTTATCCAGATGAAATTTATCACGAATCCAATTTGGTGTTAAAGAGAAATTTTGCATAACAAAATCACTTAAAACATCGTCATTTACACTAGTATTTGTGCCCATACAATCCACGCTTACCGAAGTAGGTTTTGCAACACCTATAGCATAGCTAAGTTGAACAATACATTTTTTAGCAAGCCCTGCTGCAACTATGTTTTTAGCTAGCCATCTACCTGCATAAAGTCCACTTCTATCAACCTTAGTATAATCTTTGCTCGATTGTGCGCCACCACCTATTGGAGAATAACCTCCAAAACTATCTACTATAAGCTTTCTTCCTGTTAAACCACTATCATGCAAAGAAGAATGATTAACATATTTACCGGTTGGATTAATTAAAATTCTAGTTTTATTAGGATCAAAAAGTTCTTTTGGTAAATTACTATCTAAGATAAGTTTCATCACCAAAGATCTTAAATCTTCTATTTTCATACTTTCAACACAAGGTGCAGAAACTACTATAGTATGGATACTTTGCGGTTCGCAATTTTCAAAATTCGCCTTAGTACCATAATCAATAGTTACTTGAGTTTTAATATCTACTCCAAGTTCATGTGGATTTGCTTTTGCATAAGCATAAACTCTATCGCATAGCATTCTTGCATAACTAATAGCTGCTGGCATGTATTCTTCAGCTTCGCAACTTGCAAAACCAAACATAATACCTTGATCACCTGCTCCTGTTTCGCCATCTTCTTGATCGACACCTTGATTGATATCAGGGCTTTGTTCATTTAAAAACACCATAACATCAACTTCATCAGGATGCAAACACTGCTCTTTACTAAAATGCCCTGCTCCGTCATAACCAATGTTTTTTAAAACATCTTTAACTAAATTATCGTAATCAGCTTTACTAAGCTTGTGATTTGACTTAACTTCGCCTCCTATCACAACCTTATTTCCTGCGACAAAAACCTCACTCGCCACCCTTGAATTTTTGTCATTTTTCAAGAGTATATCCACTATCGTATCAGCGATTATATCAGCGCACTTGTCTGGATGACCTGCACTTACGACTTCTGAAGTGAATAGATACATAAAAAGTCCTTTCATTTAAAATGAACCACAATTGTATCCAAATAAACTTATCAAAGCTTGATAAATTAAAAATTTACTAAAATTAAGCAAAAGTTAGTTAAAATCAACTTCTGATATAAAAAATATTTAAAAGGTTTTTATGTTTTCTAAAATCATTCAAAGCTACGCTAAAGGCAACCTCATAGTTCAAATTTGTATAGGTATAGTACTAGGAATACTCATAGGCATTAGCTCTAAAGAAATATCTGAAATTGCAAATTTACTCGGAATACTTTTTACAAGTGCCTTAAAAGCTATCGCTCCTATGCTTGTTTTTATTTTAATTTTAACCTCAATTTGCACTAAAGATTTTTCTCAAAGTGGTGCTAAGATCAAAAATATTATTATTTTGTATATAGTAGGCACCTTTCTTGCTTCAGCTTGTGCGGTTCTTGCTAATTTTTTCTTCCCTGTAAAGCTTGTTTTAGATGGAGTTCAAACCGCTACAAACTCATCTCCAACCCACATGAGTGAGATTTTCAAAGATCTTTTATTTAAAATTGTCGATAATCCTATAAATGCTCTATCAAGTGGAAATTATTTAGGAATTTTAACTTGGGCAATAGCCGGAGGTATAGCATTAAAACACTGTTCTAACGAAGCAAAACAAGTTTTTATAGATATCAATGAAGGGGTTTTAAAAATTGTTAAATTTATAGTAAAACTTGCTCCTTTTGGAATTTTTGGACTTGTGGCTAATTCTGTAGCACAAACAGGAGCGCAAGGTTTACTAAGTTATGTAAAACTTTTAATTTTACTTGTAACTACTATGCTTTTTGTTACTTTTGTTATTAATGCCTTAATAGTCTTTTTTTATACAAGAAAAAATCCTTTTCCTTTGATTTTTATCTGCTTAAGGCACAGTGCATTTTTTGCTTTTTTTACAAGAAGTTCGGCAGCAAATATTCCTGTAAATATGGCACTTTGTGCCAAACTTGGCATAGATAAAGAATTTTATGGCATTTCTATACCTTTAGGAGCTACTATCAACATGGCAGGAGCGGCAGTTACTATAGCTATTTTAAGCCTTACTGCAGCCAATACCGTTGGTATAGAAATCAGTCTTTTACAAGCCTTTTTATTAAGCATTATTGCTACCTTTGCAGCTTGTGGGGCTAGCGGAGTTGCGGGCGGATCTTTACTGCTTATACCTTTGGCTTGTTCTTTATTTAATATAGACTATGATATTGCTATGAAGGTAGTTGCCATAGGTTTTATTATAGGGGTTATTCAAGATAGTGTTGAAACTGCTTTAAATAGTTCTACAGATGTTCTTTTTACAGCAATTTGTTCTAAAAATGAATTAAATTACAATATCAAATAAGGTAAAAACATGCGTCATCTCATCACTACAAAAGATTTTAATAAAGTCGAAATTATGGAGCTTTTTAAAGAAGCAAGTGATTTCTTAGATGAAAAACCTAGAACTTTTCTTAAAGGAAAAAGTATCACGACAATTTTTTTTGAAAACTCTACACGCACCCTTTCATCTTTTGAAAGCGCTGCAAGAAGATTAGGCGCTAGGGTTTTACGCCTTGATGTTTCAAGATCAAGCTCTAGCAAAGGAGAAACTCTTTATGATACTGCTGCTAATTTAGATGCCATGAGTCCTAATGCTATTGTTGTAAGACACGCAAACTCAGGAGTTCCCTTGATATTAGCAAAGCATATACATTGTCCAGTTGTTAATGGAGGAGATGGAAAACACGCCCATCCTACTCAAGCTTTGCTAGATTTATTTACTATTTATAATCATTTTCAAGGTGATGTCGAAGGTAAGAAAATTTGCATCGTAGGTGATATTAAAAATTCCCGCGTTGCAGCGTCTAATATAGAACTTTTAAGCAGATTTAATCTTGATATTACCCTAGTAGCTCCACCGCATTTTATGCCTAATACCCATCTTAAAAAACATTATAAGCTTGATGAGAATATCATAGCAAATTCAGATATTATCATGAGTCTTAGAACACAAACAGAAAGACATAATAAAACCGTTTACGCTTCACTTAAAGACTATGCAAATGATTTTTGTATTCAAAAAAGCTTAGTAAAAGATAAAAAGCTTATTTTACTACATCCAGGCCCTGTAAATCGCAATATTGACATAAGCGATGAAATGATGAGCGATGAAAGAACTTTAGTTTTAAAACAAGTTAAAAATGGAGTGGCCATTAGAATGGCTGTTCTTAAAAAACTCATATTAGAAAATGAAGGATAAAAAATGTTAGAATGGGATTTAAGTGCTTTATTCCACGATAAAGAAGCATTACAAAATTTTACACAAGATCAAATCCAACAAAGTTTAAATTTCAAAAAAAACTATGAAAATAAACTTTATGCATTAAATGCTAATGAGTTTTTACAAGCTTTAAAAGATTATGAAAATTTAAATCAAGCCCTTGGCAAAATCATGACTTATGCTTATTTACTTTTTGCTAAAAACACTCAAAATGGTTCTTTTTATGCACAATACGAAGAAGAATGCAAAAAAATAGAAGAAAATTTACTCTTTTTCGAGCTTGAATTTTGCGAGTTAGCTCCTGAGAAAAGTCAAGAATTTACAACTTTTTGCAAAGATTATGATTTTTATCTTTCTAATTTATTGCAAAACAAACGCTATAATCTTAGCAAAAACGAAGAACGCATTATGCTCTATCTTTCAAATACAGGTGCAAATGCTTTTAGTAGACTTTTTGATGAAAGTATGAGTGCTTTAAAGATCCCTTTTGAAGGTAAAAAACTTAGCGAAGAAGAAATTCTAAGCAAAATGTATGATGAAGATAGAAAAACACGCAAAAAAGCTGCTAAAAAATTCAGTAAAGTTTTGCAAAAAAATAGCAGACTTTTAAGTTTTATTATCAATATGATAAAAACAGAAAGAAAAAATATAAGCTTATTAAGAGGTTATGAAAATGCTGAAATTTCAAGACATATCAGTAATCAAATTTCACAAAAAAGCGTTGATTCTTTGATAGCAAGCGCACAAAAACATTTTAACTTAGTATCGCAATTTTACAAAAGAAAAAAACAAATTTTAGGCTATGATGAGCTTAAAGACTACGACAGATATGCACCCATAGGAAAAGAAGCAAGTTTTGATTTTAAAACAAGTAAAAATATTGTTTTAGAGGCATTTCAAGCTTTTTCTCCGCAATTTTATGATATAGCAAAAAATGCTTTTAATCAAGGCTGGATTGATGTTTATCCACAAGAAAATAAACAAGGGGGTGCTTTTTCACATTCTGCAACTTCTGATGCGCATCCTTTTGTTTTATTAAACTACACCGATAAAAGGCGTGATCTTTTTACACTTGCACATGAATTAGGACATACTATCCATCAAAAACTTTCTTACAATGTAAGCTACTTAAATCAAAACACACCTTTAACCACCGCAGAAACAGCTTCAGTTTTTGCTGAAATGCTGGTATTTGATTTTATTAAAGATAAGTTAAAAAAAGAAGAACTCCTATCTTTATATGCAAATAAAATCGAAGATATTTTTGCAACTTTTTATAGACAAATTAATTTTACTTGTTTTGAAAGACGCTTACATGCTCAAGAAAATGAACTTAGCACCGAAGAAATCAATAAAATTTGGATGGAAGAATCTCAAAAGATGTTTCAAGACAGCGTAAAACTTACAAAAAATTATGCTTCTTGGTGGAGTTATATTCCTCATTTTATCCATTCTCCTTTTTACTGCTATGCTTATGCTTATGCACAACTTTTAGTTTTAGCTCTTTATGGACTTTACAAAAGTAAAAAATGTGAAAATTTTAAAGAACTTTATATCAAAATGCTTTCTTTAGGTGGAAGCGTGAGTCCAAAAGAACTAGTAGGAATGTTTGGCTTTGATATAGAAGATGAAAATTTTTGGGAAATAGGCATAAAAGAAATTCAAAAACTCATCAATGAATTTATGGAGTTACAATCATGCTAGAAACAATCTTAAAAAATGAAAATTTTATCCATACCATGCAAAAGCATTGTTATGAAGTTATTTCACACCTTATAGAAGAAAATATAGAATTTTCCATAGTTGCAAATACAAATTTCATAGATTTTAACCCTGAACTTCCCAAAGAGCTTGATGTTAAACAAAATCCTTATGCTCTTTTTGCTCTTGGAGGATACACCTTTGAATCCATACAACTAAATAAAGATTTCATTCAATTTCACGCAGGTTTTGGAAATGATGATTTTGATAGTTTTGTAAAGGTTGATTTAGGAGCTATCACGCAAATTCAAATAGAAAATAACATTTTATTTGTTAATTTTAGCCTTTATAAACGCGAAGATAGTAAAAATTTACAAAAATCTAAAAATATATTTTTAAATAATCCAAAAAATAAAGATATTTTCAAAAAATGAATCTATTTGAAGATTTAAATGATAGTCAAAAACAGGCAGTAAGCCACATTGATGGAGCTATGCTTATCCTAGCGGGTGCAGGTAGTGGAAAAACCAAAACTATTACCACTCGTCTTGCTTATCTTATCGGTGAAGTAGGCATCCCCTCGCATAACACTCTTACTCTTACTTTTACAAATAAAGCAGCTAGTGTTATGCGTCATAGAGCATTAAATTTTCTACAAGGCAATCACAATCCCTTGCTTTGCACCTTTCATAAATTTGGACTTTTATTTTTAAAACTCCATTTTGAAAGATTGGAGCGTAAAAATAGTTTTATTGTTATCGATACAGATGATACAAAAAAAATAATTAAAGACTTAATCCATGATAAAAACAAAGATAATGTCTATGATATTATCAAATACATATCTTATTGCAAAAATGAAGGCAAAAGAGTAAGCAATGTCTTTGAAGATTTAAATTTACTAAAAGAACATAATTTTGAAAAATATCAAAATGAATACAAATTTGCCAACTATTACCGTGCTTATGAAGAATACTTATTAAAGCAAAATTTTGTAGATTTTGATGATCTTTTATTGCTAAGCAATCTCATTTTAGAAAATGATATAAATTTTGCCAAAGAACAAAGCTTACTTTATAATTACATTACAGTTGATGAGTATCAAGATACTAATACCTTGCAATATAAAATTCTAAAAAATCTATGTTGTATGCATGAAAATATCACAGTTGTTGGTGATGATGATCAAAGTATTTATAGTTGGCGTGGAGCAAAAATTGAAAATATTTTAAATTTTCAAAACGATTTTAAAAATGTTAAACTTGTAAAACTTGAACAAAACTATCGTTCAGTAGGGACTATTTTACAAGCAGCAAATAATCTCATATCTCACAATGAGCAACGACTTGGAAAAACTTTAATCTGCACTAAAGATACTGGGGAAAATATTAAAATATTAAAAAACGAAAACGAAAAAGATGAAGGTTTATATATCGCTCAAGAAGTGAAAAAATTGCTAAATTCTGGAGTAGAAGCTAAAGAGATCGCCGTTTTATTTCGAGTTAATGCACTATCAAGAGCAATAGAAGAAGCATTTATGAAGGAAAAAATTTCTTATAAACTGCTTAGCGGTATGCGTTTTTATGAGAGATTAGAAATAAAAGATTTAATCTCGTATCTTAGACTTATCTTAAATCCAAATGATGATTTGTCGTTTAGGCGTATTATTAATCGCCCTAAAAGATCCATAGGAGAAAAAGCCCTAAAAAATTTAGAAGAATATGCAAAAAAACGTCAAATTTCACTTTTTGATGCCTTATGTGAAAGCGATGGCGGTGTAGGAATTTTAACAACAAAAAAAGCACAAAATGAAGCAAATATTTTTATACAAAATATTCACACTCTAAAAAGCTACGATAATGCAAAAAAAGTTTTTGACAATATAGAAGAATTATTTAAAATCAAAGATTATTTTTCAGAGCAAGATGATGGAGATGAAAGAATCAGAAATCTTGATGAGTTTTATGCTAATCTAAGAGAAAAACTCAAAGAAGATCCCGAAGCTTCTTTAGAAGATCTACTTAGTGAAATTTCTTTATTAAGTGATCAAGATAATTTAGATGAAGAATGTGTTTGCTTGATGAGTATTCATGCTAGCAAAGGTTTGGAATTTGATTATGTTTTTATAATAGGCTTTGATGAAGGATTTTTTCCTTTAAATAGCGAAGAAAATCTCGAAGAAGAACGCCGTCTTGCTTATGTTGCCATCACTCGCGCCAAGAAATTTCTCACAATAAGTGTTGCAAATTCTCGTTTTTATCATGGTTCAAGAGCAAATATCAATCCTAGTCGCTTCTTAGAAGAAAGTAAATTAATCAATGAAAAATCAAAAAATCAAAATATACAAAAAACTAGTTTTTGCAAAGGAGATCTAGTTAAACATAAAATTTTTGGCATTGGCAGGGTTGTTGAAGTTAATAAAAGCGGAAAAGAGGAAAAGCTTAATATTAATTTTGGTGGTATAATGCGTGTAATCATGGCAAGCTTTGTGGAAAAAGCAGTATGAATAAGATCTTTGCAGCCTTTAAACCAAGAGGTTTGAGTTCTAATGCCTTTTTAAGTACTTTAAAGAAAAAATATAAAAATAAAAAAGCAGGATATTCTGGCACTCTTGATCCTTTCGCCAAAGGGGTTTTAATCGTTGCGTTTGGACAATACACAAAACTTTTCCGATTTTTAAAAAAAACTCCAAAAACCTATAAAGCTACTTTATGGCTTGGAGTTTACTCCTTAAGTCTTGATGATCAAAATATAAAAGAAATTAAAAATATAAAAGAATTTGATCTTGCAAATTTACAACAAATCATTGATCAAATGCAAGGAATTATCTCCTATACACCGCCGCAATTTAGCGCCAAAAGAATCAATGGAACTCGCGCCTATGAACTTGCAAAAAAAGGTATAGAAGCAAATTTAAAACCTTGCCAAATGGAAGTATTTGATTGCAAGATTTTAAGCTATAATCATCCTTTTTTAAATATCGAAATCACAGTCAGTGAAGGTGCTTATATAAGATCTTATTGCGAACTTTTTGCTAGAAAACTAGGTATTAATGCGACTTTAAGCTCTTTAGAGCGCATTAAAGAAGGCAAATTTGTTTATAATAATGAGAAAAGCTTAAATGTGTTAAAATACATTAACCTAAAGCCAAATTTTATCAAGGATTTAAATAAACTCGAAAATGGTGCTAAAATTTTTGTCGAAGAATTAAAATTTCATGATGAAGGAGATTATTATATTGAAACAGAAAAATATTTTAGCATAATTAATATTAAAGAAAATACAGTAAAATATCTTCTAAATAAGGTTGAAAAATGTTAATATTATCAAGAAAAGAAAATGAAAGTATAATTATCGGAGAAGGTATAGAAATCAAAGTCGTTCAAACAGGGAAAGGATATGCCAAAATAGGCATAGAAGCTCCAAAATCCCTTATGATACTTAGAAAAGAACTTGTTCAACAAGTAAAGGATGAAAATTTGCATTCTGTTGTTCAGAATGATATTAAACTTGATGACTTAAGCAAAAAACTAATCAAATGAAAGCTTACGCTAAAGCAAATATTTTTTTAAAACTTACCGGTTTTGACTCAAGAAAATATCATCTTTTAGAATCACGATTTATACTTTTAAAAGATCTTTTTGATGAGCTTGAGCTTGTTGATAAAGAATCAGACTCTAAAAAAGAATTTGAAATCATTAGTAATTTTAAATGCGAAAATAATATTATTCAAAAGGCTTACTTACTACTTTCTAAAAGATATAACAACGAATTAAAAGAATTATTTAGCAAAAAAAGCCTAAAACTCACAAAAAATATCCCAGTATGTGCTGGACTTGGCGGTGGAAGTAGCGATTGTGCGAGTTTTTTACTACTAATGAATGAAACCCTAAATTTAAAATTAAACCTACAAGAACTTATAAATTTAAGCATACAACTAGGAAGCGATATTGCCTTTTTTTTAAGTGGCTTTCACTCTGCTAATGTAAGTGGCTGTGGCGAAATTATAGAAGAATTTGAAGATGACATACCTAATTTAAAATGGACTTTTCCACAAATATCTTGCCAAACTAAAGCTGTTTATGATGAATTTGATAGAGGAATATTTGACTTTCAAAAAAACAATAATCAAGCGCAAATCTACAAAAAACTCAGCACAAAAGAGTTGTTACAAAATTTTAAAAACAAAGAATTAAATGATTTATTTACTCCTTGTGCAACTTTATATCCTAAAATGAAGTCTTACTTACAAGAAGATTTTTTTCTAAGCGGTAGCGGTAGTAGTGTTTTTAAGGTTGATCGATGAAAATTATTGCGAGAAATAAAAAAGCTTTATTTGATTATAGCATCATAGAACGCTTTGAAGCCGGAATTGTCCTTAAAGGAAGTGAAGTTGTAGCCTTAAGAGCAGGAAGAGCAAATCTTAAAGACTCTTTTGTTCGCATTATAAAAAATGAGATTTTTTTACTTAATTCTCATATTTCATTGCTTCATACTACACATTCTTTCTATAAACACGAAGAAAGAGGTGCTAGAAAGCTTTTAATGCATAGAAAGCAAATTGATAAATTATTAGGTAAAGTAAGTATAGAAGGATATACTATTGTTGCATTAGATCTTTATTTTAACACAAAAAATAAAGTAAAAGCCACTCTTGCTTTAGCTAAAGGGAAAAATTTGCACGACAAGCGTGAAACTTTAAAGAAAAAGCAAGCCGATTTAGAAGCTAGAGCTGCTATGAAAAATTATAAATAAAGGAAATTAAATGAAAAAAATTTTAACCCTATTTTTAATAAGTTTAGCATTTTTTCTTAATGCTTGCTCCAAAGAAGAAGAAATTCAAAATGATTTTATGTTTGAAGAGTATCACAAAGGAGATAAAATAGTATTAAATAGTGTAAATGGTGGAAGCAAAACTTTAATAAGAACAGATAAAGGTTTTGTGGTAGAAGGAGAGGAAGGAAAAGTTCTAATGTTTGATTTTTTTGGCACTTTTTGCACCCCATGCAAAGAAGAAGCTTTAGATCTTAGCAAACTTTGGAAAAATAATTCTAGCAAATTTATCATTATAGGACTTACACATTTTGAAGATGTTAGCGATGAAACAGTTAAAAAATTCGCGGATGATTATGGTGCTTACTATTTTCTAAGCAATGGCGGTTCTAATGATCGTATTATTGCTCAAATTTTAAAAGATATAGACTATCAAAATATGGAGCAACTTCCTTTTAAAGTTGTTTTAAAAAATGGAATTTATCAAAAAATAAGCGATTACTGGAATAATAATGCTCCAACAAATTTTTATCTTGGCAAAATTCCAACAGAACTCATGCAAGAAGATTTAAATAAAATCTACAAAGGAAAATAATGCCAAAAACCCAAACTCTAGAGCAGACAAAACTTAGTGAACCAAAAATGTATAAAGTTATACTCTTAAATGATGATGTAACAACCATGGATTTTGTTATAGAAATTTTGATGAATATTTTTCATCAAAACCTTGAAAAAGCAAGTCAAACAATGTTAGAAATTCATCACAACGGTTCTGGAATTTGTGGCATTTACACTCAAGAAATAGCTCTTTCAAAACAAAAAAAAGTTATAGATGCGGCTAAACTTGCTAATTTTCCACTACAAGCAAAGGTAGAAGAAGAATGAAATACCAAGAAAATTTACAAAAATATCTTGATAATGCCAAAAATCTAAGCTTAATAAACCACCATGAATTTGTTACCTGTGAGCATGTACTGTTTGCATTACTAAAACTAAGCATTGATTTTAAGGATATATTTGAAGAATTTTCAGATGGAGATCTTGAACTTCTAGAAACTGAATTAAAAAATTACATTTCTCAAAACAATCAAGTTATTAAACAAGAAATAGAACCTACAATATCTGTTGTTTTAGATGAAATCTTACTTTCATCTAAAAATAAAAATAATGAAATTAAAATTATAGATTTTTTAGAAAAGCTCATACAGGATTCAAGAAGTTATTCTAGCTATCTCTTAAAAAAACACAACATAAATCTTACCAAAATTCAAGAACTTCAAAATCATGAAAATATACAAATTTTAAGCAACCACACAAGTAATTTAACACTTTTGGCTCAAAATGGCAAGATTGATCCTTTAATAGGAAGAAAATTTGAACTTGAAAGAATGATGCAAATTCTTTCACGTCGCAAGAAAAATAATCCTATTTTAGTAGGAGAAGCAGGAGTTGGCAAAACGGCCATTGTAGAAGGATTAGCATTGGCTATTGCGGAAAAAAAGGTGCCTAAAAACTTACAAAATGCAAAAATTTTTAGTCTTGATATGGCTAGTATACTTGCGGGAACAAAATACCGTGGAGATTTTGAGAAAAGAATTAAAGAAATTTTAAATGAACTTGAGAAAATACCCAATGCTATTTTATTTATTGATGAAATTCACACTATAGTAGGAGCTGGAAGCACAGGAGAATCTCATACTGATTTTTCCAATCTTTTAAAACCAGCTCTAAGTAATGGAACTTTAAAATGCATAGGTGCAACAACTTTTATGGAATATAAAAATACTTTTGATAAAAATAAACCTCTAAGTCGCCGTTTTGCTAAAATAAATGTAGATGAACCAAGCCAAGAAGAAAGTTTGCAAATTCTTAAAGGATTAAAAAACAAATATGAAGAATTTCATCATATAAAATTAAACGATGAAATTCTTCAATATGCTGTAATTTGGGGTAAAAAATTTTTTAATGATAAATTTTTACCTGATTGCGCTATAGATCTGATCGATGAACTTGGCGCTTCTTTTGCTTTAAATCCAAAAGCTAAAAAAAATGCAAATTTAAAAGATTTAGAAAATGTTTTAGCAAAAATGACCCACCATCACAAAATGTTTGAATTCGATCAAAATAAAGCTTTAATGAATTTAAAAACAAATTTAAAAGCAAAAATTTTTGGCCAAGATGAAGTTATAGATAGCCTTGTTTCATCACTTAAGCAAAGTTTCGCAGGATTTAAAAATTCCAATACACCACGCGGAGTGTTTTTGTTTACTGGATCAAGTGGAGTTGGAAAAACAGAATTTTGCAAAGCTTTAGCTGAATTTTTAGGTTTAAATTTAGAGCGCTTTGATATGAGCGAATATGCAGAAAAACATGCTATAAGTAAACTAATAGGATCTCCAGCTGGATATATAGGTTTTGAAGAGGGTGGACTTTTAAGCAATGCTATTCGCAAAAATCCTTTCAGTCTTGTTCTTTTTGATGAAATAGAAAAGGCTCATCCTGATTTAAGCAATACCTTTTTACAGATTTTTGACAATGCTGAACTCACCGACAATAGCGGTCTTAAAGTAGATTTTAAAAATACAATCATTATTATGACATCTAATCTAGGACTTAAAGAAAGCAATGAGCTTGGTTTTTTAAGTAAAAATGAAGAAAAAAGTAATCGTGCTATCAAAGATTTTTTTGCTCCAGAATTTATTAATCGCATTGATAAAATTTTACATTTTAATGATTTAAACGATGCTATACTTGTTAAAATTATCGAAAAAGAACTTGATGAAATTTCTAAAAATTTAAATAATATAAAATTATCAGTGGATGATAAAGTCAAAATTTATTTAGCTAAAAAAGCCTATAATAAAGAATTTGGAGTAAGGCTTTTAAAACGCATAATTTCTGAGGAAATAGGAGAAAAAATCAGTGATGAAATTTTATTCGGGAAGCTTAAAAAAGGCGGTATAGCTAAAATCAAACTTGGTAAAAATGGAAAGCTCGAATTTATATTCTAAATTACTCAATGCACCTAAAAATGCTCCTGTATTTTTAAGTCAAAATTTAGAAGCTGATTTTATTGTAAAAGCTTATACTTTTGGTCTATTCCCATGGACAAGTAAACCTGTAACTTGGTGGTGTCCAGATCCTAGATGCATTTTAATTCCAAATCAAATTCACATCCAAAAAAATATGAAAAAATTTATTAATCTCTATCAAATTAAACTTGATTATGATTTTTTAAAATTAATTACATTATGTCGCGATACACGCTCTCAAAGCTGGATAGATGATGAATTTATTACCACTTATTATAAGTTATTTACCCAAGGCTATGCGCATAGCCTTGAACTTTATGAAAATAATGAACTTATAGGTGGAATTTATGGTTTAATTTTAGGCAAGGTTTTCTTTGGTGAAAGCATGGTAAGCATTAAAAAAAATGCATCTAAAGTTGCCATGATTAAACTTTGTGATTTATTAAAACCTTATGATTTTATCATAGATTGTCAAGTTTATAACCAACATTTAGAATTTATGGGTGCTCATAATATTTCTAGGAAAGAATTTTTAAATATTTTAAAAGAAAAATGCAATCAAGAAAGTGGTTTTAAAAATTTTAAAGATTTAATTACTTAAAAAATAAGCGTGAAAATCACGCTTATGACATTGCTTTAGCAACTTCAGCAGAGCTTTCACGAATTTTCTCCATACATTCTCTTGCTTCTTTTGCAAGTTCAACACTCTGATTAACATCCTCTAAACCGCTTTTAATACTCTCAACCACTTGTGATGTAACATTACGAATAGAATTAATCGTAGTGGTAATTTCATTAACTGAATGCCCTGTTCTTTCAGCTAAATTTCTTACTTCATCAGCAACAACAGCAAAACCTCTACCATGTTCACCAGCACGTGCTGCCTCAATAGCAGCATTTAAAGCAAGCAGATTAGTCTGATCAGCAATATCACTAATAGTCTGAATAATAGATTTAATTTCATCTGATTGTTGATTTAATGAGGAAACAAGATTTGAACTTTGAGACATCATATCAGCAATATTCTGAACATTTGAAACAGTGTTTTCAATTACACGATCTCCATCTTGAGTAAGATTATCATTTTTTTCTGCAAGTTCGCTTATGAGGCGAAGTTTTTCTTGATCTTTTTTAACTTGTTCGCTTATATCTGTAGCAAATTTAATAACCTTGTAAATTTTTCCATCATCATTTTTAACCGGATTATAACTTGCTTCAAGGTATACTTTTTTATTATTTCTTCCGTATCTTATATATTTACCTGATTGAAATTTGCCCTCTCTTAAATCTTCCCAAAATTGAACATAGTCCTTAGAGTGTCTATAATTAGAATCACAGAACATACTATGATGCTTTCCTTTAATCTCATCAATATTAAAATCCATAGTTCTTAAAAAATTTTCATTAGCCGTAATAATAGTCCCATCAGGTTTAAATTCAATAATAGCCATAGAACGATTAGCAGCAGCAATAGTATTTCTAAGATCAAGCATTTCATAATGTCTTTGAGTTATATCATTGGCAAATTTAATAATTTTATAAACATGACCATTATTATCACTAATTGGAAGATAATTTGCTTCTAAATAAACATCTATCCCTCCCTTAGCTATACGTCTAAAAAGACCACTTCTGGCTTTTCCATCTCTTAAATCTTTCCAAAAATCACTATATGCCGAAGAATTAACAACTTCAGGCAAACAAAACATACTATGATGCTTGCCCTTGATCTCTGAAAGGGAGTATTTCATAGTTGTTAAAAAATTTTGATTTGCCTCTAAAATAACGCCATCGGTGGTAAATTCAATTACCGCCATGGTATTCCCAATAGATCTTAAAATATCTCCTAAACCATTACACTTTTTTTCAAGTTGTTCAATTATTTCAGTATTATTTTTCTTAGCACCAAACATAAAACTCACCTTTTTAATAATAAATTATTTTAAAATTATATCATATTTATATAGTATTATTTACTTAAAATTATATTAATTTATAAGTTAAATATATCCTTTAAACCTACAATAATCATCTTAAACCCCATAGCAGCAATAAATACTTGTGCTATACGAGAAAAAACATGTAAAATCAATTTTCCAACTATTTTTTCTATAGTAGCTGCAAAATGAAAAAGTATAAACATAAAAATAAAAGCTATCATTACTCCGCCAAGAGCAACATCAAGCCCACCATCTTCGGCTATAACGATAACACTAGCTAAAGTTCCAGGCCCAACAAGCATAGGAAATGCCATAGGTATTAAACTCTGTCTTAAAATTTCCTTATCATCCATATCCTGATAAGAACTAAAATCCTTAGTTGCAATTTTTGTTGAAAAAAGTAAATTTTTAATAGCCATTATAATAAGAACCAAACCACCAGAAACCCTTAAATCATCTAATGAAACCCTAAAAATATAGTTCATAAACAAAGGTCCTGATAATAAAAATACCAAAACTATAGTAAAAGCTGTATAGAGAATAGTTCTAAAAAGTTTTTTTCGAAGCATTAAAGGCAATCCATCACTCATAGCCAAAAATTGAGTTAAATTACCAAAAGGATTTAATATGGCAAGTAAAGTAATTGCAGCAAAAAACATCAAATAAAGCTCAGAACCCATACTAGAAAACACTATCAATCCTTAGTTTTTACAAATTCCAAAGAAATAGAATTTACACAATGTCTTACATTTTTAGCAGAAAATCCTTCTCCTTCAAAAACATGACCTAAATGTCCATTGCAGTTTGCACATACAATCTCGGTTCTAATCCCATCTTTATCAGGAATTCTTTTAACAGCCCCTTTTATTTCATCATCAAAGCTAGGCCACCCACAACCTGATTTAAATTTATCTTCGGATTTATAAAGCGAAGCTCCACATTGCTTGCATTGATAGATTCCTTTTTCATAAAAATCATTATATTTCCCACTAAAAGGAGCTTCTGTTCCTTTATTTAAAATTACTTTTTTTTCTTCTTCATTTAATTCTTTCATGATCTACCCTTGTAAAATAATTTTTATATTATATAATTAAAATTTCAATTTTAAATGATAAATTTTTATAATTTTCAAGAAAGTTTTAAATGCAAAAAGAATTTTTTCAAGAACTTCAAGATATTTTATATGAAAAAAATATAACTATAAAATTTCACTCTTTTCAAAATTTTTATGAAGACTTTAAAAGCCACAAATTTATTTTTAATCACGAGCATCAAAGCATTTTCAAAAAAAATACATCGCAACAAATTACCTTGCTTCATCCTACACGTATAAGAAGGCCTAAATTTGTCAATTCAACTCATGCGCTTGCTAAAATAATTCATTCAGTCGCTCATATAGAATTTAATGCAATTAACCTGGCTTTAGATGCGAGTTATCGCTTTAAAAATCTACCTTTGCAATTTTATTACGATTGGCTGGAGGTGGCAGATGAGGAAATTAAACATTTCAAACTTTTAAATTCAGCACTTGAAGAACTTGGTTACAAATATGGAGATTTTCCAGTGCATGATAATTTAGAATCTGCTCTAGAAGCTACAAAAGACTCTTTAAGCTTTAGAATGGGAATAGTTCATAGAGGTTTAGAAGCTAAAGGGCTTGATGCCAACCCCTTTGTTGTTCAAAAACTTCAAAGCTCCAATCATTCCATTAAAAATCTTTTAATGGAATATCTTGAAATTATACTTAATGATGAAATAAAACACGTTAAAAAAGGAGATACTTGGTGGAAATTTGCAAATCAAAACAAGTATGATTTTATCGAGCTTTGTAAAACGTTTAAACAATTCTCTCTTGCAGGAAAAAAACTTAACATTCAAGCAAGAATCAAAGCTGGCTTCACTCAAGAAGAATGCGAAGTCATTGAAAAATTTTACTCTTGATTTCTTATCTTAAATTTTGAAACAATAATGGTATATAAAACCCGAATAATTCCATAAAGCACATACAAGCTTGCTAAAATTACTAAACTTTCAAGAGGATAAAGATATAAAAATGAAAATATTATAATTAAAATAATCAAAACTTTTAAAACACTAGAACGATTAAAATCAAGCTTTTTAAAGCTAGGATAGCGTATATTACTTACCATTAAAAGCCCTAAAATTGCTTGAAGCACCAAAAAAACTACACCATAAGGCTTTAAAAAATCATAACTAATAAACGCATAAGTCCATATAGCACTCACAACTGCTGCAGTAGGTATAGGAAGACCTATAAAAACAGAAGGTTCATAAGTGCCTGTGGTAACATTAAATCTCGCCAAACGAATAGCTCCAAAAACCACAAAAAAAGCCGTAATCAAAGATCCAAGTTTTCCAAAATCATAACCTATAGCCATATAAAAAAGAACCGCTGGAGCAACTCCAAAAGCTACTAGATCAGCTAAAGAATCAAATTCTACTCCAAATTTTGAAGTAGAATTTGTAAGTCTTGCAACACGGCCATCAAGCCCATCGCAAATCAAAGATAAAATAATATAAATCAAAGCTGTATAATAATTTCCATGTATTGAAGCTATAATAGAAATAACCCCTAAAAAAGCTGAAGCAGCTGTAAAAAGATTGGGTAAAATATAAATTAATTGCGGTCTGTTATTCATTATTTTTCCTTACGCAAAATAGCCTAGCAATGAGCCTGCTTTAATTTCATCATTTAAGCCTATATGAATTCTAGTATCTTTTGGTAAAAGTAAACTTATAGAGCCATTGATTAAAAAACCCATTCTATCTCCTGCTTTTAAATCATGAGAAATATTATCAAGCTTTAATTTTCTATCAAAAGAACCTGCATAGATTCGCAAGGCTATCGTTTTATTCTCTTTAACTTTTGCCAAAATAAAAGCTCTTTCATTCATCATTTTTGCAGATTTTAATTCACTGCACAAAAAAAGCCCATGTCGTAAACGAATATCTATTATAGACATTGCAAAAGGTGTATTAAAATTCCCAGCATCATAAAGAGCGTTTTTAATAGTAATTTCAACACATTCACCCAAATCTTTATGATGAATATTTTCTATTTTAGTAACCCTACCATCCATAGGTGCAAAAATAGCTTTTTCATCACTACAAACAAGTTCTCTTTTGGGCGCTCTAAAAAGAAAAATACAAATTACAATTAATGCTAATAGCAAGATGGAAAAAGAATAAAAAATCCACACAAAAATAAAAATTAAGCTTAAAATAATAAGACTTAAATATCCATCTTTTGCAATAAAATCTTTCATTCTTCTACTTTAACTTCAGTTTTAACTTCTTCGAGTTCTTGTAAACGAGTTGGTAGACTATTTTGATCCTCAAACTCTTTAATAATCTCACGCACTTTATTACCTTCAATAGTTTCTTCTTCATAAAGGGCTGCAACCATAGTCTCAATCGCTCCCTTATAAGTATTTAAAGTATCTTTAACATCTTTATAGCGTTCATCTAAGGTTTTCTTTACATAATCATCTAAAGATTCTGCCATCTTTTCAGAATAGTCTTTTATAGTTTGCCCACCACTTAAGAAAGTATTTCTTTGTTTTTCAAGCACCATAAGTCCTGCAATTTCACTCATACCATACATAGAAATCATAGCTTTTATGATATCGGTTGCTCTTTCTAAATCATTACTTGCACCCGTTGAAATTTCACCTATAAACACTTCTTCAGCTGCACGACCACCCAAAAGTACATCTACTTCAGCGATAAGTTCATGTTTTTGCATTAAAAATTTATTTTCCTCAGGAGTATTTAAAGTATAACCTAAAGCCGCAAGACCACGCGGAATCACAGAAACCTTACTTACACGTTTTGCGCCTTTGGTTGTTTCAGCAATCAAGGCATGACCACATTCATGATAAGTAACAATTTTCTTTTCTTTTTCATTAATACGACGTGATTTCTTCTCAAGTCCTGCTATAGCTCTTTCGACAGCTTCAACTAAATCATTTTGTTCTACATATTTTTTAGAATCCCTACCCGCTAAAAGCGCTGCTTCATTAATAATATTTGCAAGATCAGCTCCTGCAAGCCCTGCAGTTAAGCGTGCTATATCTTCTACTTTAACTTTTGGGGATATTTTGACATCTTTCATGTGCACTTTTAAAATATCACACCTACCTTTAAAATCAGGTTTATCAACTAAAACTTGTCTATCAAACCTTCCTGGTCTTAAAAGCGCTGCATCTAAAACTTCTGGGCGATTTGTTGCTGCTAAAACAATGACTGGGGAACTTTCTGTCCCAAAGCCATCCATTTCAGCCAAAAGCTGATTTAAAGTTTGCTCTCTTTCATCGTTTCCACCCATCATGCCACTTGCTGCACGACTTTTACCAATAGCATCTATTTCATCTATAAAAACAATAGCAGGAGCTTCTTTTTTTGCATTTTCAAACAAATCTCTCACACGAGAAGCACCTACACCCACAAACATTTCTATAAAAGATGAACCTGAAACACTAAAAAACGGCACATCAGCTTCACCTGCAACTGCTTTTGCAAGCAAAGTTTTTCCTGTACCTGGAGGTCCAACAAGTAAAAGCCCTTTTGGAATTTTAGCTCCCAATTTAATATATCTTTCAGGATACTTTAAAAAATCTACAATTTCTTTTACTTCTTCTTTAGCTTCTTCAACACCAGCTACATCGCTAAATTTTACTTTAGGTTTTTCTGAATTTACAAGCTTCTTAGAACTTCCTATACCCAATATAGAACTTCCCATATTTTTTTGCATACGACTTGCCAAAAACATCCAAATACCAAAGAAAATAAATACTGGCAAAACCCATGAAAAAAGTATATCCGTAAACCAATTTGTTTCAGAATACGCACCATAAGCGATATTTTTACTATCTAGTAAACTCACAAGCTCAGGATCATTAACTTTTTTTGCTGTATAAACAGTATTGTGAGAGCTTGAAATCGCTTTGATTGTTGTTTGTCCTATGCTAACTTGATTGATTTGTCCACTTTCAATAAGCTTTTTTAACTCAGAATAAGGGACATTTTTATTTACTTCATTGCCATTCAATGCCCCGCCAAAAGAACCATTGCCATCAAAAAATCCCTTAAAAATAATTATCATTACAATTGCAAAAATCGCAAAAATAAAAATGGGATTTTTGTTAAAAAAATTATTACCCTGCGGATTACCCTTATTATTTGGGGTATTATTATTCATTACTTATCCTTTTTTATTATTTTTATATACAAAACTACACCACTCATTGATTTGCATTTCATCAATGAGTTCCAAATCTTGAAATTTTTCTTTAATTCTTGTTGAATATTTATCTAAAATTCCTGACAAAATAAGTATAGCATTATCTTCTAAATGGTTTTTAATATCTTTTTCTAAAATTAAAATCACATCTGCAATGATATTTGCAACAATTAGATTATATAAACCATTTGCTTTATCTATAGATCCACACCAAGCCTTGTGAAAATCAACACCATTTAATCTTGCATTTTCTAAAGAACTATCAATAGCCAACTCATCAGTATCACAAATTTCAACATTGCAGCCAAACTTTGCCATAATAATACCCAAAATTCCACTACCACAACCAAGATCTAAAGCTCTTAATTTACTTTTAGAAAATTTTTGTAAAAATTTTACACAAGAATATGTGCTTTCGTGATGTCCTGAGCCAAAGGCTAAGGCTGGATTAATCTTTATATTTATAAAATTCTTTTTTTCTTCTTGCCAAGTGGTATGGATGTAAACATTATCCACTAAAATAGGTTTTATGCCTTTTTTATATTCTTGTATCCAGTCCTTGTTTTCTTTCTCTACAAGACTTAAATTAGAAATAATTTTATGGTTTAAATTGAAAGTAGTTGTAAGTTTTTGAGCAAATATTTCAAGTGCCCATGAAAGCTCTTCCAAACTCTCATGGGATCTAATGTAAACACCATTATCTTTCTCTTCTATGGCTTCTATACCTAAATCAAAAGCAAAATCAAGAAATAAATTTTTATACCGCTCTTCTACGATAAAGAACAATTCGTAATATTTTTTTTGCATTTAGAATTTTAAAAATCAGCCTTTACTCAGCTGCACCTTCTCCACTTCCTGTTCCTAAAACATCTTCAAGTTTTTCCTTTAAAACTTGTGGAGTAAAAGGTTTTACAATATAGTTATTTACGCCAGCTTTTAAAGCAGTAATCACTTCAGCTTTTCCGCCCTCAGTTGTAACCATGATAATAGGCATATCTTCATATTTTTTCTCTGCTCTTACTTTTTTTACCAACTCCAAGCCATTCATTTCTGGCATATTCCAATCTGTAATTAAAACTTTTACATCTTCATTTTTAGTTAATAAATCCCAAGCTTCAACGCCATGCTCAGCTTCTAAAACATCATCGTGTCCAAGTCTTGTTAGGGTATTTTTAATAATCCTTCTCATAGTAGAACTGTCATCAACAACTAACAATTTCACAATTTCGTCCTTTCAAAGTTTTTATAGTTTTATTTTACCCTTTTTAGCCTTATTAATCAAGCTAAAAAATTTTAAAAAACAGCATTATATCATCTTTTACTTAAATTTTTACTCAAATATTATTATTTTTATACTTAACCGTAAATAAATATACACTTAAACCTAAAAGAAGCAAGCTCACTCCACCGATAAGATAAATCGCATAAATCATCTGAGAAAGATCACCAATAGCAAGTTTAAATACCAACATCAAAGCTTCTATAGCTAAAGCAATGATAATAGAACCCAAAAATCTCACCATGGTTTTTTGAATTCCACCTTCTTCTTTTTTTGTCCTTCCTAATACTTCTTGTTCGATCAAAGTTTTTGCCAAATCAAAAATAGCTAAAGCTAAAGTTATGGCAATGGTACTTTCAAACATATGTTCTATGCCTATAGCTTGATTATCAAAAAGACTAAAAAAACCTTTTTGAAATAAAAAACAAGTAATCACAAATAAAACCAGTGCGAAACAAAAATACACCAAACGACTAAATTGAGTAAAAACAAACTCAAATTTTCCTGCTTGAATAATCTTTAAAATATCTTCAAGCTTGATATCAATACAAACAACAAAAAGCAAGTTATTTTTATCATCGTAAATTGGTATAGAAGCTGTTACGCAAAGTTCATTGTTTAAAACCGAAGGATAAGGATCGCTCAAAACACATCGTTTTAATTTTACAGCTCTATAAAAATAAGAACGAGTACTTCTATCCTCACCCTGCCCTATTTCATGAGCCTTATTTAAGGAAATCGCATTTTCTATTTGCATGCCTGAAATATCTAAAATATACAAAGCATCAAAAACAACAACTTCATGAGCTATTTTATCCAAAGCTGTTTTAATCGTTTCAAGGTGAATATCAGGAAGTTTATTGGGTAGATTTCTTGTTAAAATATAACTCATATAAGCTCTAGCACGATAGCGATTATCTTCAAATCTTTGTATATCTTTTATATACATTATATGCCTTCTTTATTGTGTTTAAATTCAGGTACAATCTTTAATAAAGCCTCTGAAATATCTTCACATATTTGTAAATTTTCTATCTCTTTATTAAGCCAATCAAGATCAACCTTCTCATTCTTTGCTACAAAAATACTCTCATATTGGGTTTTAGCATCATTTTCATCAATCAAAAGCTCTTCATAAAGCTTCTCACCTTTTCTTAAACCTGTGATTTTAATTTCTAAATCATTGCGATTAGAAAGTAAAAGCATTTTTTTAGCTAAATCTATGATTTTCACAGGCTTACCCATATCCAAAACAAAAAGTTCTCCCCCTTTTGCGATAGCTCCAGCTTGCAAAACAAGTTGCACTGCCTCAGCCACAAGCATAAAATAACGCACTATATCAGGGTGTGTTAAAGTTAAAGGCTCATTATTGGCAATTTGTGCTTTAAATTTCGGTATCACACTACCACTAGAACCTAAAACATTACCAAAACGCACACAAGCAACTTCAAAATTTTCATCACTCATACTTAAAGTATAAAGCTCACAAACTCTCTTAGTGCAACCCATAATATTTGTTGGTCGTACTGCTTTATCTGTACTTATCATCACAAATTTAGCTACTTTATTTTCTTTAGCACTGTCGCATAAAATTTTGGTTCCTAAAATATTATTGATTACTGCTGAATGTGGATTTTGTTCGCAAAGAGGCACATGTTTATAAGCGGCTGCATGTAAAATAAGCTCAGGTTTATAAGTTTTTAATACCTCATCTAAACTTTGCTTATCTAAAATACTTAACAAAATAGGAGTAATTTTTTCTTTATATAAATTTAAATCATCATTGATCTTATAAAGATTATACTCACTATGATCAACCATAATAAGATGCTTAGCACCAAATTTAATACATTGCTTACAAAGTTCACTGCCTATAGTTCCACCTGCTCCACTTACCAAAACTACCTTGTCTTTTAAAAAAGCCGCCACAGCACTATCGTCTAAATCTTTTGGTTTTCTAGCAAGCAAGTCTTCTATACTAATATCTCTTGCTTCATTTCTTGTAAAAGAAAATATTTTTACATCACAAATACCATAAGCTACAAGTTCTTCAAAAAGTTTTTTAAGCCCTTCTTGTTCAAGTCTTAAAGCAATAATGGCAGTTTTTACCCCTTGTTCTACATAAGATTTTATTTTTTCTTTTTCTTCTACAACAAATTTATCACAATAAGTCCCTATAAGCTCTTTTCTCGCATCAACTACGCCCACAGGAAAAAGCCCTAAAGAACCTTCTTTTGCGCCTTTTAACAAATGTAAAGCCTTAGAAGTTGCCCCTACTACAATACAAGGAGTTTCTTCTTCTTTCATTTTAGAAGGTTTAAAATCCACAAGCATTCTTTTGCTAATTCTTAAAGTACCTATAAACATATAAGAAAGAACAAAATCTATCACAATAGCACTTCTTGGAAAAGGATTAAAAAAATCACTAAAAAAATAAAAAATAAGAAAAAAACAAAACTCAGCTAAAAGCAAAGCGATAAAAATTTTTCTTGCTTCATTGAGGGAAAAAAATCTCCAAGCTACTTTATAAATTCTAAAAACAAACAAAAATGAAAGTTTTAAAACAAGCAAAATAATAGCAGAAACCATCATGCCATGATAAAAAATACTCGGAATATCTCCACTAAATCTCAAAGAAAAAGCCAGATAAACACTAAGTAAAATTAAAACAATATCTGAAGTTAAAAAAAATGCTAATCTTTTGCTTTTATAAAAAATCATTTTAAGCCTTTATGCTCTTTAAGATCAGTTTTGAAATTTCATAAACATCATCTTTGCTCATCGCCGTACCACTTGGCAAACAAATTCCTTTTTGGAAAAATAACTCACTATTGCCATTAAGATAAGCCTTAGTTCCTTTAAATACTTCTTGAGTGTGCATAGCTTTCCATAATGGTCTTGTTTCTATTTGTTCATTTTTCAAATCTTCTATGAGTTTTGAAATTTTTGGATGCAAAGTAATATTTTTTTGACTGATATTTATATCTTTTTGACAAGCATTAAGTTCATTTTTATCAAAATCAATCAAAGCTGTACTTAACCAGCGATTACTTCTTGAATTTTCTAATTCATCTAAAAAGCTAAAATACTCTCCTAAAAATTCTTTATACCACTCATAAATTTCTCTTTTTTTAAGCACTCTTTGTTCTAAAACCTCCATTTGTGCTACACCAATAGCTCCTAAAACATTGCTTAAACGGTAATTATAACCATAGTCTAAATGTTCATAATGCAAACAATTTTCCCTAGCTTGAGTGCTATAAAATCTTGCTTTTTCAATCTTTTCTTTATTTTTTCCTATAAGCATACCTCCACCTGAAGTGGTGATAATTTTATTGCCATTATAAGAATAAGCTCCAAATTCTCCAAAAGTTCCTAAGGCTTTATTCTTATAAAAACTTCCTAAAGCTTCAGCAGCATCTTCGATTAAAACAATTTCATTTTCCTTGCAAATTTCAACAATTTCATCCATTTTAGCCGCATTGCCATAAAGATGAGTTAAAATCAATGCTTTTGGTTTTTTTTCACATTCCTTAATAGCAAGTTTTAACAAATCTACATCGATATTATAAGTTTCATCACAATCTATAAATACAGGTTTTGCTTTAAGATAACAAATAGGCGCCACTGAAGCGATAAAAGTAAAAGAAGAAGCCAAAACAATATCATCTTGTTTTACCCCTGCCACCCTTAAAGCTAAATGCAAAGCTGCTGTAGCTGAATTTAAAGCTAAGGCATTTTCACTTTTGCTATAATCTTTTACACTTTGCTCAAAGCGATTTACAAATTCACCCAAAGGTGCTATATAATTGCTTTTGAAAACTTCTTCTATATATTTTAATTCATTACCGCCCATATGCGGAGGAGAAAGAAAAAATCTCATGATTTATCCTTTGTATAAAACAAAATTTTTATAAATTAACTCTATTTTACCTAAAAAAATTTACAAAGAATCAAACAAAAATCTTTTTATAATCATTTCATATTTTTCTTTTTGCAGGCACTCCCACAAAAACACCTTTTTCATTTTGGCTTTTAACCAAAGTTGCTCCACCACCCAAAATACTATCATCTGCTAAGCTTAAATTAGGCAAAACACAAGAATTAATCCCTAAAAAACAATTTTTACCGATTTTTACATTACCCGCACATTTAGCCCCTACGCTTACATGAGAAAATTCCCCTATCACGCATTCATGCTCAATCACACTTGAAGTATTTAAAATCACGCCTTTTTCTATTTTGGCTTTAGCGTTAATCACTACATAGGGCATAATTAAAATCCCTGCATTTTCTTCCACGCTTGCACTAGGACTTATAAGTGCACTTTTATGAATAAGATTAACTATTTTAAAGCCATTTTCTGAAATTTTTTGATAAATCTTTTTTCGAATTTCATTGTTTCCTATAGCTATAAAAAAATCATATTTAGGCAAGGTGTTTTCAAATTTCATTCCTTTAAAATCATCTAAAAAAATACATTCTTTATAGCCCATATTTTTAGCCACATCTTCACAAACAAGCCCATGACCACTAGCACCATAAATATAAATTTTTTCAGTTCTTGCCATTAAATTTCTCTGTTGTAACATGGCCTTCTTTGCTTACCCCGCTTCGTTTTAAAACCTTTAAAGCTGTTAAAAACATGATTTTTAAATCAAGCAAAAAAGAAATATTTTTCACATAATACACATCAAGTTCGAATTTTTTCTGCCAAGAAATAGCATTTCTGCCATTTACCTGCGCCCATCCTGTTATACCTGGACGCACCTTATGGCGCAATTTTTGCTCTTCATTATAAAGGGATAAATACTCAACCAAAAGAGGTCTAGGCCCCACAAAACTCATATCCCCTTTTAAAACATTAAAAAGTTGCAAAAGCTCATCCAAACTTAAGCTTCTAACAATTTTTCCAAAGGCTTTCAAACGCAATTCATCGCTTAATAACTCACCCTTCTCATCTCTTTCATCGCTCATGGTTTTAAATTTATAAATTTTAAAAATTTTTTCATCTAACCCAGGGCGATTTTGAGTGAAAATCACACTTCCTTGAGTGATTTTTAAAAGTAAAGCAGTGATTAAAATCACCGGAGAAAAAAGTACTAAAAGCACTAAAGCTAAAATAAAATCAAAAATTCTTTTAAAAACTTTTTCATACATTCTTAATTACCCTATCATAAAGTTTTAAATAACGCTGTGCGATATTATTTTCATCGTATTGTAAAGCATCTTGGGCAGCATTTTTAGCTAAATTTAATCTTAATTTTTCATCTTCTAATAAAAGTGAAATTTTTTCGCTTAAATCCTTAGCATTTTTTGTTTTTGCCCAAAGTCCATCATAAGCATTAGAAATAGCCTCTACACAACCTTCACAATCACTCACCACTATAGCCTTGCCACAAGCTTTTGCCTCCAAAACACTTACAGGAAAGCCTTCTTTATAGCTTGGTAAAACAAAAATATCACAATTTTGCAAAAGCTCGACTATATCACTTCTAGCACCCAAATAATGCACCACACCCGAGTTTAAAAACTCCAAACTCGCACAAGAAGGATTTTCATCTCTTCCACCAACTAAAACAAAATTTGCTTTGTCTTTTAGCATAGTAGCACTTTCATAAAATTCTTTTACACCTTTATGCCATAAAGCTCTTGCTATCATAAGAACAATAGGTTTTTTATCTATATTTAAATTTCTCCAAAAAAGCTCTTTTTTTTCCGATTCTATATAAATAGGAAAAAATTTTTTTAAATTGATCCCTACGGATTTTATCACACAAATTTTATTTTCCTTAAGTCCTAAATTCCACATAAACTCGGCATTACTTTCATTGACAAAAATAAATTGGTGTGCAAATTTAAAACTTAATTTATAAAGATTATTAATAACAAAACGTACTAAATTTGCCTTAAAACCTTGATCTATATAAAAAGATCCCAAGCCTTCTACCAAAGCAAAACGATAAGGAATTTTTGCCCATTTTGCCGCTAAAATTCCAAAGGTATTGCTTTTGTGTGCCGCACTTTGAATAAGATCAAGATTTAAATTTTTTAAAACCTTAGCAAGATAAAAAAAATTCTTTAAAACTACAAAAGGATTTAAACTAGCTCTTGAAAACTCATAAACAATTACTTTTAAACCAAGATCTCTAAGTTTTTGCGTGTATTCATCTTGCGGCACTATAACAAAAACTTCATCTTTTCTATCTTTTAATGCTTTTATAATAGGCATTCTAAAATGATAAATACTTGCTCCTGCATGTGATAAAAATCCTATTCTCATTTTCAACCCTTAAATTTTAAGTTTAAAAACCTTAGCATCTCTAGAATTAATCACCAAGTCAAATAAATTCTTATCATAATTTCCTAAAAAAAACATTTGCACATAAGCACTATTAAACATGGTTTTATCCATTAAAATAAATTGTGCGTAAGGAATAGCACTATCCTTTAAATAAAAAATATAAAACTGAGCCTTATCATCAATTGGAGTGATTTTGTATTCACCTTGTTTAATAGAATTAATCTCTACGATACTATTTACAGAAACCACATTATCACCTATTTTAAAACTTCTAAAATCATCGCTTAAAACCACTCCGTTGCTAAGATAAATTTCTCCATTTTTAACATCAAGTGGATAAGCTGTGCTAAAGGTAAAAGGTTTATCCAAAACTCCTGTATCTAAATTAATAAAAGAAAAACTAGCCACCGTAGAAAAAATCAAAGACATTCTAGCGGGCATATAAAGATAAATATCACGAGTTTTTGGCGTATCGATTTTAAAATCAGGTTTTGATAATGAAGCTAGAAACAAATCCACATTGCTTTGATTATAATCTTTCATCATGGCTTGCAAAATGTCTGTTTTTAAAATATCATTTTGCGGAGCATAAAAGCTTTTTTCTGTATATTCTACACTAAGTCTTGCCATATTAGCTGCAGCTTGTTCATCTTTGCTTAAAGCAAAAGAAGGGAAAAAATTATCCTTACCTAAATGCTTTCCACCATCTACTAAAGTTTTCACATCGCTATAATAACGCACAGGATAACCATAATCCCACCAAGTTACCACATAATCTTCTCTATTGGCTATATTTTTTAATTGATTTAATAATGATGCTTCATTTTGAGAAAAAACTGTTGGCGCTTTATAGTTGTAAATATGGATAAATACTGGAGCTAAAGTCAAAATAGTTGCAAAAACAATACAAACATTTGAAGTTAATTGGCTATATTTTTTAACCATTATAGCCTTAAACTCGCTCAATAAAAAACCAAATCCTAAGGCCATTACAGGTACAGAATAAATGGTAAATCTAAGCCCCCCTTTTAAGGCTAAAAACCCAAGCACCAATATAGGCAAAGCCATAATCATACTTTTATGTTTTCTCAAAAGCCATACAAAACCAAACAAAGAAAACAAAAAAACAATTTCACTACCACTAATTCTTCGCATAAATTCGCTAAGATCTACATTTTCAACTTCTTGTATGGTTTGATTGACATTAAAATACATAAAGCCCTGCGTTAAATTCGCACTTTCATCACTTCTAAAAATATAAAATTTAAGCTGATAAAGTATAGGATCAACCCCACCACTTAAAATCAAAAATATCAAAGTTGCACTACCTAAAATTCCTATAATCATAAAATTTAAGCGTTTTTGCTCTAAGGCGAATAAAGCAAAAAGTATTACTATAATGGCACTTTGATAAAACCATGCTATATTTGAAAGAGTAAGAGAAGACAAAATCACAGCTATATAAAAAATCTTTTCTTTTCTATGAAAAATAAGTGTATAAATTAAAAAAAGTCCAATTAAAGCTACATTTAAAGTATAACTTGAAGGATACCACCAAAGATAAATTCCTATAAATAACGGCAAGGCAATCAATGAAAAAAAGTCTTTTTTTAAAATCATTCTTACCATAAAAAATAAAATAAACATAGGCAAAACAATTACCAGCATATCCGTATCATAATACCCACTCATAGTGCGATTATAATAACTGTTTGCTATACTTGCTAAAAGAGCAGCTACAAAGCCCATTAAAGGACGTTTGTATTCGTTAGCTAGCAAAATAGTAGGAATCACCACCAAAGAAGATAAAAAAGTACTCATATATAAAATGATACTTTCAAAAGAAAAAGGTGTGATTTTATAAAGCCAATAAGTAAGCGCGGATAAAGAAGATCCATAATAACTCAAATCATTAGGCTGATGAAAACCTGCTATCATATCTCTTGCGCCCTCAGCAAAAGCATAGCCATCATTTGAAATGATCATTAACTGATTATTGAAAAAATACTCATTAAACTCACTTGCCCACCAAACCCAATAAAACCTGCAAAATACACTAAAAACATAAGCTAATATAATCATCGCAAACAAAACTAAATAAGGGTTTTTTAAATACTCTTTTTTCAACATCTTTTATCCTAATAAATATTTCAAAGCATCGCGTGCAATTTTTACTTTATCAAAAGCTTTAGCCCTAGTTTTAGCCTTATTTTTATACGCTTTTCTTAATTTATCGTCTTCAAGCATAGTCTTTAAACCCTGAAACATGGAGTTTTCATTATCTACTTCTACTAAAAGTCCAAATTCATCATCGCCAAAAAGCTCTCTTGCGCCACTTTTATGATCAGTGCAAACCACCGCACAAGAACAAGCTAAGCTTTCAATTAAAACATTTGAAAAGCCTTCAAATACAGAAGCAAAAGCAAAAAATTCGCATTTAGCCATGTATTTATAAGGATTATTATCAAATCCTAAAAGCAAAACCTTTTCTTCTAAATTTAACTCTTTAATCAAAGCTAAAAGCTCATCTTTAAGCACACCTTCACCTAAAATCACAAGCTTTAAATCTGTTTTCAATCTTGCATAAGCACGAATTAATAAAGCATGATTTTTACCTTTATCAAGCCTGCCTACACTTAAAATAAATTTATCTTTTAAAGCTACATCTTCAAGAGCTTTTTGCTCTATATTTTCTAAATCGATGGCATTGTATAAAATTTCACATTTTTTTGGATTTATACTAAAATTTTGCACTAAATCTTCTAAATTTCCCTTAGAATTAGGCAAGATTAAATCAGCTTTTGGGTAAAGCAAAGAAATTAAAAATTTATTTGCCAAAGAATTAAAATTATTTTTCGCATACATCACACTTGGCGTAGTGCATTCATTGATCACAAGGCGAGTTTTGTTTCCAAACATTCTTGCCATTAAGGCTATATAATTAGGTCGATTTAAAAAAACAAATTCTGTATCAATGCCTAAATTTCTGCAAAGTTTTTTATATTTTAAAGCCAAAAAAGGTAGTTTTAAAAATTTCAAAATAGGATTTTCACTAGGTTTTGAACATTCTAAAAAATGAATTTGACACTCTGGAATTTCATAAGAAATTTTATCATTCATTAAAATCAAATGCACTTCAAATTTCAAACTTAAAATAGGCAATAAAGTCGCCACAACTCTTTCAGCACCACCACTTCCTAAAGAATAAATAAAAATGCCTAATTTTTGCATAAAGCCACCCGAATTTTTGATAATTTTTCAATCATATTATTTGGAATTATACTTAAAATGAGTAATATCAAAGCAGGAGCGTTGATTTTTATACTCAGGCTTTTAAACAAACACTTATAAAGAGCTTTATAATTTTTTGCAAGTTTTGCATAATAAGCTGCCATTTTATAATAACTCGCACAAGTTTTTTTATAATCTTTATCCTTACTCATTCTAAGTTCATTTTCTAAAATTTTAGCAAGCTCTAAATATCCCAAATACACCCTATGAGCATTTTTACTCGCCCCTAAAGTCACGCTATCTTGCCTAAAAATCCTATAAATCCTAAAAGCCTTATGGATATAAAAACTTTTTTCCTTGTATAAATTTACCCAAAGCGTGGCTTCATTGCCATAAAATTCTTCATTAAAACGCTTGTTTTCAAGTAGAGATTTTTTAAAAACAGAAAAAAACTCTCCGCTAAATTTAGCCATTAAAAAATCTTTTTTAGAAATTTCACTATCTTTTTCCAAGCCCTTACCGCTAAATTCCTTGCTTAAATTTCCTTCTTTTTCTATCAAACAATTTCCAAAAACATGAGCATAACCCTCATTTGCTT
This sequence comes from Campylobacter sp. 2014D-0259, assembly GCF_008000505.1. Lineage (NCBI taxonomy): Bacteria > Pseudomonadati > Campylobacterota > Epsilonproteobacteria > Campylobacterales > Campylobacteraceae > Campylobacter > Campylobacter sp. 2014D-0259. The sequence continues at coordinate 153,463 of NZ_VOAQ01000024.1, forward strand.
TTTGCATCAAGGTACTTAAAGCCCCAGATAAAAGCTCATCATCATCATCTAAAAAAGTTACAAACTCGCCACTTGCTTGATCTAAGCCATTGTTTTTATTGCCATTTGGGCCTTGTTTGTAATTTTGATTTAAAAAATACTTAATGCGATCATCATCTTTTTGTAAATTTTGCACCACACTTTTAGTATCATCACTAGAATTATCATCGCTTACAATGATTTCTAAATCTTTAAAATCTTGATTTTGTATGCTTTTAATAGCCTTTTCTAACAAAACTTGACGATTAAAAGTTGGCACTATAACAGAAAGTTTAGGCATTTTTAACCTCGACTATAAGCTTAAGCCATTCTTCTTTGATGTTAGAAATTTCAAAGTCTTTACACCTTTGTTTGGCATTATTTACAAGTTCTTTTCTAAAATTTTCATCATTTAAAACAAGTTCAAGTTTTTTAGCAAGTGCTATTTCATCATCACAACCTACCAAAAGCCCATCATGATTATCTTTGATTAAATCCTTAGCACCATTATAATAAGAACTTGAAATTCTACAAACCTCAAAATACAAACTTTCAATTAAAACCGTTGGCAAACCCTCTACAAAAGAACAAAGGCAAAGCACTTTTGCTTTTTCATAAAGAGCCTTGACATTTTCAACGCGTCCTAAAAAATCAACTTTTATTCCTAAAGATTTTACCTTGTATTCAAGTTCTTGCCTTAACTCTCCATCTCCTGCTATAACAAATTTATAATTTTCTTGCAAATTTTTATCCAAATGTGCTATAGCTTTTAAAAACATTACAGGGTTTTTGTTGTGATCTAAACGCCCTATAAAAAGAACCAAATTTTCTTTTTCAAAACTAGAATCAAAAGGAATTTCATCGCTAAAATGACAAGGGTTTAATAAAAGCTTAACCCTTTTTACAAATCTTTCATAATACACCTTATCACTGCTTCCAAGCACACTTAAAGCATCACAAAAAGGATAGCTTACCCTTCTTAAAAAACGCCAAGTTTTAGGTTTTAAATACGCTTCATTACTATGCTCGCTAATGATGAGTGGAGTTTTAAGTCCTATATTAGCTAGAATACAAGCAATATTAGTTGTATCCAAAAAAGAAATAAAAACATCAGCCTTACTTTCTTTTAAAGCCTTTCTTAAGGCAAAAAATTTCTTAAAACGACTTGCGATTTTATGATAAAGCGTGTCAAATCTAAATTGTTCTAAACTTGTAACTTTAACTTCATTTTCAAGCTTATAAAAAGATTCTCCTGTATGAAATTTAATAATACTTACTTCATGCTCTTTGCAAAGCGCATTAGCTAAGGTTACTAAAACACGCTCAGCGCCTCCTGAATTTAAAGTTGCGATAATAAAGCTTATTTTCATCATTTCTCCTCTTTAAGCTTACCGTGTTCTAAACGATAAACCTTATCACATTGCGTTATCGTAGAAAGGCGATGTGCGATAATAATCATGGTTTTATCTTTAGAAATTTTATAAATTTCATCCATGATTTTTGCTTCACTTTGAGTATCAAGCGCAGAAGTTGCTTCATCAAGCACTAAAATTTCAGGCTCTAAATACAAAGCCCTTGCTATAGCTATGCGTTGTTTTTGTCCCCCGCTTAAATTACTCCCCCCATCGCCTACTTTTGTCTGAACTCCTTGAGGTAAATTTTTTATAAAATGCTCTAAATTTGCTTGTTTGATAACCTTATTAAGTTTTTCTTCATCAACCGCATCTCCAAAAGTGATATTTTTAGCTATGCTATCATTAAAAAGATAGATATTTTGCGGGATATAGCCTATTTTTTGGCGATAATTTTTTGCATTACTTGCATTTAATTCTTGCTTATCAATTAAAATTTGCCCTTCTTTTGGTTTTAAAAGTCCTATGATAAGATCTACTAAGGTACTTTTTCCACAACCACTCTCCCCTATAAAAGCGATTTTTTCACCTTTTTTAATGTTTAAATTAAGATTTTTAAATAAATATTTTTTTCCCTCATAACCAAAGCTAAGATTGCAAATTTTAAGCTCTTGATTAAAACTTAATTTTCCCTCGCCCAAATTTTCTTCTTCTTGTCTTAAATTTTGATAAATAATATTCAAAGAAGAATGATAATAAAGCAAATCATGATAACTTGTGATAATACGATTTGCGCTTGGCATTAAGCGATAAAGCGCTAAAACAAAAATAGAAATCGTGGATAAAATACCTGAAATATCACTTTCATTTTTCAAAACCAAAAATACCACGATAAAAACAAGCACACAAAAGCCTATTCCTTCAAGATAAATTCTAGGCACCGCAGCTACGCTTTCATTGGTAATATTTGCTTTAGAAAAAGCTTCACTTTGTGCTTTAAAAAGACTTAATACTCCATCTTCTTTGGTTTTAAGCTTGATAAATTTAAAATTATTTAAATTTGTATTTAAAATTTCGAAGAAATTTTTCATCGCTTCTTCGCGTCTTAGTCCTGCTTTTTTAATGATAGGGCTTAAAATTTTCACTAAAATAAAAGCATTTAACACCATAAAAATACTTAAAAATAAAGTGATTTTATAATTAATCAAAAGCATTAAAGCATAAAGCAAAAGCACTACAAAAATTTCACTCATCAAAAGTAAAAATGATGAAATCATAGTGCTTAGATTATAAACTTCCCCTGTAATGGACTTTAAAATTTCAGATTGATTTTTTTGAGTAAATTTTTCATAATTAATATTTAAAAATTTAGAAAAAACCTTATAAGCGATCGCATGATAACGTCCTTTAGAAAATCTTGCCAAAAGATGAAAATAATACGCATTTAACAAAGCTCTAAATACATAAAAAACAATAAGCCCCACTCCAAAATAAACAATGATTTCAAAAACAGGGATATTAAGATATTCTTTTAGGCTGATTAAATATTTATTACGATCAAAATAAGAAAAATCACTAGCCAAAGTGATAAAAGGCATTACCAAAGAAATCGCAAAAGTTTCTATAAAAGAAACAAATACTGAAAAAACAAGCAAGAAAAATAAAAAATTTTTATCTTCCTTGCTTAAAATAAAAAAAAGTTTTTTTAGCACTGTTTTTCCCAATCAAAAGCAGATTTACAAATAAGCCCTAAATCATCATATTTAGGCTGCCAAGAAGTAAGATTTCTGATTTTACTTGCATCAGAAATCAATACACTAGGATCACCCGCACGGCGTGGGGCAAGTTCTACTTTAAAATCCACTCCGCTAACTTTTTTCATCGCTTCAATCACTTCTTTTACGCTAAAACCATGTCCATAACCTACATTAAAAACATTGCTTTCATTCTCTTTTAAATAATCCAAAGCCGATAAATGCGCACTTGAAATATCATCCACATGGATAAAATCTCTTATGCAAGTGCCATCTTTTGTATCATAATCATCGCCAAATATGAAAAGTTTATTACGTTTTCCTGCGGCACATTCAGCTGCAACTTTTATAAGCAAAGTCGCTTTTGGATAGCGTTGTCCTAAAGTATAATCCATGCAAGCACCTGCAACATTAAAATATCTTAAAATACAATGCTTAAATTCAGGATTTGCCATACTTGCATCACGCAAAACCTCTTCGCTCATAAGCTTACTACGCCCATAAGGATTAATAGGTGCTAAAGGACTTGTTTCGCTCACAACGGGAGTTTGTGGTTCGCCATAAGTGGCTGCCGTTGAAGAAAATATAAATTTATTCACTCCAGTTTGCAAACAAGTTTCGATGAGATTTGTCGTATTAACAGTGTTATTCATATAATACTTTAAAGGGTTTTGCATACTTTCAAAAACTTCAATGCTCGCTGCAAAATGCACAATAGCGTCAAATTTTTCTCTCTCAAACAATGCTTTTACGCCTTGAAAATCACTTAAATCTTGTTCAAAAAATTTAAAAGTTCTTATTTTTTGCAAATCTTCTATTGCGATTTTAGAACCCTTAGAAAGATTATCTAAAACACAAATTTCATGATCTGTTTTTAAAAATTGTCTTAAAGTATGAGAACCTATATAACCTGCACCACCGCTAATAAGAATTTTCATCATCATTCCTTTTTCTAAAAAATATCAAAAATAAATTTTAATATATTTTCTTAAATACTTAAGATTGAACTTTTGAAATTTCACTCTCACAAGCTTTTGCAAAAACTTCTGTATAGGAACGATCTGATTTTTTTGCACGCAAAAAATCTCTCATATAAGAAAGAAAATCAATATAATCTTCTTCACTAACATTAGCTTTAATAAGTTCATATTTTAAAAAAAGCATATAAGTATTTAAAACATCACTTTCACAATATTCGTGAATTTTTTCAAGTTCATTTTCACAAAAAAGTTTCATCACCTCATCGCCATGCACATCATATTTTCCTGGTAAACCCACCATAGAACAAAGTGTATCAAGCTTTATTCCACGCCCATTAGATCCTAAGGATTCTAATAAATCGCAATGTTTTAATTCTGAAAATCTTGTTTTATAATTATTCCATTTATCGCTTTGAGTATCTAAATAAGTTGCTGCTTTTAAATTGTATTTTAAAGCCCTTAAAACAAGAACAGGCATATCGAAATTTTTACCATTAAAGCTGACTAATTTTGGCTCATAATTTTCTATAAAATTAAAAAAATTAGCAATCATTTCTTTTTCATTTTGCCCATCAATTTTATTTACTTTGATAAATTTTCCAAAATTATCACTTAAAACCGCACAAATACTGATGATTTTATGATAAGGCAAAGGCAAAAACTCACTCCCACTTTGTTCTTTTTGCCACTGAAGTGCTTTTAAACTTACCTCCAAATCACTTCCTTCAAAACCCAAAGTTTTGCGAATAAGCTCAACATCTGGTACACTCTCGCAATCAAAAACACAAATATAACCTTCATTTTTTGCCATTTTTAACCTTTTTTTAAATAATTTCGCTAAAATCATAGCAAAAATTTTAAAATATTAGGCTTTTAATGAAAATAGCAATTGTTCGTTTATCAGCACTTGGTGATATTATCCAAAGTGCCGTGGTTTTGCAATTTATCAAAAATTTTAAAAAAGATATAGAAATTCATTGGTTTGTAGATGAAAAATTTGAAGGCATACTTAAAAACCATCCTTTAATAGACAAACTCTATGCCCTACCCTTAAAAGACAAAAAAATTTTAAAAAGCCTAAAAATTCTTCTTAAAGCAAGAAAAAACAACTATAATGCAGTAATAGATCTACAAGGGCTTATAAAATCTGCTATTGTAAGTCGAATTTTAAGTAGAAATAATTTTGGTTTTGATAAAAACAGCCTTAAAGAAAGTTTTGCTCATAATTTCTACAACCAAAAACTTGAGTTAGATTACAATGAAAATGTATTTGTAAGATACTTAAGTCTTACCTCCTTTATGTTAAATACTGATTTTAATGTCAAAAATTTAGCCTTTAAACAAGATATTTTTAGCGTAGATGAAAATTTAAAACAACTCTTAAACAATAAACTCAAGCTCGACAAAAACGAAAAAAACATACTCATACACGTAGGTTCAAGTGTAGAAAATAAAATCTATCCTAAAACCAAACTTGCTATACTTTGCAAACTTTTAATCAATGAATTTCAACAAGCAAAAATTTGGCTCGCTTGGGGAAATGTAAAAGAATACGAATTTGCTAAAGAGGTTTTAAATCTTAGTGGTATTGATGAAACACATATAGAATTAGCGCCAAAATTCAATCTTGAAGAACTAATGGCTTTTACAAAAATGATGGATCTTATCATAGGAAATGATAGCGGCCCAACACATTTGGCTTTTGCTTTAAATAAGGCATCTATTACGATTTTTGGTGCAACACCAAGCTACCGCAATGCTTTTCAAACTCATATCAATAAAATCATTGATGCAGGTAAAAAAATCCAAAATACCAAGCATATCGATAAAAGTGATTTTTGTATCACGCGTATAGAAGAAGAAGATATCTTCAAACTTGCCAAAGGCTTACTTAATGAAAAATAGTGATAGAATATATCTTAGTCTTTATTATATTTTGAAATTTTTTGTTACTTTTATGCCTGAGTGTATCTTGCATTTTTTAGCTTTGATTGTAGCAAGAATCACTTTTTATCTTAACAAAAAACATCGCAAGATCATCGATACAAATTTGCAAATCTGCTTCCCTCAATACACTCAAAAAGAACGCGATAAACTATCTTTGAAAATTTATGAAAATTTTGCTCAATTTGGAATTGATTGTTTACAAAATCAAAACACCACCAAAGAAAAAATTCTCAATAAAGTAAATTTTATCAATGAAAATTTTCTTATAGACGCTCTAGCTTTAAAGCGTCCTATTATCTTCACAACTGCACACTATGGAAACTGGGAAATTTTAAGCCTTGCTTATGCAGCTAAATATGGTGCGATTTCCATAGTGGGAAAAAAGTTAAAAAGTGAAATTATGTATGAAATTTTAAGCCAAAGTCGTACTCAATTTGACATAGAGCTTATTGACAAAAAAGGCGGTATAAGACAAATGCTAAGCGCTCTAAAAAAGGAGCGAGCTTTGGGAATTTTAACTGATCAAGACTGCGTAGAAAACGAAAGCGTAAGATTAAAATTTTTTAACAAAGAAGTGAATTATCAAATGGGAGCAAGCCTTATCGCACAAAGAAGCAATGCTTTGATCATCCCTGTTTATGCCTATAAAGAAGATGGTAAATTTTGCATAGAGTTTTTTAAAGCAAAAGATTCTCAAAATGCAAACTTAGAAGAACTGACACTTTATCAAGCACAAAGTTGCGAAGAAATGATTAAAAAAAGACCTTGGGAATACTTTTTTTTTCATAGACGCTTTGCAAGTTATAATCAAGGAATATACTCATGAATATTTCAATAGTAATACTAACTTTTAATAGTCAAAAATATCTTCAAGAAGTATTACAAAGTGTTAATTTTGCCAATGAAATTATTTTAATAGATAGCGGAAGCACAGATGATAGTCTAATAATAGCAAAAGCTTTTAAAAACATCAAAATTTTTCATCAAGATTGGCTTGGTTTTGGAAAGCAAAAACAATTTGGAGTTGAAAAAGCAACTAATGATTGGATATTTGTTTTAGATAGTGATGAAGTTTTTACTGAAGAATTAAAAGAGGAAGTATTACAAATAATTAAAAATCCATCATTTAAAGCATACAAAGTAGCAAGATTAAATTTTTTCTTTGGAGAAGCAATAACAAAAATGGGGCTATATCCTGATTATAACATAAGACTATTTCATAAAAAATATGCCAAATTTAATGAAAGAGAAGTTCACGAAAGCATAATCTGTCAAGAAAAAATAGGGAAATTAAAACATCATTTTTTACATTATGCTTATGAAAATATCGAGCAATTTATAGATAAACAAAACAAATACTCAAGTCTAAATCCTAAAAAAAATAACCTTCTTAAAGCTTTAATAAATCCTTATTGGACTTTTTTTAAACTTTATTTTGTAAAATTAGGTTTTTTAGAAGGCAAAAGAGGTTTTATCATAGCAAAGCTTTATGCACAATATACTTTTTGGAAATATATTAAATAGGAGTGCAACAATGAAAGGCATTATTTTAGCTGGAGGTAGTGGAACTAGGCTTTATCCTAGCACATTAACTTTATGCAAGCAACTTTTACCTATATACGATAAACCAATGATTTATTATCCTATATCTGTTTTAATGCTTGCAAAAATTAAAGAAGTTTTGATTATTTCTACTCCAAAAGATATTGATAGATTTAAAGAGCTATTCAAAGATGGTTCTTTTCTTGGAATGCAAATTCAGTATAAAATTCAAGAGCGTCCAGAAGGTTTAGCACAAGGACTTATTTTGGCGCAAGATTTTATTCAAAATGATGATATTGCATTAATTTTAGGAGATAATATTTTTTACGGACAAGGCTTTAGTGATATTTTGGAAAATGCAAAAGATGACTTAAAAAAAGGGTTTGCTAGTATTTTTTCTTATCATGTAAAAGATCCAGAAAGATTTGGAGTGGTAGAAATGGATCAAAATGGAAATGTTTTAAGCCTGGAAGAAAAACCCAAAAATCCAAAAAGCAACCATGTGGCAACTGGTTTATATTTTTATAATAATGACGCTATAGATATTGCAAAAAATATAAAACCAAGTGCAAGAGGAGAACTTGAAATAACAGATGTAAATATAGAATATTTAAGGTTAAATAAGCTAAAATCACAACATTTAGGAAGAGGTTTTGCTTGGATTGACACAGGAACTCACGATAGTCTTATAGAAGCTAGTTCGTTTGTGCAAACCATAGAATTAAGGCAGGGTTATAAGATTGCCTGCTTAGAAGAAATAGCCTACAATAACAACTGGATAGATAATGAAATCCTAGAAAAAAGAGCATTGTTACTTTCAAAAAGTAATTATGGTCAATATTTATATAAAATACTTAGTCAAGGAAAATAATGTATATTTTAGTTACTGGCGGAGCTGGTTTTATAGGTAGTAATTTTTTATTATATTTTTTTGAGAAAAATCCAGATGCTAAAATTATAAATTTAGATTTTTTAACATATGCTAGCAATATATCAAATTTAAATAAATTAAAAAATAATCCTAATTATGTATTTATTCAAGGAGATATAAGTGATGTTTTTTTGGTTAATGAAATTTTCAGCAAATATAAAATAAATGCGGTTATAAATTTTGCAGCAGAATCACATGTAGATAATTCTATAAAAAATCCAGATATTTTTATAAAAACAAATATATACGGAACTTGGAATTTATTAAACTCAGCTTATAAAACTTGGTTTCTCGAACCTTTTCTTAAAAAAGACGAATTTAAACAAAGTTTCTTTTATCAAATAAGTACAGATGAAGTTTATGGATCTTTGGGAGAAAATGGAAAATTTACAGAAGATAACGCTTATGCTCCAAATTCCCCTTATTCAGCTTCAAAAGCAAGTGCTGATATGCTTGTTAGAAGTTATCACCATACTTATGGATTAAATGCTGTTATTTCTAATTGTTCTAACAATTACGGACCTTTTCAGCATGATGAAAAACTTATACCCACTATAATAAGAAATGCTTTAAATGAGATTCCAATTCCTATATATGGAGATGGTAAGAATATAAGAGATTGGCTATATGTAAAAGATCATTGCATAGCTATAGAAAGTATTTATAAATATGCTTTTAAAAAGATAAAAGAAAATAATAGCTTTTTTGATGTATTTAATATAGGAACAAATGAAGAATGGCAAAATATAGACATAGCTAATAAAATTTGTTCTTATTTAGATAATGTATTGCCAAAAAATACTTCTTATAAAGAGCAAATTACTTTTGTAAAGGATAGAGCAGGTCATGATAGAAGATATGCTATAGATTCTACAAAATTACAAAAAACTATAGGCTGGAAAGCGCAAGAAAATTTTAATAGTGGTTTAGAAAAAACTATAAAGTGGTATATTGAAAAGTATAAGGGGTGATATTGAATTATCAAATTTTAAATTTTAAACTTATAAATAGTAAAAATTCAACATTAAGTGTTCATCAAAAAGATGTAAATTGCCCATTTGAAATTAAAAGAATTTTTTATATATATGATTTTTTAGATGATTCAATAAGAGGCGAACATGCTAATTTAAACTCAGAATTTATTTTTATAGCTTTAAATGGAAACTGTGAAATTTCAATAGATGATGGACAAACAAAACAAAAAATAATATTAAATGATAAAACTAAAGGTTTATATATAGATAAGATGATATGGAAACAAATGTATAATTTTTCTAAAGATTGTATTTTATTGGTATTAACAAATACTTACTATGATGAAAAAGAATATATTTATGATTATAAGTATTTTTGCGAATTGAAAAATAATATGGGGGGGGGTATGCTATAAAAATCATGCCTTAAAAGTGGCATAAAAAGTTATAAAATTTTAAAGTTAGATGCCATAAAAGATGATAGAGGTAAATTAGTAGCTTTAGAAAGCAATAAAGAAATTCCATTTGAGATAAAAAGGGTGTATTATATATTTGATACAGATCCAAATTTTCCAAGAGGAGCACATGCACATAAGAATTTAGAACAAATGCTTATAATGATTAGCGGTTCTTGTGATATAATACTAAATGATGGAAAAAATTGTGAAAAAATTTGCCTAAATCGTCCAGATATAGGACTTTATATAGGTAAAAATATATGGAGAGAGATGAAAAATTTTTCCTATGGAGCAAAATTACTTGTTTTAGCAAGTGATTTTTATGATGAAAAAGAATATATTAGAGACTATGGAGAATTTTTAAAGGTTATTAAAACATGAATATTATATTGATTGGAACAACAACAAATTTTGATATTTTTAACTCAATTTTACAAAATAAATATATAAAAGTTATAGGAGCCATTATAGATAAAAATTTAACATCCAACATAGATAGTAAATCACATTTAGATTTTCTTCATAAAAATAATATCAAAGAAATACAATTAGAAGATTTACCTTTAATAAAATATGATTTATGTTTAATAATTACCTACTCTAAAATACTCGATATGAAATACTTTAAAAATGGCATCAATATAAATATTCACGGAGGCATATTACCATACTGGAGAGGATTTTACGCAAATATATGGGCTGTATTAAATAATCAATCATATATAGGATATACATTGCATGCATTAAACAAAAAAATGGATGATGGTGCTATATATTATATAATAAAAGAACGCATACATAAAAATGAAAAATTTTTTAATGCCAATAAACGATTAAGAGAAAAAATATGCAATAATATACCAGAGCTTTTAATAAATATACACAATAAAAAAATTAAACCAAAAAAACAACCAAACAAAAGTGATTATTTCTTTTGCTCAAAAATAAAATCAAGTGATTTAATAATTGCAAATTGGAATCAAAAATCTGAATATTTTTATAATTTATTTAGAATATTTTCAAAACCTGGTGGAACTGGATTATTTGTTAAATATAATAATAATTTACACGAAATTACAGAGCTAAAATATACAAATACTACTAAATATTTAGGCATACCTGGTACAGTTGTAAATAAAGATAGTAAATATACCTATATAAAAACTCAAGATTCTTATATAAAGATTATATTAAGCAATTGTAATTTACAAATAGGGGTTAGATTATGAAAAGAAATATCAAACAATATACTAAAAATTACACAAGTAAAGAGCATGATTTTGAAGAAATAATGGTTTATTATAGAAGAAAAAAAGTATTAGAAATTTTAAACAAATACAATCCTAAAAACATTTTAGAAATAGGATGCGGCATGGATTCTATTTTTAATTATTATAAAAATTTTAATAAAGCAATTATAATAGAACCGTCTGATGCGTTTTATAATAAAGCTATAAGCGATTTTAAAGAAAAGGATAATATAGAAATTTTTAATGATTTCTTGGAAAATATAACAAAAACATTGAAAAATAATAATTTTGATTTTATAATATGTAGCAGCTTATTACACGAAGTAAATAATCCTGATAGTTTTTTAAAAGATATTTTAAAAATATGTATTAAAGAAACTATAATTCATATAAATGTCCCGAATTCAAATTCTTTTCATTTGCTTTGGGCTTATGAGAGTGGTTTGATAAATAAACTTGGAAATTTGACAAATACAGCCATAAAATTTCAACAAAATACAACATTTGATTTAAATAAACTCACACAATTCGTAAAAAATCATATTGGCGGGGGGGGGTGTATATTAGATAGTGGTTCGTATTTTATAAAACCTTTTAATCATTCTAAAATGTCATTATGCTTAGAAAATAAAATTATAGATGAAAAATTACTAGATGGTTTATACAAATTAAATGATTATATGCATGAATTTGGTGCTGAAATTTTTGTAAATATTAGGATTTGAATGGATATATTAGAAATAACAGAAAGCGAATATCATAATTTTGATTTAACATTTTCATATTTTGACTTAGTCAGTTTTATAAATTATAATAAATATAAAGTAAATGATGTGAAATATTTTTTATTTAAAAATAATAAAAATAGATTTATTATTTCTTGTGGTATTAAAGAAAATGATATGCTATTTCCTTTTTCAGCACCATTTTCATGTTTAATAAACATATCAAAAGATAATAAAATGTTGTATTATCATGAAGCTATTAAACTTATAATTAAATGGGCTAATGAAAATTGTAAAAAAAATATATATTTTAATACACCACCATTATTTTATAACTACAGCCATATAACAAAATTGCAAAATGCGTTAATATCTAATAATTTTAGCATAAACGATTATGATGTGAATTATGAAATTTATTTAAAAAATATAGATGATTATCTGAATACAATAAAACATGCAGCTAAAAAAAATTTAAACTCATCTTTAGAGCACAAATTAAAATTTATTAAAACAAATAAATTAGAAATTGTTTTTAACATAATAAAAGAAAATAGAGAAAGTAAAAACTATAATTTAAATATGACAATTGAAGATGTAGAACAGACATCAAAAATTATACCTACAGATTTGTTTTTAGTATATAAAGATGATATACCTATAGCATCTGCTATTGTTCATATAATGAGCCAAAATATAGCTAGAGTGGTATATTGGGGAAATACTACAAATAGCAATAAATATCGCCCTATGAATTTTTTATCTTATAATTTATTTTTATATTATAAAAATCAGAATTTCAAAATAGTTGACATAGGCACATCAACTCTACATACTACTCCAAATTTTGGATTATGTGATTATAAAGAAAGTATAGGGTGTAGTTGTTCGCCAAAAATAAATTTTTTACATAAAGTAAAAAAATGAAAAAAATATCTATCATAACTCCATGTTTTAATCATGAAAAATATGTGAGTTATTTTTTACAAAGTGTTTTAGAGCAAAGTTTTAGTGATTTTGAGCTCATTATAGTAGATGATTGTTCAAGTGATAATAGCACAAAAGAAATTCAAAAATTTAAAGATCCAAGAATAAAACTTATAAAACATGAATTTAACAAAGGTATAAATGCCACATTAAATACAGCTTTTGAAAACTCAAATGGAGAATACATAGTATTTTGTGCAAGTGATGATATATTAGAAAAAAATGCTTTAGAAATTATCTATAAAACATTTAAAGATAATGATATTATAGCTGTATATCCAAATTTGATTTGTATAGATGAAAATAATGAAATTTTAGGGAACTTATATCCATTAAAACAAAGAAATAAGGTAGAATTATTATATTATTTATTTATGCGATACAACTGCTTAACATCAGTTGGATTATCTTTAAAAAGAGATGTTTTTGAAAAATTATATCCTTTACCAAATTCAATGTGCAACTATCAAGATATGAAGATGCATATTGATATATTAAATATTGGCGAAATTAAAATACTTGAAACACAACTTATAAGATACAGAAGAACTAGGGACAAAACAAATATAAGTGCTCATAATAGCATCACAACAACTCGAGAAAACCTAGAAACAGAAATGCTCTTAGATACTTACCTAAAATTTGATAATATATTTTTATTAGAGCAAATTTTTCATAAAGAAGTAAATAAAACAAATATAAAACCTTATCAAGAGACATTGCCTTTTTTTTTAGGAATAATGGCTTTAGAATCTGACAACATATATAAAAAATATTGGGGTTATCATAAAATAATGGAATTTTATAAAAATGATGCCAATGCTAAAATTTTATATGAAAAATATAATTTTACATTTAAAGACTATCTACAATTAGCAAAAAAATGTGATACAGGGGATATTTTTATAAAAAAATATAGAAAATATAAAAAAATGTTTAATTATACAGCTTTATTATTAGGTATAATTGTATTTATTTTAATTTTTAATTTTATAATAATGGAAATCAAATGATAAAATTTTTAGACTTAAAACAAATAAATGATAGATTTAATACTGAATTTATAACAAAATTTAAAGAAATTCTAGAAAGTGGTTGGTATATACTTGGAAAGCAATGTGAAAAATTTGAAAATAATTTTGCAAAATATTGTGGGGTTAAGCATTGCATAGGCGTTGCAAATGGGCTTGATGCTTTAAGATTGATCATAAAAGCTTATAACTTTAAAGAAAATGACGAAATCATAGTTCCCGCAAATACATACATAGCATCAATTTTAGCTATAACTGATAATAAATGCAAACCTATACTGATAGAGCCTGATATCAATACTTACAACATAAATCCTGATTTAATAGAAGAAAAGATCACAAAAAAAACTAAAGCTATCATGGTTGTTCATCTTTATGGTCAAGTTTGTGATATGGAAAAAATTCAGTTGTTAGCTAATAAATACAATTTAAAAATTATAGAAGATTGTGCTCAAGCACATGGCGCTATTTATAAAGATAAACGAGTTGGAAATTTGGGAGATGCCGCCGGTTTTTCTTTTTACCCTGGTAAAAATTTAGGTGCTTTAGGGGATGCTGGGTGTATTTGCACCAATGATGATAATTTTGCATCCAAAATTAGAGCTTTAGCAAATTATGGCTCTCATAAAAAATATGAAAATTTATATATAGGATTAAATTCTAGATTAGATGAGATACAAGCTGCTTTTTTGGATATAAAATTAAAATATTTAGATGAAGACAATAATAAAAGAAAAAATATAGCAAATTTTTATCTACAAAATATAAAAAATGAAAATATTATATTACCTAGTAATAAATTTGATCATGTTTGGCATCTATTTGTAGTCAAAACAAAACTTAGAGATAAATTACAACACTATCTAAATAATCATGATATTCAAACTATTATACACTATCCTATCCCTCCTCATAAGCAAAAATGCTATAAAGATTTAAATCATTTACAACTACCCGTAACAGAAAACATCCATCAAGAAGTTTTGTCATTACCTATATCGCCAACCATGAAAGAAAATGATTTTAAAAAAGTGGCTGATATATTAAACAAATGGAAAGTCTGATAGATCGCTCTCCATTTTATTTGCTTATTCTTTAAAAAATTTCAAGAAATTTTTTATAGTATTCCCAACTATTAATAATATCTGGTCTATGCTCTTTTATATGTTGCAATTCATAATCCAAAATATTTTTAATTTTTTTTCCTAAATCTTGATGCTCCTTTAAATAATTTAAAACATCTTCTTCTTTTACCATATTTTCAAGTCTTTCATTCGCTTTTTTCTCTAAAATAATCATAAATTTTTCAAAATATTCTCTAAGATCATTGATTAAAGCTTTATCATCTTTAATAATGGTCCAATTTTTATTTTCTATATTAATTGAAATTTTATCAAATAACTTGCTTTTTGTATTTACAAGTTCTTTTTTTATATCAATTAAATCATCTTTTATCTCATTATAATGCTTATCATTGTCTAAAAATACTTTATTTTCATCAGATACTATTATCAAAATATCATTATTGACAATAAGTCTATAGGGTAGTAAATAATACAATTCGTTCCAAAATTTCTGCGTAAATTTATATTCATCATTATCATTTGGTTCTTTAAAATTAAGCTCTTTAGCAAGAGTTTTTATAGTGGCAAATGCATTATCTTTTGAAATTGATTTCGTGTCTACATATAATATATTTTTGTTTTTAATCAAATTTATATTTGAAAAATAGCTAAAACTTAGCTCTTCGTTTACGATAAAATAGATAGATGATAAATCAGGTTTTTTAAGATTAGCATTATGTCCATTTTTATCTGTATATCTTATTCTATCTAAATTTTCAAATATATCTTCATTTATATAAAAATTTTTTAATTCATTTTTACCAAGTTCTTCAATCTTATAAGAACCATGATTAACCATTGTTTTTAATCTAGATATAGGATCTCTTGTCAAAATTACAACAGGCTTATTTTTATTTAAAATTTTACTTATATGCTTATATTTTGGCTGCATACTTTGATACCAAGCTATTTCTACATAATAATTTTTTTTATTAAAATTCTTATATTCTTTATAATAACTATAATTATTCTGATATAAGACAAAGTCATCTAATTCGCAATATTTTAAAAAACTTTTAAAAGCCCAATGCCCACTTACACCATAGCTAAATAATATAAATTTATAATCATCTTTTAAAGGTTTACAAAATTTTAATAAATAAGGAGTAAAAATATTGATATTAAATTTTTTCTCATATTTAGTGTATATTTTATTTTTTTTATATTTTATAAATTCAGCTATTCCTTGTTGTTTGATTATTTGTATGGATTTCGATTTTTTCATTGATTTTCCTTTATATATTTTTTTAAATATAGCAATTTTTCTTTAGTTACCATATCAGGCGATATTATATCTTTATATTCTTTGATACTAAAATCATCTATGGGAATTAATTCTATCTTATTGTTATCTAAGCTTCTCTTAAAATATGGAAAATGATAATTTAAAAATTCTGTTTGATAAATTTTTAACTTTTTTATATCCAAATACTCCATACAATACCTATCTTCATGCATACTTTCTGCCCATTTAAGATGATTATTTTTTATCAACCAATGATCATTACTCTTATTGTTTATTATAGCATTAAGATTTTTATACTTAACTATAAAAGCATCTTCATCATTTATGAGAAAATCCATTTTAGAATAAACCACTATATCATAATCTTTTTTAGGTATATAAAAACTTTTGTATAATCTTTTAGCATCATAAATATGATCAACATCTATTTTTATAAGCCATTCTCCTTGTGGAATAAAGCTTGCAACATAATTATAATAACTATAAAGTTTATTTTCTTCACTTTGTGGATTTTCAATTTGTACTTCATAAGGGTATTTTACTGGTATAAAAGAAGGATACTGTTTGCAAAATTCTAAGATTATCTCTTCGCTTCCATCATTGCAATCATTATATCCTATAATCCCTCTTTGTATAGCCGGAAGTATACTTTTTAACGAAGCTTTCAAAGTTAATGCTTCATTTTTTACTCTATATAAGCCCATGGATTTAAAGGTGATGTTGGATTTTTAGATTTTTCGTCAAAATCAAAAAATCCTTTGTGTTTAGATTTTATAATGTGATTTATTTTATAAAAATGTTCATTATCATATTTTTCTATATTATCTACTATATCTTTTGGAATATACGAATTTAAATTATCAAGTTTTATTTGCATAAATTGATTGAGTAATTTTTCTCTAATTATTGCCCTTATATTTTTATTTGGTATAAACAAGCATGCAATCTTCGCTAAATATTTTTTTAAATAATACGGATAATATATCATTGTCATAACCTTTTTTATTTATATTATAGTATAATTTTATCTTATAAATTATTATGATAGGTTTTTATTTATGAAATTTTTTATAATCAATTTAAAAATAGCCAAAGATAGAAAAGAATATATGCAGAATTTATGTTTAAAGCATAACTTAGATTATGAAATCATACAAGCTGTTGATGGAAAAGAGTTGGATAGTGATTTTGTAAAAAATATTAGTGATTTTTCTTTATCGGAAAAATATTTAGGTAGAACTTTAAGTCTTGGTGAGATAGGGTGTGCTTTATCCCATAAAAAATGTTTTGAAAGAATGTTTGAGTTAAATTTAAATGAGTGTTTGATATTGGAAGATGATGCTTATTTTGATGAAAAATTAAATTATATTTTAAGTTTAAAAGATAAATTTCCAAAAGATTTAGAATTATTCCTACTTGGTCATTATAGGCAAGTTTATTTAGACGATGGATTTCGTATAGAAAGCCCATTTTCTTTAAGATATGATTATAAAATAGATGATTTTTATCATGCAAAAAGATTAGTTGGTGGTGGCAATGGAACCCATGGATATTATATCAATAAAAATGGTGCCTTAAAAATGTATAAATACTTAGAAAAAATAATATTTCCATATGATCATTGTACTAGTAATGATAATATAATAAATGTATATGCTTTATATCCTGTTGTTATAACTACTGATGAGATATTTGGAGCCCAAACTTATGTGCAAGATGATAATAAAAGAAGATATAGAAAAAGAAGTAAAATTTCAAAATATATAAAAAAGATAAAAAATAAAATCATATTTTTTATACCTAGTTTAAAAAAATTGAGAAAATATGAATAATTTTGTATTATATAGCTTGTATTTTATTTATTCTGCATTTTTCTTAAATAAACATAGAAGAATTATAAAAGGTAAGATCTTACATCAAAAAGAACATGAGAATATAGCTAATTATTTGGAAAATGCTTATATAAAAAAATACTTTGAAAATAAATTAGATGACATACAGATAAAAAAAACACGGAATATAAATGGTAAAAAAATAATATGGCAATTTTGGTATCAAGGTATTGATAATGCACCTTGCATTATAAAAAAGTGTTTTAAATCTGTTCAAAAATATAAAGGTAATTATGAAGTTGTTTTACTTGATAAAGATAATATAAAAGATTATTTAATATTTCCTGATTTTATTTATCAAAAAATTGATGATAAAAAATTTGGAGAAAAAACGATAACTATTTTTTCTGATTTATTAAGAGTTTCTTTGCTCAATAATTATGGTGGAATTTGGCTAGACGCTGGTATGTTTTTAAGCGGAGAAATTCAAAAAGAAATTTTAGATCAAGATTTTTTTATTTTTCATAGATCTACAAAAAAACCGCAAGATTACAAAAATTGGATAAATTTTAATTATAATTTTTTTTCTTGGGATGAGAAATTTAAAGTTAATATTGTAAATGGTTTTATATTATCAAATAAAAATAATGAGATTATGAAGATAATGCAAGATATATTGATTAATTATTGGAAATATGAGAATAAATTAGTATATTATTTTATGTTTCAAATATTGTTTGACACCTTAAAGAAAAAGTATTTAAATTTAAATTTATACATAACAAATGATACAGATATTCATCTCTTGCAATATCATGCAAAAGATAAATATAGTGATAAATTATGGAATGATATAAAAAATAAAACAAGCATACATTCATTAAAAATTTTTAAAAAAATTAGAAAACATTCCATGATAGATAAAATATTATTTAAGGATACAATATGATCGATAATGAAATTACGATAGTAACAGCTTTTTATGATATAGGTAGAAAAGATATTAAAAATTTTGAAAGAGATAATGATAAATATTTATCTTATTTTGAATTTTTAGCAGGTATCAAAAATAAAATGATTATATACACCCAAGAAAATATAAAGGAAAAAATTTTAGATACAAGAAAAAAACATAATTTAGAAGACAAAACCATAATAATAACCAAAGAATTACAAGAATTTGATGAACAAGGTTATAAAAAAATAATAGATACTTTTAGAAACTATGATCAAAGTATAAATAGAAAAAATCCAAACAATATAGAATGTATTTCTCCTATGTATTGCTACCTTATGTATTTAAAACCTTTTTTTGTATGTGATGCTATACAAAGAGGTTTGACTGATGAGAATATAATGTGGCTTGATTTTGGTTTTAATCATGGAGGAAATTTTTTCGTAGATAAAGATCAATTTAACTTTTATCTACAAAAACAAAATAGTATAGATGAAAATAAAATTAATCTCTTTTCAATAAAAAATGATGATAAACAAACTTTAGCAAACATTTACTTTTCCATGGAAACATTTTTAATGGGTGGTATTATATTCGCAAAATCAAAAAATTGGCTCTTATTTAAACATCATATGCAAAAATGTATAAAATATTTTACCTCATTTGGAATAATTGATGACGATCAAATAATGCTTTTATGGTGTGCTAGAAATTATCGAAAAAATTATAACATTATAAAAGTTTATTTTTGGTTTGATTCTTTATATCATTTTATACCACAAAATATTGCAAAAAAATTAAAAATAAATACAAATCAAATTAAGTATTATAAAATAATCAAAGAAAAATTAAAAGAAGATTTTAATAATAAAAATATAAAAAATATATTTATAAATTTAATTAAATATTGCTATTTTAAATTTATAAATAAAAATCATAAAGTATTATAAAGCTAAATCTTATTTGCTCTCATACATAAACTCTTTTCCTCTCTCTCCAAAACTTCAAATAATTTCTGATGAAATTCATCAAATAAAAACTCTCTGGAGAGTCTTTTTATGATTTCATTACTTTTCTTTTTATCTTGATAATTTTGATTTAAAATTTCTTGATTTTTATTCTCATATCTTCCATTTGGATTAAATTCATAATGATAAATGCAAGTTTTAAAAACAGCTATTTTCTCACAAAACATAAAATAAATATAACAAAAAAGCACATCTTCGCCGTAACTCAAACGCTCATCGATTTTAACTTTTTCAAAAATTTTTAAGATCATATCTTTTCTAAAACACTTCGCCCAAACCGACCAGCAAAAATGCCTTTGTTTGCTTAAAAAATCTAAAAATTCCTTTTGATTAAAAACTTCATCTTGTTTAAAACGATAAAATTGTTTGGTTTTTACCCTATGTACAAAGGCATCAAAACAAAGCAAATCAAAACCTTTTTTCATCTCTTTAAATGCTATTTCACAAGCATCAGGTGTTAAAAAATCATCACTATCTAAAAACATTATAAAATCAGAACTAGAATGCAAAACCCCCAAATTTCTACTTGCAAAAGTGCCTAAATTTTCTTCATTTTGAAAGATTTTTATCCTTGGATCTTTTTTAGCAAATTCTAAAACCATATTTAAACTATTATCTTTACTTTTATCATCGATAATCAAAATTTCAATATCTTTTAAAGTCTGATTTATACAACTTTGCAAAACCCTTGAAATAAAATCGCAAGAATTAAAAAGCGGGATTATGATCGAAAGTTGTGGCATATTTTTCCTAAATTTTGTTAAAATAATAAAAACAATTCTATCAAAGTTTAGGAAATTTATGAAAATTTTTATACACCTTCCCACTTGGCTAGGCGATGCAGTGATGGCTTCACCTGCTTTATACGCTATAAAAGAACATTTTAAAAATACCCAATTTATCCTTTATGGCTCTTTGGTTTCCACAGCACTTTTTAGGGAATTTCCTAATTCTAAAATCATCATAGAAAATAAACAAACCCGCTACAAACAAGCCCTATCTTTACGCAAAGAACTTGGTAAAATCGATCTTAGCTTTGCTTTTAGATCTGCGTTTTCTTCTAAGATTATCTTGCATATTCTCAAAACAAAACAAAGATATTTTTTTGACAAAAACAAGCACAAAGAAGAACATCAAGTTTTAAAATACCTTTATTTTATAGAAAACTCACTTAGTATAAAAGCTCATTTTAAAGACTTAAAGCTTCCCTTTAAGCTAAAATTTCAAAACCCTCTTATCTTAAAAAATGGTAAAAAAATTCTAGGACTCAACCCTGGCGCAAGCTTTGGAAGTGCAAAAAGATGGGATGCGAGTTATTTTGCTAAAGTGGCTTTAAATTTCAGCCAAAGTCATGAAATTTTAATCTTTGGCGCAGGAAAAGCCGAACAAGAACTTTGTAATGAAATTTATCAAATTTTAAAAGAACAAAACATAAAAGTAAAAAATCTTTGCAATAAAACCACCATCAAAACCCTTTGTCAAAATATCGCTTTTTGCGATCTTTTCATCACAAATGACAGTGGTCCTATGCACATAAGTACGGTTTATAAGATAAAAACCGTGGCTATTTTTGGCCCTACGAAATTTACTCAAACTTCACCTTGGCAAAATCAAAACGCAAAATTAGTGCATTTAGATCTAGCTTGTATGCCTTGTATGCAAAAAACCTGTCCTTTAAAGCACCATAAATGCATGAAAGATCTAAAGCCTGAAAAGGTGATAGAAGAAATTAAAAAATTAAGCACTCCATAAAAAAATTTTAGTTAGAATAAAAAACTATTGTAAAATTTTATAAGGTTGTTTATGCTTTTTAGCTCTTTTACTTTTATTTTTGCCTTCTTGCCTTTAACTTTGGTAGGCTTTTACATATTAAAAGCTTTGCAATATTATACAAGTGCAAAAATATTTTTAATATTAGCTAGTTTATTTTTTTATGCCTATTTTAAAATTGATTATATTTTCATCTTAACCTTTTCAACCTTGGTAAATTTTTTTCTTGCAAACCTTATCTTAAGAAAAGAAAATAATAGGGCGGGATATACTTTACTTTATCTAGGTATTATCTTCAACCTTTGCTTACTAGCAATCTTTAAATATACAGATTTTTTTTTGGAAAATTTTAATCTTTTTTCCAAACTTGCTCATTTAGACTTTAATATTCCTTTACCACATATTTTACTACCTTTAGGAATTTCATTTTTCACTTTTCAACAAATTGCATTTTTAGTGGACTGTTATAAAAAAAGTAATATTGAGGATTTATTAGAAAATAAAAAAGTTGATTTTATAGATTATTGCTTATTTATCAGTTTTTTTCCGCAACTTATCGCAGGTCCTATAGTCCATCATAAAGAAATGATGCCGCAATTTCATTCTTTACTTAATAAAGAAAAAGCTTTAATCGATTGGAAATTAATAGCAAAGGGCTTGTTTATATTTTCTATAGGACTTTTTAAAAAAGTTTACATAGCTGATAGTTTTGCTTCTTGGGCAAATGCAGGATTTACAGTTGTGCAAAATGGAAATTTTTTAAATATTTTTGAGGCTTGGGCAACAAGCCTTTCGTATACTTTTCAACTCTATTTTGATTTCAGTGGATATTGTGATATGGCTATAGGATTAGCTCTTTTTTTCGGTATAGCTTTACCTGTAAATTTTAATTCTCCATATAAAGCTTTAAATATAGCTGATTTTTGGCGAAAATGGCATATTACTTTAGGAAGATTTTTAAAAGATTATTTATACATCCCTCTTGGAGGAAATCGCTTTGGAAAATTTATCAATCTACGAAATCTTTTTATCGTAGCTTTTTTAAGCGGAGTATGGCATGGAGCCGGATGGGGTTTTGTTATATGGGGAATTTTACACGCTATAGCTATGATAAGCCATAGAATTTATAGTTTTTGGGCTAAAGGCAAAACTTTTTTAAATTCGAAAATTTATAAAATTATATCTTGGTTTATCACTTTCAATTTTATCAATATAGCTTGGATTTTCTTTAGAAGCGAAAATTTACAAGGGGCTATAAACCTCTTAAAATCAATGTTTGGGGTAATTTGGGTGGAATTGCCGTTAAAATTCAAAGCAGGGCTTTTATTTAAAAAAATAGGCGGAAATGATACAATGGTAGGTTTTATTTTAGTCTCCTTTATACTATGTATTTGTTTTAAAAATAGCATTAATATGCTTCAAGATTTTAAGTCGAGCTTTAAAAATTCCCTTATTGTAATGTTTTTATTTTATATAGCTTTAATTACTCTTATTGCTACACCATATACCGAATTTATCTATTTTAATTTTTAAGGAAAAATATTGTTTGCTTCTAATAAAAAATTCATTCTTTTTTCTTTATTATGTCCTTTGCCTCTCGTAATAATTCTTTTTACATTGCTTTATATTCGCGATCCTTTTTGGTTCTTTCATCCACCATATTTTAGAAAAGAAACTTACATGAAAGATATGAGAATGCAAGCTAGAGGACTCATTCTGTACAAAGATTTTGATTCTGCCATAATAGGCACTTCTATGCTTGAAAATACCTCTGCTAAAGAAGCAAACAAAAAACTAGGAGGTAATTGGATAAATCTATCTTTAGGTGGAAGCACATTTGCATTAAGAGCGGTAATTTTAGATTATTTATTTAAACATAAAGATATTAAAAACATTATTTATTCTTTAGACATCAGAGCTTTAAATGAACTTGAAACCCCCAAAGACAAAAACTTTATTTCACTCTACAATGATAAAACTATTGATTTATTTAAATTATATCTCTCAAGTCGTTTTATTAATTGTGCTATATTTTTTTCAAAAAAAGAAAAATGTATAGGAAAAGATAATTTAGATACTTTAACAAATTGGTTTTTAGAAAATAAAAACCACTTTGGAGGTATTGAATACTGGAGTAAAGAATGGTGGCATGATAAAAATTTTCAAAATGAAATTTTACAAGCTCAAAATTTTCAACCAAATTTTGATATAGATATTTCACATTTTAAAAATTATACAAAAAAATATCTCTTAAGTTTTATTAAAAAATATCAAAAAACGCAGTTTTATCTTATTATACCAAGTTATTCAAGATTAAACTATAGAAAACTCAGTTATGGGGAATATTATAATAAAGATAGTGTTCTATTTTCAAACTATTATGCTATTTTAAGTTGGATTATACAAGAAACTCAAAAATATCCTAATGTAAAAATATATGGATTTGATGATTTGGACTACGCTGACAACATAAAAAATTATAAAGATCCTGCACACTACAATACTGATATGAACTCTATGCAACTTAATGCCATAAGAGATAATACGCATATTTTAAATACCCAAAATATAGTTAAATATCTTAATACAATGGAAAGGAAAATTAAAGAATTTGACTTAACACCATTTGTAGAGTATATAAAAAATCAAAATTTTTGAAAATTAAAAACCTTCATCTATAATCTGGCAAAGTGTGTGTATGATTAAAATGTGCATTTCTTGAATTCTAGCTGTATCATCGCTTGGTACAACAAGATTATGGTCACAAAGCTTATTCATCATTCCACCACCCTTTCCACTAAGCCCTAAACAAAGCATATTAAGTTCTTTTGCTTTTTTAAAAGCTTCTAAAACATTAGGGCTTTTTCCGCTCGTTGAAATACCGATTAAAACATCATTTTCATTTCCTAAAGCTTCCACTTGTCTTGAAAAAACAAACTCAAAACCATAGTCATTTCCTATAGCACTAAGTGCTGAAGTATCGGTTGTAAGCGCTATACCTGCCAAAGCCTTGCGTTCTTTTTTATAACGCCCACTAAGTTCAGCTGCAAAATGCTGTGCATCAGCCGCACTTCCACCGTTTCCACAAATCAAAATCTTGCCACCTTTTTTAAGACACTCGCACAAAAGCTCTCCTGCTTTAGCGATTTGTCCTTTTAAAATTTCACTTTCTTGAGCGATTTTTTGATGCTCTTGCCATTCTTTTTCCACTAAATTTATCATTTTTTATCCTTAATCTTTTCTATGATCTTACTCGTACTAAATCCTTCTTCAAAGTCGATTAATTCAACCTTTGAAACGATATCTGCACCCACAACAAGCTTATCTTTATAATCAGCTCCTTTAATCAAAATATCGGGTTTTAAAAAGCTTATAAGTTCTAAAGGTGTGTCTTCATCAAAAATCACTACAAAATCTACAAAATAAAAAGCTGCCAACATACAAGCTCTTTGAAACTCTGAATTTACAGGACGACTCTCGCCTTTGAGTCTTTTCACACTCGCATCTGAGTTTAAGCCCACAATCAAAACATCGCCCAATCTTTTAGCTTTCTCAAGGTATTTTATATGTCCAAAATGCACGATATCAAAACAACCATTTGTAAAAACGATCTTTTTATCATTTTGTTTTAAAAGCGTTAAAAGTTCTTCTTTGCTTTTAATTTTTTTCTCAAAATCCACACGATTAAAACTCTTAATCTCATCAAAACTCACACTCATGCTACCTATTTTACTCACTACAACAGCTGCGGCTTCATTGGCAAGTTCGCAAGCTTTAAAAATTTCAATCCCACTTGCCAAACAAAAAGCCAAAACTGCGATCACACTATCGCCCGCCCCTGTTACATCATAAACTTCTAAAGCTTTAGCAGGTGCAATTTTTAAACCCTCATCAAAAAGTGCGATCCCCGCTTCTGAAAGAGTGATGATAGAATAACGCAAAGCAAAATCTTCTTTTAATTTTTTAATCCCTTTTTCTAAATTTTCACCCTCTAAATTTTCAAATTTCAAAGCCTCTAAAGCTTCTTTTTTATTAGGCGTGAGTAAGGTTGCACCGCTATATTTACTAAAATCACTGCCTTTAGGATCAACTAAAACAGGAATATTTAAAGCCTTAGCTTTTTTTATCACAGCCTTACAAACTTTAGGGGTTAAAACACCTTTGGCATAATCGCTTAAAACCACAGCCTTAAAGTCTTTAATCTTTTCATCAAACAAAGCAATAAGTTCATTTTCAAGCAAAATTGCACTTATGTCTTCTTCATCTAGTCTTAAAACCTGCTGATTGTGTGCCATAATGCGATTTTTAAAAGGGGTTTTGCGTCCTTTTTGGATCAAAAATTCTCCTTTTAAATTTTCTTGTAAAAATTTCCCACTCTTATCATCACCCACAACACCGAGCGCAAAAACATCAGCTCCCAAGCTTTTTAAATTTGCATAAACATTCGCAGCCCCGCCTAATCTTTTATCTTCTTTAAGGGTTTTAGCTACCAAAACAGGGGCTTCAGGACTGATACGCGAACAATCACACCAAGTGTAATTATCCACCATAAAATCCCCTATAATTAAAATTTTAGGTTTTTGCTGACTTAAAAACTCAAGCATTTACTTCCTTTTCAAAAAGTCTTTTTATCTCGCCTAAATAATCTTTTATACCCTCTTCTAAAGTGAATTTTGGCCGATAATCCCAAGTTTGATCTAGTTTTGCCTCGGTATGAAATTGATAAGATTTTACATAAGGATTTGGGATATATTCGCAAGGCAAATCAGTCTTTAACTCTTTTTGCAAAATATCAACTATATCTTGAAAAGTTCTTGCTTTACCACTGCCTAC
This sequence comes from Campylobacter sp. 2014D-0259, assembly GCF_008000505.1. Taxonomy (NCBI): domain Bacteria; kingdom Pseudomonadati; phylum Campylobacterota; class Epsilonproteobacteria; order Campylobacterales; family Campylobacteraceae; genus Campylobacter; species Campylobacter sp. 2014D-0259. The sequence goes on from NZ_VOAQ01000024.1 coordinate 180,200, forward strand.
ATTATAAACCCCGCATTTTGAATCAAGGGCGATTAAATTGGCACTAATAACATCTTTAATATAAGTAAAATCTCTATAAATTTGATCACTTCCTTCAAACAAGCATGGATTTTTTCCTGCTAAAATTTGATGGCCAAATTGCAAAACCATAGAAGCGGTTTTGTTTTTATAAAATTCGCCTTTTCCATAAACATTAAAATATCTAAGTCCTACCAAATGGGCTTTATCGTAGTATTTTTTCGCTAGTTTATCCATCATCAATTTTGAAAAAGCATAAGGATTTTTTGGTTTTTCATCTTTACCTACGGTTTGCGGACTTTTTGCATCGCCATAAACTGAAGCTGAACTTGCATAAATAAGCTTTGCATTAAGATCTATGCTAAGTTCTATAAAATCTTTAAAAGTATTTAAATTGGTTTGTAAAACCTTAGTTTGATCAAAAACCGTAGTGTCTGAAATTGCTGCTTGATGAAAAATAATTTCAGGTCTAAAATCCTTAATCTTTTTTAAAACTTTTTCATCATTAATATCGCCTGCAAAAAGTTCTCCGTCAAATTCAAGCAAATTTTTAAAATGCCCAAAACTTTGCAAATTTCCATTTTCAAAAGTCGCACTACTACGCATTTTATCGATGATTAAAATTTCATGTTTTTCTTGCAAATTTAAAGCTAGTTGCGAACCTATAAATCCTGCGCCACCTGTGATTGCTATTTTCATTTAAATGTCCTTTTCTTTAAAAAAGCTCAAAATTTCTTTTAAATTTTTAAATTGTCTAAAAAAATCGCCTTCTTTTTTTTCTTCATTTACTAAAATCAAAGTGCCAATATTAGCATTTAACCCTGCTTGCATATCGCTTAGATTATCTCCGATAAAGATAGAATTTTTCATATCCAAATCAAACTCATCTTTTGCTTTTAAAAGCATACCTGCTTTAGGTTTGCGACACTCACAACCTTCTAAATGCGGACAATGATAAATTTTATCAATTTTTACATCTTGCTTGGCAAATTCTTTAAGCATATAATCACAAAGCTTTAAAAAATCACTTTCCTTGTAATATCTTCTTGCAATACCTGATTGATTTGTCGCTACAAAAAGCAAATAATTTCTAGCTAAAAAATATCTACAAAGTTCAAAAATTCCATCACAAAATTCGAAATCTTCTATTTTATAGACATATTTTTTATCTATATTAATCACACCGTCTCTATCTAAAAATAATGCTTTTGTTTTCATAAAAACATTATAATATAGCTTTTTTAAAAAGAAAATAAACATTATCTTTAATTTCTTAAGATTTTTATTAAAAATAAAGATATATAATACCTAGCAATCTAATTTTTACTAAGGAGAAAACAAATGAAAAAATTATTAGTAGTTTCTGCTTTGGCATGTCTTGGTGTTTCTGCTTTTGCTGCAGATGGTGCTACACTTTTTAAAAAATGTGCAGTATGTCATGGTGCAAATGCTGACAAAGTTTACTTAAACAAAGTTCCAGCTTTAAAAACTCTTTCTTCTGCTGAAAGACTTCAATACATGAAAGAATATTCAGAAGGCAAAAGAAATGCTTATGGTCAAGGTGCGATCATGAAACTTAACCTTAAAGGTTTAACTGAAGAAGATTTTAAAGCTATCGAAGCTCATATTGAAACTTTAAAATAATTTCTAAAAAAGGCTTTTCTTTTTAAGAAAGCCTTTTTTTATTCAAAGCTTCTTTTTTACGCCTTTCTAATTCTATAGCATCACGTAAAGAATCCTCATCATCATTTAAAGTAGTAAATTTATAATCATCATCAAATTGTTTATTCTTAATCCCCCAAAGCAAAGTTGCCAAAATGATAAAAAACGCTAAGATAGAAACTCCTATCATCATCATGATTATACTATTCATTCTTTGATCCTTAAAGCATTTAAAACGACTATTATACTACTAAAAGACATAGAAATAGCAGCAAATAAAGGATTAATCATACCTAAAAAAGCCAAAGGTATGGTACAAGCATTATAGAACAAAGAAAAAGCAAGGTTTTGCTTGATAATTTTAAAGGTGTTTTTAGATAATTTGATGGCTTTTTTTAAAGAAAGCAAGTCATTTTTCAAAAGCAAAACATCGCTACTTTCTATAGCTAGATCACTTCCTTCTCTTAAAGTCATCGAAACACTTGCATATTTTAAAGCTAGAGCGTCATTTACCCCATCACCTACAAATAAAACTTTGTAATTTTTGCTTAAATTTTCTATAGCTTTCATCTTATCCTCGGGTAGACAAGAAGCTTGATAATTTTGAATTTCTAACTTTCTAGCGATTTTTTCCACTGCTTTTTGATGATCGCCACTAAGTATCATTAATTCTTTCTTTTCTTTTTTAAGATAAGCGATAAGCTCTTTTGCACCTTCTCTTAAAACACTATCAAACTCAAAAAAAGCTAAAATTTTACCTTCCTTAGCAAAAATAAAATGAGTATTATCAAATTCCTTAGTTGCAATACTCTTTTCTTGCAAAAATTTAGAACTTCCGCCTAAAAGCAACTCTTCATTTAACTCAGCACTTAAACCTTTAGCTTGAATACTTGAATGCTTTTTAAAATTCAAATTTAAATCCTTAGCTCCTTTTTGCTTTAAATACGACGCAATATTTTGAGATATAGGATGTTTAGAAAGTTTTACAAAATTATAAAGCTCATTTAAATCAAGCACTTTATCTAAAAAAACCTCTTTAAGTTCAAGCTCTATTTTAGTTAAAATACCTGTTTTATCAAACACCACACAATCACATTTGCTTAAATCTTCTATCACACTAGAACTTTTAAATAAAATATGCTTTTTTAAAGCCCTACCTAAGGCCACAAGATTGCTCACGGGCGTTGCTAAAGCCAAAGCACAAGGACAAGCGATAATCAAAACTGCAATCGCATTGACTAAAGAAATTTCAAAACTCTCTTCTTTGTAAAAAAACCAAAAAGCAAAACAAATAAAAGCGATCAATAAAACCGTTCTAGAAAAATAAGCCGAAAGACTATTAACCAAACTTTCAAGTTTTGCTTTTTTAGAACTTGCAAGTTCTAAAAGCTGAATAATTTGACTGAGTTTTGAATCCTTATAAAGCTTTGTTGCTTCATACTCCACACTTCCATCAAGCACCATACAAGCTGAAAAAATTTCATCTTCTTTTTGTATGAGTTTTGGAATACTTTCTCCATTTAAAGAAGAAGTATCCACACTCATTTCACCACTTTTACAAATCCCATCGATTAAAATTTTATCTCCAGTTTTAAGCAAAATTCTATCCCCTAAACAAACCTTTTGAACTTTTTTAGGAGCAAATTCTTTACCATTGAAAACTAAAACTTCATTTTGTAAAAAATCATTAAGCCCATCTATGGTATCTAAAGCACGCTTTTTGCTAAACATCTCAAGATATTTTCCTATAAACACAAAGCAAATTATCATCGCCACAGAATCAAAATACACTTCCCCCACCCTAAAAAACATAGCCCATAAAGAATAAACATAAGCCAAACTCGCTCCGCTAATCACCAATACATCCATATTTAAACTATGCATTTTTAAAGTTTTAAAAGCACTTTTATAAAAATGAGAGCCCGTATAAAAAAGCACAGGAGAACAAAGGATAAATTCAGCAAAATTTAAAATATCCTTAGTATCCTTATCCATACCGCTAAAAAGTCCTGCGTATTTTGCCACTGCTATCCACATGATATTCATCACACAAGCTATAGCTACGACAAGCTTAGAATAAAATTCCCTTTTTAATAAATCCGCTTTTTTTGAAGCCTTGCTCGCATCATAAGCACTCGCTTTATAGCCTATACTTTCAATAAGTCTTAAAATTTGCACCAAAGAAATGCTTTGTTCATCAAAAACAATGCGTGCTTTATGGCTTAAATGATTGATATCAAGTTCTAAAATTCCTTCTTGCTTGGTTAAAATTTTCTCATTAAGCCACACACAAGCTGCACATTCTATACCGTGTATCATGAGATAAATTTCACTAAATCCTTCTTTGGTTTTAGTGATAAACTCATCATAATTTTTCATTTCATTTTGAAAATTTACAGGGCTTAGGGTTTGATTTCCAAGCTTTTCATAAAACTCATCTAGTCCACTTTCATGTAAAATTTCCCAAACGCTCTCACAACCCTTACAACAAAAAAATTTACCCTTATACTCTATCATTTGAGCTTGTTTATAATCAAGTTTGCAATGTTCACATTTCATAATCATTCTTTAAAAAAATATTTTTTATAATTATAAACAAAATTTGACAAAAAGTGCATTTTTTTACTAAAATCACATTTTACAAAAATTATTCTGCTAAATCTTACGAGGACTTATGGAAAAAGAAAAAAAACAACATCAAAGAACCCACGTTCCAGTGGAAGGTTATAAAATCGAAGAATTAAAATTATTAGATCTAGAAAATCTAGTTAAAATCGCTAATGAATGTGAAATCGAAAACCCAAGAGAATTTCGCCGTCAAGAACTTATTTTTGAAATTTTAAAAGCACAAACAAAAAAAGGCGGTTTTATACTTTTTACAGGGATTTTAGAAATTTCTTCCGAAGGTTATGGCTTTTTAAGAGGTATGGACTCTAATCTTAGCGATAGTGTTAATGACGCTTATGTTTCAAATTCACAAATTAGAAAATTTGCTCTGCGTGTAGGCGATATCGTTACAGGACAAGTTAGAGAACCTAAAGATCAAGAAAAATACTATGCTCTTTTAAAAATCGAAGCGATCAATTATCTGCCTTTACAAGAAGCCAAAGAAAGACCTTTATTTGATAACTTAACCCCTATTTTTCCAACGGAAAAAATCAAACTCGAATACGATGCGATGAAGCTTACGGGTCGTGTTTTAGATCTTTTTACCCCTATAGGAAAAGGACAACGTGGGCTCATCGTTGCTCCACCACGCACAGGTAAAACAGAACTTATGAAAGAACTTGCTACTGCTATTGCAAAAAACCATCCTGAAATGCATTTAATTGTGCTTTTAGTTGATGAAAGACCTGAAGAAGTTACCGATATGCAAAGATGTGTAAAAGGCGAAGTTTTTAGCTCTACTTTTGATTTACCTGCTTATAACCATGTGCGTGTAGCTGAACTCGTAATAGAAAAAGCCAAAAGAATGGTAGAAACAGGAAAAGATGTTATTATCCTGCTTGATAGCATCACAAGACTGGCACGTGCTTACAACACCGCAACTCCAAGCAGTGGAAAAGTCCTAAGCGGCGGGGTGGATGCTAATGCCCTACACAAACCAAAACGTTTCTTTGGTGCAGCTAGAAATATAGAAAATGGAGGCTCTTTAACCATAGTTGCTACAGCTTTAATTGACACAGGTTCAAGAATGGATGATGTGATTTTTGAAGAATTTAAAGGCACAGGAAATAGCGAAATAGTTCTTGATAGAAATATCGCTGATAGAAGAATTTATCCTGCAATTAATATCATCAAATCAGGAACAAGAAAAGAAGAATTACTCCAAGGCGTGGCAAATCTTCAAAAAATTTGGGCGATCCGTTCAGCGATTTCTCAAATGGATGATGTTGAAGCGTTGAAATTTTTATATTCTAAAATGCTTAAAACCAAAGACAATGTAGAACTTTTATCTATAATGAACGAGTAAAAAATGCTTCAAGCTTTAGCGATTAAATACAGGCCAAAAACCTTTGATGAACTCATAGGACAAAAAACAGTTAGTGTAAGTTTAAAATACGCCCTAAATCATAATCGCTTAGCTCATGCTTATCTTTTTTCGGGACTTAGAGGAAGTGGAAAAACTTCAAGTGCTAGAATTTTTTCTCGTGCTTTAGTTTGCGAACAAGGACCAAGCGATACTCCATGTGGCACTTGCAAACACTGTCTTGCAGCACTTGAAGGCAAACATATAGACATTATAGAAATAGATGCTGCAAGTAACCGTGGGCTTGAAGATATACAAGCCTTAATCGAACAAACCAAATACACCCCTTCTATGGCAAGATTTAAAATTTTCATCATTGATGAAGTACATATGCTTACCCCACAGGCTGCAAATGCACTTTTAAAAACCTTAGAAGAACCCCCAAGTTATGTTAAATTTATACTTGCAACCACAGATCCTTTAAAACTTCCAGCTACTGTGCTTTCAAGAACGCAACATTTTCGCTTTAAACAAATTCCACAGAGTGAAATTTTAAATCATCTTAAAGAAATTTTACTTAAAGAAAATGTTAAATTTGAAGAAGAAGCTTTAAAATTTATAGCAAGAAGTGGCAATGGATCTTTAAGAGATACTTTAACCTTGCTTGATCAAGCCATTATTTTTTGCCAAAATGAAATCAGCATTAGCAAGATTACCGATATGTTAGGCTTTTTAGATCCTCAAAAAATCAAAGCCTTTTATCAGGCTATCTTAACAAAAGACAAGGAAAAAGTTTTTGCATACTTAGAAGAATTACAAGACTATGAAGCCTCAAGCGTGATTGATGAAATGCTTTTTTATTTAAAAGAAAGCTTTTTTGCAAAAAGTACAGAATTTTCTATTTTAATTTATGAAAGATTTTTCCGTATTTTATCAAAAGCTAAAAATATGCTTTGCGATGATGATGGCTTTACGCTTTGTGTTATGGCTTTTATGATGATGGAAGCAAGCCATTTAAAAGAAATTGATGCACAAATCCAAGAAATCAAACAAGAAAATACAACAAATATTACACCTAGGATCACACCTGCTCCTATCATACCTAATCTTGAGAAAAAAATAGAAAAAAATGCTTATGAAATCTTGCTTGATAGTATTTATGATAGGGATTTTGATCTTGCAGAATGCTTTAAACAAAGCACAAAATTTATTAGTTTTGAAAACAATACCTTAAATATAAGCTCAAACGCACAAGGACAAAATCGCGATACACTCAATAAAGGTTTTAAACTCATACAAGAACTTTTTAAAGCTAAATTTGGAGAAAATGCTAAAATTAATGTGCAAAAAGCACTAACAATTGATGAAAATAAGCTTCAATCCTTAACTCAAGAATTACCAAACAATGAAAATAAAAACATAGATATTCAAAGTTCTATTAATATGCTTAAAGAAGGGGCCAAAAAATTTGACCCACAAGAAGATCTTAAAGAGGCTCTTAAAGATTGTTTTGGAGAGCCTAGTATAGAAAATTAATCATCGTTTTTAAGAGAGATGAAAATCAAAGCTAAAAACATATAAGTTACCAATCTTGTAGCATCAGGTAAACCGTTCCAAACTTTGCTCATCCACATTCCAAACCATTCTGCAGCAACTACTTGGAAGGCAAAAAACCATAAAATACAACAACAAGTTAAAGAAATAATCCCAAAAATCTTAGCATTATGAAAGCTTTGGGCATCTAAATTTCTAGCTTTAAACATATCATAAGCACCTTTTAGAGCTGTTAAGGTAATAAAAGTTTCAAAAAGAATAATTGCTATATAGCCTATATGATGAATCACAGGAGAAGTAATAGCCCTATAAACTATAGCATTACCCAAATAATCAGGCTTTGTATCCATACTCATCACATGCGAAACAAATTGGAAATTAGAATTGTAATCTGTCACATTTCCAAAAACCACTATACCTGCTAACGATGCAACGGTAAGCAAAATAATAATTTTTGAAAATCTAATCATTTTGCTTATGCAAAAACATTTTTGTTGCATTTATACTCCTTTAATAATATATTTTGGTAATATTAATTATATATAATATATTCTTAATAAAAATTAAATTTTTAAATTCTTTTAAGTCTTAAAGAATTAAGCACCACGGTAATAGAGCTAAAACACATTGCAAGTGCTGCTATATGAGGACTTAAAGTGATAAAAGGTACAAATCCTGCCGCGATAGGAATGCAAAGCACATTATAAATAAAAGCCCAAAAAAGATTTAGCTTAATAATACTGCGTGTTTTTTTAGCAAGTTTAAAACATTTAAAAATCGCCGATAAATCATCTTTTATCAAGATAAAATCTCCTGTTTTTTTTGCAAGTTCATTTGCTTTTGAAAAACTCATACTCACAGTTGCGGCAGATAAAGCCGCCGCATCATTGATCCCATCTCCTACAAAAAGAGTTTTTTTAAATTTTTGAATGATTCGTAGTTTTTCTTCACTCTTAAGTTGAGCATAAAATTCGTCTATTTGTAATTCTTTGGCTATTTTTTCTACATTTTTTACATGATCGCCGCTTAAAATAAAAGTTTTAAGATTTTGCTTTTTTAAATTTAACACAAGCTCTTTGGCTCCATCTTTTAAAGCATTGCTTAACAAAACACCGCCTAAACACTTTTTATTCTTAGCAAAATACACCCTAACATATTCTTTAAAAGTATCAAAAAAGATATCACTTTCTTTTGTGTCAATTTCATTTTCGTGCAAAAACTTCGCACTACCTGCGAGATAAATATCACTATCTTCTTTGTATTTTATACCAGAACCCACAATCACTCTTCCCTCACCCTTTAAATCAAAAATTTGATCTTTATGCAAAGCCTTAGCTATAGGATGAGAGCTTAAACTTTCAATTTGACATAATTTATCAAAATCATCTTTAGAAAGATTGTGTTTAAAAATACTCAAATTTTCCTTTGTCAATGTACCCGTTTTATCAAAAAAAGCATACTTAACTAAGGCTAATTTTTCTAAAGCGGCAGGATTTTTAATAAGAATGAAATTTTTTGCCGCATTTGAACTTGCCACAACCAAAGCTATAGGTGTTGCAAGCCCTAAAGCACAAGGACAAGAGATCAAAAGCACAGCACAAGCGTGTAAAAAAGCTGTATTTAAATCTGCTTTTAGCGCCCAAAAAACAAAAACTAAAAAAGCAAAAAATATTATACCCCCTACAAAATATTTAGAAATTTGATCTGCTAAATTTGCCAAAGGACTTTTGATATTTCCTGCTTCAAAAACTAGATTTTTGATTTGTTCTAAAGTACTATCCATAGCCTTTTTGTTTGCTTTGATCCTTAAAGTACCATTTAAAACTACTGCTCCTGCTTGAACTTCGTCGCCTTCTTTTTTTAAAACAGGCAAAAACTCCCCATTTAAAAAACTCATATCAAGCTCTGCACTCCCTAAAAGCACCACTCCATCTGCGACAATGCTTTCTCCTTCTTTTACCAAAAGCACATCGCCACTTTTGACAAAAGAACTTGAAATTTCTTTGATACTTTCATCTTCAAGCAAAATTTTTGTCTTTTTTGTGTCTATATTTTCTAAAATTCTTTGATAATCTTGTGCTTTAAATTTAGCCTTACTTTCAAGATATTTTCCTAAAAGCACAAAAGAAATAATCATCATTGCACCGCTAAAATACAAATCTTCTTCTTTAAAAATTTGCAAATACACCAAAAAAGAATACACAAAAGCACTCAAAGTCCCCAAAGCTACAAGGGTGTTCATATCTAAATTTTTACTTTTAAGTCCTAAAAAAGCATGAGAAAAAAAGTCTCTCCCACAATAAAATATCCCAAAAAAACTCAAAGCCATTTGGATATTTTGCGAAAAAGAACTTTTAACAAACATTTCAAAATACATAATAATCACACTCAAAACTATACTTAAGAGCAAATTTTTTCTTAATTCTAAGTGTTTTTTTACCTTGTATGCGTTTAAGCTTTGTTCATCTTCTAAAATTTCAAAGCCTAAATTTTTAATTTTTGCGATGATATCTTTGCGTTTTTCTTGATCTTCAAGTAAAAAAACCCCACTAGAATTCACATAAGAAACACTAGCATCTTTAACACCATCAATTTTTTTACAAGCTCTTTCTATAGCATTAGAACAATTAACGCAAGTCATTTTGCCTATTTTTATACGCAATTCTTCCATTATAAACGCTCTATGATCTCAAAACCTAAATCTTGAAATTCTTTTGTAAAATTTGATACTTGATTTTCTTCTAAATTTAAACTTAAAATTTTTTGCTCCAAATCCACTTCTATATTTCCAAATTCATCTTCAAGAGAATTTTTGATCAAATTTACACAATTCATGCAATTAACATTTTTTACTTTAAATTTCATTTTCGCTCCTTATAGGTTGTATAGTAATGTGCCCGATTTCAAATTCATGTAGTAATTTATGGGATAAATCCTGAGATAGTTTTTCAAATTCCTTTAGATCGCAAACTCTTACTTTTAAATGCATGGAAGCTACTAACATTTTATTGGTAATTTGAGTAATATGCAAATCCACCACCTCATCCACACTAGGATTTAAAAGCAAAACTTGTCTTACTTTTTCTATATCCACAGGAGAACTTTCAAGCAAGACATTAGCACTTTGTTTAAGCAAGATAATCGCCCATCTTAAAAGCAAGATTGATAATACAATAGCTAAAATCGTATCTATATAAACAATACCACTAAAATACACCACAATCCCACCTATAATAACCGCTAAAGAGCCCAATAAATCACTCATCATATGCAAAAAAGCGGACTTCATATTGACATTTTCTAAATTTGCACCCTTAAACATCATCAAAGCATTAATCCCATTTACCAAAAAGCCCAAAATAGCTACAATTATCATGGTTTTAGCATCAATTTCTTTTGGATTAATAAATTTTTCTATAGCCTCATAAATGATAAATAAAGCCGATAAAATAATGGTTAAAGCATTGATAAAAGCCACTAAAACTTCAAGACGAAAATACCCAAAGGTCTTTTGATGATCTTGCCATTTTTCTACAGCTATAATGGCTAAAAAACTAAGAGCTAAGGCAAAAACATCAGAAAACATATGCAAAGTATCGCTTAAAAGTGCTAAAGAATTTGAAAGGATTGAATAAATAAATTGCACAAGCATCATAGAAAAAGTCATTAAAAGAGAAATTTTTAAAATCTTTTTATCCACACTCCTTGCATCAGCATGGGAATGATGATGTTCATGAGAATGTTCTTCGTGATTATGATGACAAGATTTGTTAGCTAAAGGCTCGTGTGATAAAAATTTATACATCTTATATCCTTTTTGCTTGACATTTTAAGATATTAAGCTAAAAAGGATATAAATATTTGTTATTTTTATAAAATTAAAAGTCAAAAAGCTCGCCTAGCCAACTTTCTTTCTTTTTCTTTTTATAGTAGTCATTGTGCTGATGATAAGCTGAGTCATTATATCTTGACTCTTGTCTTGAAGCTTGGTTAAAATTTGCTGTATTAGGGACACTGCGTTCTATGATTTTGTCAAGTTCTCCACGATCAAGCCAAACGCCACGACACTTTGGACAATAATCAATCTCAACTCCACTCCTATCACTCATAACCAAATCTACATTACAAACTGGACATAACATACAATACCTTTTTTTAAAATTTTTAATTTAAAATTATAAAAAGAAATATTAAACAAATTTGCAACAAGTTTTAATGTTTTTTTGCATGTCTAGTCATCATAAAACTTTGTTCAAAAAATATAAGCAAAGTAACACTCACTCCTATAGCTAGAGCCAAAGTCACAGAAACAGTTGTAAAAAAATAATCAAAAAATTGAACCAAAAATTCAGACTTAGCCTTCAAATCATCACTGCGTATAAAAGAAATAAGATACAAAATCGCTTTATAAGCGTAAATTCCAGGTATCATAGGAATAAGAGCAGGAAAAGCGATAATTTCAGCAGGGGTTTTAATGATTTTTGCTAAAGCAATTCCTAAACATCCTATGCAAAATGAAGCAACAAAAGTTGCAATTGCTAAAGTTTGAAAATGAAAATATTCCACCAAAGTAAAACGAAGCCCATGTGCAATTGCTGCTAAAAGAGCAGATAAAATAAGGGTTTTTAAAGGTGGGTTGCAAGCATAAGCAAAACCAAATCCCGCCACAGCAGCAAAAAACATATCTCTTAAAATAAATTCAATCATCTTAAAATCCCAAAATCCGAAATACTAAGCGTCATGTAAATTCCAAGCGCTATACAACAAATCAAAATCCCTACACTGATAATACGACTAAGTCCCATTAAAATATGATCTTTTAATATATCAATCACAGAATTTATAAAAAATACCCCTGGTATAAGATACAAGATACTAGAACCCAAAGCCACATCAGAAGTATTGGTATATCCCATATCCAGCCCAAAAAATACAAACCACGATGAGATAAAAGAACAAAGAATATATTGAATTCTTAAATCAATCTTTGCTTTAGTTAAAATATATCTTAATAACAATCCCACAAATGTTGCAAAAAATACTAAATTTCCAGCACCAAAATCACCACCAAAAAGTCTACAAAAAGCCGAATTTGCCATAGAAACAAATAAAAGATTAAGCAAATAAGAATGCTTTTTTTGTTGAGAAATTTGCTCAAAAACGACTTTCGCTTTTTCAAGATCGTATTTGTGATCATATATAGCCCAGCTTAAAGCACTTAAATCAAAAATAAGCTTAAAATTAACATGGGCATGATGATTGGGTATAACATAAGTTCTTTGAATGGAGTTATCATCCATATCTACAACATTTAAAGTGATATGATGAAAAAAGAAATTGATATTTATCTCATAGCCATAAACCTCAGCTATTCTTCCTACGCATTTTGCCACCCTAGCTGTATAAGTTCCAGCACCTAGCAAAGTTTTAGTATATACGATTAAAAAATTAGTTAATCTTTGTATATCAGGTTTTTCCATATTTTAATAATCTTTGATTGAATTTGTTATAATTATAGCAAATTTTAAAATAAATAAGGAGAAAAAATGGCAAAAATCGGTATAGTTGGTTTAGGTTATGTAGGAGCTTCTAGTGCTTATAGCATAGTTACTCAAGGAATTTGTTCAGAACTTTACTTATATGATATAAAACAAGATTTAGCTCTAGCTCATGCAAGAGATTTGGAAGATATGTCAGCCATTCATTTTTCTTATACAAAAATTTTTCATGTGCCAAATTTAGAAAATTTAGCTTCTTGCGATATTATCATTTTAGCTTTTAGAAAAGAAAGTTTAAAAGAACTACCTAGTCGCTTAGTAGAACTTCAAAACAATATCCTCGAACTTAAAGACATTGTCTTAACCTTAAAAAATGCTAATTTTAAAGGTAAATACATCGTCGCAACAAATCCAAATGACACCATAACTTACTACACTCAAGTATTAAGCCAATTACCTAAAAATCATGTTTTTGGCAGTGGAACAAATTTAGATAGTTCAAGACTTAAGAAATTTTTAGCCAAAGATTTAAACATAAATTCAAAAGATATTTTTGCTTGTATGATTGGCGAACATGGAGATTCTCAGTTTGCAGCACTTTCTAATGCAAGCGTTTTAGGACAAAATTTATTAGATTTTTATAAGCAAAAATTAGGCAAAGATTTAGACATACAAAAACTTGAAAAAGCTGTGATTAGCGAAGGGTATTTCATCTATGAACGCAAAGGAAGGACAGAATTTGGCATAGGAACTTCTTGTGCAAATTTAGCCAAAGCCATCCTAGAAGATAGAAAAAGTTTACATCCTGTAAGTGTGGTTTTTGATGATATGGCTTTTTCAATGCCCGCTATCATAGGAAAAGATGGTATAGAAAAAGTTTTTGAATTAAAATTCAATGAAAAAGAAAAAATAAAATTAGAAAATTCAAAACAACAAATCAAAAACGCTATACAAAGCGTAAAAGATAAAATTTAAGCCTTTTTAAAAGGCTTTTTGATTTTGATATAAATTAAACTTGCTAAAATCACAAAAACAATTATAATGATTAAAATTTGAGTTAAATAAGTTTTAATCAACTCTTCATTTTGTCCTATATAATAACCCAAAAATACAAGTATAGCCACCCAAATAGCACTACCAAGTGCAGTAAAAAGTATAAAATTTACAAGTTTCATTTTTACCAAACCTGCAGGCATAGAAATATACTGACGAATCCCTGGCAAAAGACGACAAGTAAAGGTTGAAAATTCCCCGTGTTTGTTAAAAAATTCTTCAAATTTAGCAAATTTGACTTCATTTATACCAAAATACTTACCCCATTTTAATACAAAATTTTTACCCCAAAAAAAGCAAATATAATAATTAATCAAAGCCCCTAAAACAGAACCTAAAGTCCCACTAAGTATACAAAGAGTGATATCAAGTTTGCCTTTATGTGCCAAATATCCAGCAGGTATCATAACAACTTCACTTGGAAAAGGTATAAAACAACTCTCTAAGGTCATTAAGATAATAATACCCAAATACCCCCAAGCACTAGCCGTCTCAACAATAAAAGAAATGATTTCTTGCATATTAGCCTTATTTGAAGAAAATTTTAAAAAATTGTAGCTTAAAAGATTAAACAGTAAAAAGCGGTTTTACACCGCTTTTTTTATTTACCTGCAACTGAAACTTGATTTGGATTGTCTGCTGCACGAGCGATCATGCACTCTTTTAAAACAGCAGCATCAGCTGGATCGCTAACTTTTTTATTAATCCAGCGTTCAACTTGTTTCATTGTTTTTGACTCTGGCTCTGGAGCTTCGTATTTTGCCATTAAACTTGCACAATCAGCCAAAGCAATGATAGGTAATAAACTTGCAAAAAGTATTTTTCTCATCTTTTGCTCCTTAGAATTTTACATTATACATTAACATGATATTATCAGCTCTTGCTTTATCTTTTTTCGCTCCACCAAATGGTAAGCCACGATTACCCCAAATATTTTGGATATTAGTATAACTTAAGCGTAAGAATTGATATCTATCAAGTTGATAAATCACATAAAAATCATGTGCCGTTCCTCTTGTCATTCTTATATTAAGTGGATCATTGATACTTGGACGGCTCATAGTATACCAATATCTACTTCCCCAGAAGAACTCATACCCTACTTTTAAAGCCTTGGTAAAATCATAGCGTCCGCCTACATGCACAGCATAGCCATCTTTTTCATTAATTTCCAATTGAGATTGTACAGTAGGATTTGCACTTAGAGTATGTGCATTTGCTCCGTTAGAATACCCTAAAGATACAAAATAATTAAAATTTGTACCAAAAGCTTTGTAATTTTCAAAATGAATATTAGCTAAAGTAAGATTACCTAAATTAATAACTCCATCATCATCACCTAGTAATGTCGTCGATCCTGGAATAGGCAATGCAAAATCAGTCATATGAGCTACATTGAAGATAATAAGATTATCTCCCATACCTTCTATAGGAAGCTCTCCTTCTACTGCAGCATAGTAAAGATTTGCATCAGCATCTTTTTGATCGCTCATCCAGTCTCTTACTTTACCACTTTCTTCATCCCATTGATAAGTTTTACCATAAGCTGCACGGATAGCTACCTTATGATCTTGCAAACTTTCAGGTTTATAAGTGATCACTGCTGCATCACCTAGAGCGTTGATTGCCAAGGCTGGATAAGTTGATTGTCTTAAAGCATTGTTTCTAAGATTACTTCCTGGACCATCGGTTCCTGGCTGTCTTCCTATGGTTGCAATCCACTCAGGTGTGATATAGTAGTCAAGATAAGCTCTATCTACATAAAGTACAGGCCCACTTGATCTTGTATTTCTTCCTGCATCTAAATCAAGTGGACTTCCACTCCAACCCATTTGAGACCAGTTTTTAGCCATAGACAAACGACCATAGAATTTGGTTTTATCATTAATATCAGCATTCATATTTAAATGAAGCTCATTCATCCATTTGTTATTAGCACTATAATCTTGTCCGCCAACTTTATAGTTTGTATTTGAAACCGCTGTTGAAAACTCAAGTCCAAATTTAACCTTGCTTAAAGCAGCTTGAAATTCTGTTTCATCGGCTCTATCATTAAGATCAGCAAGTTCAGCTTTTACAGCTTCATTTTGCTTAGCTTGAGCTTCTCTTTCTTTTCTGATTTCTGCAAGTTCAGCTTGAATTTGCGCAAGCTGTTTTTGAAGCTTGGTTATCTCATCATCTGTATTTTTAGCAAAAAGTGAAGATGAAAGAAGACAGGCACTTAAAATAAGTGAAAACTTAGTTTTCATAATCATAACTCCTTGTAATTTTGTTACATTTAGTAAATTAAAATTGTGATTATAGAAAAAAAAGTTTAAAAAAAAATTATACATTAATCATTTTTAGCTAGTCAAACTTATGACTAGCTTTGTAAATATTGTAGTTTCAAAAAAGTTTTAAAATTTTAAATTTTTAAATTTTATCGCAAATTTTTATGTCTAAAATTTTATCTCCTTGGCGTATAGAGTCTAAAACTTCTAAACTTTCTTCATCTTTTGGATCAATTTGCCCAAAAACAGTATGAACTCCATCTAAATGAGCTTGAGGGCTGTGACAAATAAAAAATTGAGAACCACCCGTATCGCGTCCTGCGTGTGCCATAGATAAGGTTCCACGCTCATGTTTATGTTCTTGATCATCACATTCGCAAATGATTTCATATCCAGGCCCACCTATGCCATTGCCGTGCGGACAACCTCCTTGTATGACAAAATTTGGGATCACGCGATGAAAATTTAAATCTTTATAAAATCCTTCATTAGCCAAAGTAGCAAAATTACAAACCGTTTGTGGAGCCTCATCACCAAAAAGTTTTAGTTTCATTGTGCCTTTTTCAGTTTCTATGAGAGCAAATTTGTATTCATTTACTTTGCTTGTGTCGATTGTTTTTATCATTATTTCTCCTTAATCTATATTTGTATAAACAGCTTGAACATCATCATCATCTTCTAACTTATCTAAAAGTTTTTCTATATCGCTAAGCTGTTCTTCGCTAAAGCTTACAGGATTGTTTGGTATATACTCAAGCCCTGCTTTTTTAAGAACTAAACCCTTAGCTTCTATAGCAGAACTTAGCTCACCAAAGGCAGTATAATCACCGCTAATTACTAACTCTTCTTCATTTTGTTCTAATTCTTCAAGTCCTGCATCAATCAAATCAAGTTCTAATTCTTCTAAATCTCCTGCAAATTTTTCAAGATGAAAAACCGCTTTTCTAGCAAACATAAAGCCTAAAGATCCATTTTGTAAAACTTCTCCTCCATTTTTACTAAAAATAGCTTTTACATTAGCCACGGTGCGTGTAGGGTTATCGCTCATACATTCAACTATAACCAAAGCTCCATGTGCAGCTTTTCCTTCATAATGAATGTTTTTAATATCTGCGCTATCTTTTCCACTCGCACGCTTAATAGCCGCATCTATATTATCTTTTGGCATATTATTTGCTTTTGCTGTGGCTATAGCACTTCTTAATTTTGGATTCATATCAGGATCAGTGCCACCTTCTTTAGCAGCTACTTGTATGGCTTTAGCAAGCTTAGGAAAAAGCTTACTCATTTTATCCCATCTAGCCTCTTTAGAAGCTCTTCGGTATTCAAACGCTCGTCCCATAAATTCTCACTTTCTTTAAAGATTTTTAAACTTAAAAGTATAAACTAAAAAGGCTAATTAAAGCTTTAAATGGTATGATTTTACCATTTATTTTTGGGGAGAAGCTTTTTGAATATCGCAAAAAAAGAACTTTTTGTTGCTTGGTTTTTCTTGATTGCTGCTATTGTATTTGAAGTTTTAGGTACTAGTTTTTTAAAAATGGAAAATCAAATTTTAGGCTATATATTTATGGCTTTATTTATAGCTTTTTCTTATTTTTTTATGGGCAAGGCGATTAAAAAAATTCAAGTAGGCATAGCCTATGCTGTATGGGAACTTTTAGGGATTATTCTTATACTTTTAGTTTCTTTTATAGTTTTTAAAGAGAGTTTAACCTTAACTCAAATTCTAGGCATTGTTCTTTCTATCGTTGGAATTATCATGATTAACATAGGCGAGGTTAAAGAATAATGTATATTTTTATCATTGTTCTATCGGCATTGTTAGATATCGTAGCAAATTTATTACTAAAAAAATCAGATGGTTTTAAGCATAAAATTTGGGGCTTGGCTGCGATTGTCAATGCTATACTTGCTTTTTTCCTACTTTCTTTTTCTTTAAAATATGTTCCTTTAAGCATAGCTTACTCAACTTGGGGTGCTATAGGCATCATAGGAACTTGTCTTGGTGGATGGATTTTATATAAAGAAAAATTAAACAAAATAGGAATTTTAGGTATCATTATCGTAATAATAGCAGTATTTTTGCTAAATTATTAAAACAGCAAAATGCTGTTTTAATGTTCCATTTTGTTTTTCGCTTCAATACCCATTAAAGAAAATGCGGTTTTAATACTAAGAGCAACTAAAGAAAATAATTTAAGCAAATCATTTTCATTTATAGAACCTACAACTTTATTTTCATTGTAGAATTTATGAAAATTTGCAGCCAAATTTTTAAGATAATCAGGAATTTTTTGCAAAGCTCTAGCCTCAAAAGCATCGTTTAAAATAGCTTTTAAATTCAAAGCTTCAAAAAGTAAATTAACACCATCTTGATTTAAACTTTGTAAATCAGCTCTCATTACATCATCGATTTTTTTACCAGCTTTAGCAAACACTTGATGAATTCTAGCGTGTGCGTAGTTGATATAATACACAGGATTAGAACTATCTTCTTTTTGCAAATCACTAATATCAAATTCCAAATGAGTATCGCACTTTTTACTCAAAAAGATATAACGCAAAGCATCACTTCCTATTTCATCAATCACATCGCTCATCAAGATAAAATTTCCTGCTCTTTTACTCATTTTATAAGGCTCTCCATCTTTAAGCAAGGAAACCATTTGTGCTAAAATAATCTCAAGATTATTAGAGTCAAATCCCAAAAACTCCATCGCAGCTTTCATTCTAGGGATATAACCATGATGATCTGCTCCCCAGATATTAATACACTTTCCATAACCACGACTCATTTTATCCTTATGATAAACAATATCTGCTGCCAAATAAGTCCCGCGTCCATCTTCACGGATAATTACCCTATCTTTTTCATCGCCCTTTTGCGAAGAAGCAAGCCAAATTTTACCTTCTTGCTCGTAAATTCCTTTATGCTCTTTCAAAGATTCTAAAGTTGCATTTAAAGCGTCATAATACGATCTCTCGCTTACATAGCTGTCAATTTTAATCTTTGCTTGTTCTAAATTTTGTTTAATCAAAATAAGCATTTTATCTTTTGCCCAATCAGCTAAACTAGGGATATTTTCTTCACTAAAAAATTCTTTACCAAATTTTTCAAAAGCTTCTTTTGCCAAATCTGCTATATACTCGCCTTTGTAATATTGCTCTGGATATTCAACATTTTCATGAAGTATATTTTCTTTCACACTTAGTAAAATAGAAAGCCCTAGTAAATAAATTTGATTACCCGCATCATTGACATAGTATTCTGTATCAAATTTATAACCCAAATGTCTTGCAAGTCTTGTTAAGGTGTCTCCAAAAACAGCGCCTCTTGCATGTCCTATATGTAAAGGTCCAGTAGGATTTGCACTCACATATTCAAGCAAAAAACTTTCTTGTTTTTTTTCTCCTTTAGAAAAATCATTTGGATTTGCTAAAGCCTGATTTGCAAGTTCATTTAAAAAAGTTTTGGAAATTCTAAAATTTAAATACCCATTTACAGCTTCAACCGATTCAAAACAATCATGATTTTGAAATTTGCTCGCTAAGTCGCTAGCGATCAACATAGGAGATTTTTTTAATTCCTTAGCCAGTGAAAAAGCCAAAGGGGTAGCAAAATGTGCTAAATTTTTATCCTTTGGATTTTCAAGTGTAAAATCACACTCTAAAATCTTTTTAATTTCATTAAAAATAATACTTTTCAAAAGACTAAACCTTAAGCTTTTTTTGTTTTGTCTATACTTGCATCAGCACTTGTATTATTAGTTGTGTTTTTGTTTTCTTCTATTTTTTGAGTATTTTTTGCTACTTCATCATCATTATTCATTTCATCTTTAAAAGTTTTAATACCTTTGCCTAAACCCTTTGCAAGTTCTGGAATTTTTTTTGCTCCAAAAAGCAATACAACAATCAATAAAATAATCAACCAATGACTTGGACTTGACCAACCACCCATTTTATTCTCCTTCATTCCAAATATTTTGAATTTGTCCTAGATTCTGCCCTTTGGTTCTAAATTTATGGGCAATTAAAATCGCTCGCAATGCTTCATAACTTTGCTTTAGCTCATCATTAATGATAAGATAATCATAGTCGCTAAGTTCTTTCATTTCATCACTAGCGTTTTGTAATCTTTTTTCTAGTTGTATTATTGTATCAGTATTTCGCTTAATAAGTCTTTTTTTTAGCTCATCTTTATTTTTTGTAGTAATAAAAACAGAAACAATCTTATCAGCCATTTTTTGTCTGGCTATTTTAAATCCTTGCACATCAATATCAAAAACAACTATTTTTCCATTATCTAAAGCATCTTGAGTGTGCTTTAAAGAAGTGCCATAAAAATTTTCATGCACCTTAGCCCATTCTAAAAAATGATCACCATCTATACCTTTTTGAAATTCTTCATGGGATATGAAATGATAATGTATTCCATTTTTTTCACCCTCTCTTGGTTTGCGAGTTGTTGAAGAAATAGAAAAATAAAGCTCATCTTCAAATTCATCAAAAAGTTTTTTTAAAAGAGTTGATTTTCCAGCTCCACTAGGACCTGAAATCAACAAAATAAAACCTTGCAATTTTAATCCTCTTTAAAACTAATGTTTATATTTATATTCATATTCATACCCTTAAGAGCAGCTTTTAAGGTATCATCCTTAATACTTGAAGTGATCGCTCCTGCTATGCTTTGGCTAAGCTCATTAACTATCTCTTCACTATTATCATCTTTAGTTGCATTGCTTACTATAGGCTCTTCATTTTTTTCTACAATTTCCTCTCCAAGAGCTTCTTGTATATCACTTTCTTTCAATGCATCAAAATCACTTATATTTAAATTTGGCACAACCACTTCCTCTTCATTTGTTCCTAATTCTGTATCGTCTAAAATTGGCTCATCTTTAAAATCTTCTAAAACCTTGCTACTATTATCACTATCAATACCATAATCAAGCTCATCAAGTTGAGCTAGTTCTTCTTTGATTTGATCTTGAGTGCTCAAATTTGAAATAAAATCATCCATTTCATCTTGAACATCTTCTTCCACAACAGGAGAAAACTCCTCTAAATTTTCCTCTGATTCTTCATTATCTTTTGCTTGACCTAAAAATTCAGCATCCTCAGGAATATCATCAAAATCCATTTCTTTTTCTTGCTCTTCAACCACAGGAAGATCATCAAAGTCGCTTATATTAGCTTGTAATTCTTTGTTATCTTCTAAATCTTCATCATTTTTATCATCTAGTTCGTCTAAACTAGGCTCAGTATCCAAAGCTGTATGTTCTTGGCTTAAGTCTTCTTTTTGGCTTCCGCCATCTTCCAAAGTTAAATCTAAATCAGTTTGAATGTCTTCTTGAGTCTGTTCTTTAGTTGTTTCTTGTTCTAAATTTTCATCTTCTAAATTTTGAGTTTCTAAAGCTTTGTTTGCATTATCATCTTGAGATTCGTTAAGCTCTTCTTGCATTTCTAATGTATTTGCTTTAGAATCGTTTAATAATTCTTGCTTTTCTATTTCTTCATTTTTGTCATCTTCTTTGATTTCTAAATCTTCATCATTTTTATCATCTAGTTCGTCTAAACTAGGCTCAGTATCCAAAGCTGTATGTTCTTGGCTTAAGTCTTCTTTTTGGCTTCCGCCATCTTCCAAAGTTAAATCTAAATCAGTTTGAATGTCTTCTTGAGTCTGTTCTTTAGTTGTTTCTTGTTCTAAATTTTCATCTTCTAAATTTTGAGTTTCTAAAGCTTTGTTTGCATTATCATCTTGAGCATCATCATCAAAACTCAAATCTTCCATTCCCTCTGAATTTATATCTAAAGAATTTTCATCAGGCAAATCATCTAAATTTAAATTATCTAAATCCAAGCTTATATCAGCATAAGGATTTTCATCATTACTTAATATTGGCAAATCAATAGATGTATGTTTGTTTGTATCTTTATTATTAAGTAAATTTAAAAAATCTGTAGGTAAAAAAGGTTTTTGTAAAATTTGTGCATCTATATCTACATTTTGATTTCGCGGGGCTAAAAAAATCAATCTATCACATTTTTCTTTAAGAATTTTTAAAGGTGCTGGAGTATCACTATCTACGACAATCACATCATAATTACCCAAATTTTCACTATAAGCATTAAGTTCTTCAAAATCATAAGACATTTTTTTAGCACTAAGGCTTACAAGTCTTGAAACTACAGGGTTTTCATTTAAAAGTAAAATTTTCATCACTTTAATCCTTGAAAAATAATCACTATTTTACGATAATTTCATTTATCCTTTCCTTAGGAGAAAAAAAGAGTTTGCATATGAGTGAAAAGTTCTAAAATTAAATTTTTAAAATATTGCATCATAACTAATAAAATAGCGATCAAAACTACAAAGCCTAAAGCTATCTTTATAGGATAGCCAATAACTAAAAGATTAAATTGTGGCATTGTTTTCATCAAAAGTCCAAAAATAACATCAGCTAAAAGTGAAATTCCAAGTATAGGAAAGCTCATAGTAAAACCTATGATGAAAATATTAAACATACCCATATTTAGATAATGCATTAAATTCTCATGCGGATAAAAGCCACCTAAACTGATATAACCTAAAGAATGACTTAAAAACAAAAGCATTAAATGATGACCATCAAAAGCAAGAAAAAACATCAAAGCAAGCAAATTTAAAATTTGAGATGTGATAGGCATACTCGTTCCAGAACTTGGATCTAATATACTTGCCATAGTAAATCCCATAGTAAAAGCAATCTGCTCACCTGCCATCATAATAATAGCAAAAATAATTTGAAGCATTAATCCTGCTATCATTCCAAAAATCACTTCACTAATAAGCTGTAAAACAAAAAAACTATCTAAATGCAAAGATTCTAATCTAGCCAAAGGATATAAATACATAGTCAAAAATAAAACTATAGTACTTTTTATCACCATAGGAATAGAATTATGTGAAAAAAAAGGAAAAAAAACTATAAGACCACTCATTCTAGCAAGAAGCAACATAAAAGTTACAACATTTTTATCACCTAAATAATTAACAAATTCCATTGGCGTTTATAGTATAAGTTTTATCACAAAAACTTGCAAGCTTGTTATCGTGAGTTACAAAAAATAAAGCTGCATCATTTTCTTTAACATAGGATATTAAAAGCTCGATAACATTTTTAGCATTATCAAAATCCAAATTTCCAGTTGCTTCATCAGCAAAAATAATCTTTGGTTTTTTACAAAGCACGCGCGCGATACTCACACGCTGTTGTTGTCCGCCGCTAAGCTTTCCTATTTTTTGATGTAAAAGCGTATCAATACCTAATCTTTTTAAAATTTTCTCATCTAAATTTTGACCCGATAAAACACTAGCAAGTTCGATATTTTCTAAAGCTGAAAAACCTTTAAAAAGATAATGTGTCTGAAAAATAATACCAAAATCATAACGGCGAATTTTTAATCTTTCGTTTTCATCTATCTGATAAAGACTAGAACCTTTAAAAAAAACTTCACCTTTTTTTGGAATTAATAAGGAAGAAAATATATGCAAAAGAGTAGATTTGCCACAACCGCTACTCCCTTGAATAGCAATGCAATCTTTAGTATTTAAAGCAAGATTTAAACCCTCAAAAAGCGGATAATCAAAACTATGGCTTAAATTTTCCGCTCTTAAGAGTTCCATTTTTAACCGTTTTTAAAGTTGTGCAGCAACTTCAGCCGCAAAATCTTCAGTTTTCTTTTCTAAACCTTCGCCAACTTCAAAGCAAATAAATTCGACAATTTTAATTTTTCCGCCAAATTCTTTTTCTTTTTCAGCGATCACTTGTTCTACGGTTTTTTTATCATCCATTACATAAAACTGACCCATTAAAGTAAGTTTGCTATCAAGTTGAGAATTATCTGCTATAAAGCTATTCATTTTACCTGGGATAATATTATCCCAAATTTTTTCAGGTTTACCTTGAGCTTTAAGCTCTTCTTTGATTTTTTCTTCAGCTTCTTTTAAAATTGCATCGCTTAATTGTTTGCGACTTGCAAATTGAGGAATTTTATGTTCAGGTTTATTTGGATCTTTAAGTCTGCGTCTTTCTTCATTTTCTTTTTCAAGTTCAGCAACCAAAGCTTTGTATTCATTTTCAACAAAAGTCATATCCAAATCTTCATAACTTAAATAACTTGGTCTCATTGCTGCAATATGCATACAAATTTGTCTTAACAAATCTCTTGATTTTGAAGCCACTTCAGCGCTATCACAAGCTGCAGCGATCACAACACCAACACGGCCATTTGTATGGATATAACCATTTACAACACCGTTAGCACCTGCTTTTAAAGTTGCAAATCTTCTTACAACTAAGTTTTCTCCTATAGTTGCAATTTGACTTTTTAAATATTCTTCAAATTTTACGCCATTGATTATGCTTGAATGAAGTTCTTCCACACTTTGTAAGCTATTACTTTGAATATGGGCTGTGGTATCTTTTGTTAAAGCGATAAACTGATCATTTTTTGCCACAAAATCTGTTTCGGAATTAATCTCACTTACAGTTGCACTTGTAAAATCATCACTTACTTTTACACTTACTAAACCTTCTGCAGCAAGTCTATCTGCTTTTTTAGCAGCCTTACCTAAACCTTTTTCTCTTAAAAGTTGTACTGCTTTATCAAAATCTCCATTAGTTTCACTCAAAGCATTTTTACAATCCATCATCCCCGCGCCTGTACTTTCGCGGAGTTCTTTTACCATTGCAGCAGTAATTTCAGCCATTATTCTTGCTCCTCACCGAAGTCTTCTTCGCTCATCGCTTCATCTAAAACTTCTTTTTTCTCTTCATCGGTGATTTCTTTTTCTTCATTTGCTAAAGCTTCGCCATCTTGTTCTCTTAAAGCTTTTCCTTCATTAATCGCTTCAGCCATTTCTTGGCAGAAAAGTTGCACTGAACGGATTGCATCATCATTTCCTGGAATAGGATAAGTTACCAAGTCAGGATCGCAGTTTGTATCTAGTGGAGCTACAACAGGAATTCTTAATCTATTTGCTTCTTGAACAGCAATTTTTTCTTTTACTGTGTCAATAACAAAAATCATATCAGGTTGAGTTTTCATATAACGAATTCCACCTAAATAAGCTAATAATTTTTCTTTTTTTCTTGTAAGCATTAAAGCTTCTTTTTTAGTTAAAAGTTTAATACTTCCATCTTCTTCCATTTTTTCAATTACTTCTAATTTTCTAATTGATTGGCGAATGGTACCAAAATTTGTCATCATACCGCCAAGCCATCTATGATTTACATAAGGCATACCGCATTTTTCAGCGTATTCTTTAATCGCTCCACCTGCTTGTTTTTTTGTCCCAACAAAAAGTATAGTTTTTCCTTCAGCAGCAGCGTCACGAACGATATTATAGGTATATCTAAAATATCTTAAAGTTTTTTGTAAATCAATTACATAAATACCTTTTCTCTCGCCAAAAATGAATTTTTTCATCTTTGGATTCCAGCGTCTTGTTTGGTGTCCAAAATGCACACCGCATTCTAATAAATCTCTCATACTAACCATGAGTTTCTCCTTATAAATTTAGCTTTATTCCTCCACATCCCTTAATTTACACAAGCTAAAAAGGATTGATGTGTGTGAAATGAAGCTAAGATTTTATCAAATTTAAGTTTAGTTTTTACTTATATATGTAGTCCTTGGTAAGACTTAGATTATTATTGATTTCTTTTGTGATTAAAAATTGAAACAAATCCACGCTTCCAACACGAAAAGCAGAGGCACAAGAACGAAGGTACAAATCCCACATTCTTATAAATTCTTCATCATATTTTTCCCTTACCTTGTCTAATACTTTGTTAAAATTTTCATCCCATAAATCTAAAGTTTTTGCATAGTGCATTCTTAAACTTTCTGCTAAAAGAAGATGAAAATCCCACTCGCTCATAGCACTTACAACCTCTCTTAAAGAAGGTAAATATCCTCCTGGAAAAATATATTTATCTATCCAAGCATTTGTTTTTCCTTCAAACATGGCTAAAATAGAATGTAAAAGCATAGAACCTCCAGGTTTTAACACTTGTTTTACTTTCATGAAATAAAGTCCTAAATTCTCTTTACCTACATGTTCAAACATACCCACAGAAACAACTTTATCAAAATAATTTTCAAATTCTAAATCTTGATAATTTTGAAGTCTTATTTCTATTTTATCTTCAAGACCAAGTTCTTTTACTCTTTCCTTAGCTTTTTTACACTGCTCCTCTGAAATAGTAATTCCAACAACCTTAACTCCATACTTTTGAGCCGCCATAATAGAAAGCCAACCCCAGCCACAACCTATATCTAAAAGCTTTTCTCCTTCTTTTAAATCAAGTTTTTTAAGGGTATGTTCTATTTTGTTAATTTGAGCTTCATAAAGAGTATTATTAGGCTCTTTAAAATAAGCGCAAGAATAGCTCATAGTATCATCAAGCCAAAGCTTATAAAAATCATTACCTATATCATAATGACTTTTAATATTTTTACTTTCCTGTTTTTGGGCTATTTTACTCAAGATATCCTCTGTATTTTTTAAAAAACGCTTATTTGAAAAATAATACAAAACTTTAGCTATTTCATCATAATCACCTTCTATTTCTAGTTTAGACTCCATATAATGTTTTGCAAAAACTAAACTCGTATCACTAAATAATTTTAAAAAAGGTATTTTTTCTTTGAAAATTAAAGAAAATTTAGCAGACTGATTACCCACATGAAATTCTTCTTGATCCCAAAATACAATTCTAAAATTTCCATAATTCCATTTTGAAAGAATAAATTTAATCATTTGTTTTTCAAGCATGACATACTCCAATTAATAATAATTATTATTAGATAGTATCTCTTAATTAGGTTTAAAAATTAATAAAAATGAAGAAAAAATAAGATTTTTGCCATTATCACTAAATAATGGCAAAAAATGTAATATTAATGTAATTTAGACCAAACAGAACGCTTCCAACCTATAGCAAAAATACTTAAAATTACAAAGAATATCATTACATAAATTCCTGTAGTTTTTCT
This sequence comes from Campylobacter sp. 2014D-0259, assembly GCF_008000505.1. NCBI lineage: Bacteria > Pseudomonadati > Campylobacterota > Epsilonproteobacteria > Campylobacterales > Campylobacteraceae > Campylobacter > Campylobacter sp. 2014D-0259. The sequence goes on from NZ_VOAQ01000024.1 coordinate 207,271, forward strand.
TTCTTCTTTCTTGCTATCACCCACTTGATCAATATAAGATACAACCTTAGCCTGTGCAGCTTCTGTTAAACCTACTCTTGGCATAGCGGTTCCTGGAAGAAGTTTTTGAGTGTTATTAATAAAATCATGTAAATATTGCTCACCACGAGATCTTATCATCATAGAAAGATCAGGCGGAACAGAACCTAAATAAGTTTTTAAATCATTTTGATTTGATGGAGTAAAAAAGCTATCGTATTTCATATCATGACAACGTCCGCAAGCCTCAATAAAAGTTGCTTTATCTTTAGCAAATTTTATATCTTTTTCCATTAAAGCCACTTTTTGAGCACTATTTTCCATTTTAGCATATTTTGCCTCAACATCTTTCTTAATAGTAGCATCTTCATTGGCTTCAAATTTAACACTCACATCTTTAAGATAAGCAATTACATTGGCTATATTTGCATTTGTAGCTTCTTCACTTTCTCCTGAAGTATCTTTATTGTAAGCTGTCATAATAAAAGCATCACCAAATTTATGATCTACTTTTAAAGCAAGCGCAGGATGCATAATCAAAGCAGCTAAAAATTTTTCATCAAAAATAGCACCAGCTGCACTAAGATCAGGTGGTATTACTCCCATAGAAGAATCAGTAATATTAGCTGTTATTCCATCTTCTTTTACACCATGACATGCAAAACAGTTATTTTCAAAAAATTCTTTACCTTTTTTTGCATCACCCTTAGCAAAATCGATCTTTGCAACATCTGCCCAAAGTGTTTCAACTTTGCTTAATTCTTCTTTTGCTTTTTCAAGTTCTTTGTTTGCACTCTCTATTCTTTTAGCATCTCCTGAAGCTTGTGCATCTTTTAGAGCTAATTCTTTAGCTTCAACTATACCTTTTGCAAAAGTAGTATCTTCAACAGCAAAATCAAAATTTGCAGGAGCAACATGAGGTTTCATCACTGAATGAGCATAAGGCTCTACCCCCCAATATACAAGCGCAGTAAAAACTACCACAACTAAAAATATTTTTATTTCTCTCATTGTTTAGCTCCTTTTCTCTCCATAATAGTAATAACCGGTAAAACTACAATAAGTAAAAGTAAAAATACTATAGAAGCATAAAATCCTACCCAAGCATTTACACCTGTTGGAGGTAATTTTCCATAAACTGTTAAAACAATTAAATCGATAAGCAATATCCAAAACCAAATGAAAAATAAAGGTCTTTCATGAGCCGGTTTTACAACATCACTTCTATCAAGCCAAGGAAGCAAGAAGAAAATCGCTTGAGCAATACCAAATGCAGCCAAACCTATATCAAAAGCTTTAATACCTGCAATATCAAAGAAAAATCCTCTTAAAACTTCATAACTCCATAAGAAATACCACTCAGGATAAATATGAGCTGGTGTTTTAAGCGCATTAGCCGGATCAAAATTAATTGGATCCATTGCAAATTCAAATTTAAAACAGACCAAATAAAAGAAGAAAATCATAAAAAAGCTTATATACATAAAATCTTTTGATAAAAATCCTGGCCAAAAAGGAATCACTTTAGAACCCTTTGTGTCACCTGCCATGTATTTTTCAGCCTCTAAATCAAAGTCAAGTTCTTCAGAAATTTCATTATTAACATGAGGAATTCTTAAAGAATAGAAGTGAAATGCTATAATAGCAATGATAACTATAGGAAGCAAGCACACATGAAGCATAAAAAATCTTGTTAAAGTTGGATCAGAAACCGCATAATCTCCACGAATCCAAATCACAAGCTCAGGGCCAATAAATGGTATCCCTCCAAAAAGATTAGTGATTACTTGAGCTGCCCAATAACTCATTTGTCCCCAAGGAAGCATATACCCACTAAAAGCTTCAGCAGAAAATACAACAAACAAAAGCATACCGCTAACCCAAATCATCTCACGACCTTTTTTATAAGAACCGTAATAAATTCCTGTTAGCATATGTATGTATATAATCAAAAATACAACAGAAGCGGCAACACCATGCATGTGACGCCAAAGCCATCCATAATCCACCTCTTGCATAATAGTCTTATTCACACTATCAAAAGCAAGCGCAGTATCTGGTTTATAATACATTACAAGTAAAAGTCCTGTAATAAAAAGCACTGCAAATAGAGTGGTTAAAATAACCCCCATTGCCCAAAGAAAGTTAATTTGCTTTGGTATCCAATACTTTACCATTAAAACATCAAGCAGTTTATGTACTGCAAGTCTTTGATCAAGCCAATCTACAAGGCCATTAGCTTTTCTAATTTGTGCCATCTTAAGCCTCCGCTATCATTTTTTTATATTCAGGACCCTCTTCACCTAAAACAAGTTTGGTTCCATCAATCTTAAAAGGAGGAATTTCAAGAGGCTTTGGAGGAGGTCCAAAGACATTTTTTCCACTTGTGTCAAATTCTCCACCATGACAGGCACATTTAAACAATTGCTCACTTGGTTGGTAAGCAGGTATACAACCCAAATGCGTACAAAGTCCTATAACCACAGTATAAGCTGCGTTATCTACCACAACATCACGTTTTTCATCTTTTGGCATACTCGCATCTTTTTTTAATATAAAAATAGGCTTTTTACGCCATTCTATAGTTCTAAGCTCTCCATCTTGCATTCCTGATAAATCTACTGTAGTAAAACCTGCAGCTTTGACACTTGGAAGCGGATCCCAAGTTTTTTTCATCGCAACAAGCGAGAAAACACCGCCTACAGCAGCTACGCTTCCAAATGCAAAGCCCATAAAGCTTCGTCTACTCTCAGATGTAGCCATAACTTGTCCTTTCGATTTTATTTTTTAACCAAGTTAAAAGTTTATCGAAATTAAAATAAATTTTTTCTTTGTTTAACAAGTTTTGATATTTAGACAATAAGAGCAAAAAGAGAAAAAACAAGCACAGGTAAAGTTATCAAAAAGCCAAATTTACAATATTGCCAAAAAGAAATATTAATGCCTTTTCTAGCCAAAACTCCAAGCCAAAGCAAAGTTGCCAAAGAACCTATTGGGGTAAGTTTTGGGCCTATATTTACTCCTAAAAGATGCGCATAAATCATCAAAGAATCAAAAGAAAAATTCTCAAAATATTCTTTTAATGCCAAATCTCCGATTAAAACCATAGGCAAATTATTAAACACAGAAGATCCAAAAGCCGAAATCAAAGCCACTCCAAAAATTCCACTCTTATCTTGCATCAAAAAAGTATAACTTTTAACCAAAATTTCACTCACACCTATTTTATGTAAAGCAAAAACTACCATATAAAGCCCAAAACTAAAAAGCAAAACTCCATAAGGTGCTTCAAAAAGAATTTTAATACTTTTTTTACCTTGAATTTTTAAAACAATAAGCCAAAAAATTCCCGCCCAAAGCAAAGCAAAAAAACTTATTTTAATATCAAAAATTTCACCTATAAAAAAACTGATCACAAAAAGAAATAAAAATACTATGCAAAGAAAAAACAACTTCGATGAAATTTGCTCTTTTTTGACTAATTTAAATTCAAGCCTTTTAGGCAAAACTCTCACATAAAGCACAAAAACCATAACTATAGTAGAAAGTAAAACAAAAAAATTGGGCAAAAACATATTTTTAGCAAATTCTAAAAATTCTATCTTAAAATAATTTGCTGTAATGATATTGGTTAAATTTGAAATAACCAAAGCATTTGAACTTGCATCACATAAAAAAGAAAGACTAAGTAAAAAAGAACTTAAAATAAAAGCATGATTTTTACAATCTTTAAGAGTTGAAAATAAAGCTATAATAATAGGTGTAATGATTAAAATCGCTCCATCGTTAGCAAAAAATGCAGAAAGAAAAAAGACAAAAATCAACAAAAATAACATCAATTTTTTTGTGCTGATATAAATTTTTTCTTGATTTTTCTCTCTAGAAAAATGCAAAATTTTACTCGCAATAAAATCAAAAAATCCCAAAGCTTCCAAGCTAAAAGAAAGAATAATCAACCCAACTAAAGTTAAAGAACTATCCCAAACCAAAGAAAAAACAAAATAAGCGTCTTTAAAATCTACCAATTGAAAAATAAAAACAAAAAAAGCCCCCAAACTAGAAAATACCCAAATAGGTAAATTCCATGGACGCCAAAAAAGTAAAACTAAAGTAGATAAAAAAATAAAAAAAGCAAGCATTTAAGCTTTTTTCTTTTGCATTTTGATATAAATTTGTAAAATATCTAACGCTGCAGGAGTAATTCCACTGATTTGACTTGCAGCAAAAATGGTTGGAGGTTTATGATGATTAAGCTTTTCTACAACCTCATTACTCAAACCACTTACACTTTTAAAATCAAAATTTTCAGGAATTTTAAGCTCACTAAGATTTTTCATTTTTTCTACTTGAGCTTTTTGCATGCTGATATAATGATAATACTTTGCCTCGTTTAAAATTTCTCTTAAAGAATAATTATCCATAGTTTCAAACATAGGATCAAGTTTTTTTAATTTTTCTATATCAAAACTTGCTCTTGCAACAATTTTTTGAAGATTGACTATAGAAGAAATTTTATCTTCTCCTAAACTCTCTAAAAAAGCATTATTTTGGTTATTAGGCGTAAATTCTTTAGAAAGTAAAAATTCAAGTCCTTTTTGAAGATTGTTTGCAATATTTTGTATATAAGTAAAATCTTGCTCGCTTAAAAGCCCCAAATCATAGCCATATTTTCCAAGTCTAAGTATAGCATTTTCTTCCCTTAAAAGCAGTCTAAATTCTGCTCTTGAAGTAAACATTCTATAAGGTTCTTTTGTACCTTTTACTACCAAATCATCGATTAAAACTCCTATATAAGCTTCATCACGCCTTAAAATCAAAGGCTCTTTCATATCTATACTTAAACTTGCATTGATTCCTGCCATAAAGCCTTGTGCTGCAGCCTCTTCATAACCTGTAGTTCCATTAATCTGTCCTGCACAATAAAGATTTTTAATCTTTTTAAGTTCTAAAGTATGCTTAAGTTCAGTTGGCTCTATATAATCATATTCTATAGCATAACCAAAACGGGTTATTTTAGCATCTTCAAAACCCTTTACAGAACGCAGCATTTGAATTTGTACCTCATAAGGCAAAGAAGTAGAAAAACCGTTGATATAATACTCTGTCGCATCGATAGTTTGAGGTTCTATAAAAAGATGATGACTTTCTTTGTCGCTAAAACGGTTGATTTTATCTTCTATAGAAGGACAATACCTTGGCCCTACACCTTCAATCTGTCCTGTAAAAAGTGGAGCACGATAAAAATTATTCTTAATAATCTCATGTGTAGTTGTATTAGTGCGTGCGATATAACAAGGAAGTTGAGTAGGATTGAAATTTTTTGAACGAAAACTAAAAGCTTTAGGATTTACATCACCATCTTGAATTTCAAGCACGCTAAAATCAATGCTTTTTGCATCCACTCTTGGGCAAGTTCCTGTTTTTAAACGCCCCATTTTCAAACCCAAAGTTTGTAGATAATTTCCTAAATTTACCGAAGCAAGCTCCCCTACCCTTCCTGCTTGAAGTTTATTTTCACCTACATGAATAAGTCCATTTAAAAAAGTTCCTGTTGTTAGGATCACTTTTTTGGCAAAATATGTATTTTCTAAATTTGTTTTTACGCCTTTAACTTCATCATTTTCTACGATTAAAACACTCGCTTGTTCTTGAGAGATTTCTAAATTTGGAAGTTTTAAAAGTTTATTACGTGCAATGATACGGTATTTATCCATATCAATTTGTGCCCTACTTCCTTGAACGGCTACACCCTTACTCTCATTTAAAATGCGAAATTGTATCCCTGCTTCATCGGTGATTTCGCCCATAAGACCACCCATGGCATCAAGTTCTTTTACCAAATGCCCTTTAGCAAGCCCTCCTATAGCCGGATTACAACTTGCCGCTCCTATTTGCTCAATCAATGTAGTTAAAAGTAAAGTTTTTTTACCCATTCTAGCAGCAGCAGCACTTGCTTCAACACCTGCATGTCCACCACCTATAACAATGACATCAAACATATTTTGCCTTGAAAAATGTGAATTTTAAAGAAAGATTATATAATATTTAGACTTAAAACAAACTCGTTTTAAGTCTAACAAAAATTTATTTAGCTTCTTGAAGAGAGAAGATTAGCTCATTATAAGTTTTATCTGCATCTTTACAGAAATTTTTAAGCATCTCAACACCCTTATTTAAACCTTGTTGCTGTTCTACTCTTAAAAGATCACTATAAAGGCTTTCTATTGTAGAAATAGCGCTTTTATTTGGCATACGACGAACGGAATAATAGCCTATGATATTATTATTAATGTCTATTGATGGAGTTACATTTGCAAAAACCCAGTAGTAATTGTTATCTTTGGTTTTGTTTTTTACGTAAGCAAAAATTTCTTTGCCTTCTTTCATATAATCCCATAAATATTTAAAAACAGTTTTTGGCATTTCTTCATGTCTTACTATGTTATGAGGTTTATTTAAAACTTCACCCATAGTATAACCTGCATACTTTAAAAAATCATCATTTGCATAAACTATTTTACCTTTTAAATCCGTTTTAGAAGTAATTAAACTATCTTCTTGTAAAAAAATTTCTCTTGACATTTTCCCACCCTCTTAATTTATATTTTTAATTTTGCTAAGATTTCAGCACTTCTTTGCTCTAGTGATTTAATATCATTTACAATCGCATCATAAGCTTTTTGATCGATATAATCTTGATTTGATTCTTCTATTGCTTTTTTAGCGTTATCTTTTATAAATTCTTTAGCTAAATTTAACTCAGTTTCAGAACTAAGCTCATTAATAACACCTTGAGCTCTCTCATCTTGACAAAGATTAGAAATTGGATCTACACTTTCAAGATTGAAATTTTGAGCCCCATTTAAATTTAAATATATATTTGATTTATAAAGAATATGATCGATTTTAACCACAGACAAAATCAATCTCTTTGCAAAGGATCCAAAATTAACACCAAGCGCACTACTATTTTCTTCTAGACGTTTAAAAGCTTGAGAAAATTTATTAATTCTTTCTTCAGATTCACTAACAATGTTAAAAACTTGCTCACTGCCACTTTGGATATTTACAAAATCTTGTTGCATAGTCTGAATTGCAATAGAAATTTCGCTTGTAGATCTTTGAGTTCTTTCTGCTAACTTTCTAACTTCATCAGCCACAACCGCAAAGCCCCTACCATGCTCTCCTGCACGCGCAGCTTCAATAGCAGCATTTAAAGCTAGAAGATTGGTTTGATCGGCTATATCGCGTATTACTTCAACCACTGAAGTAATATTTTGGGAATTAGCCACAAAAGTTTGCACTGTTTCCTTGCTCGAATTTACAACATCCATTAAAGAACCCATAGCACTTTGCAAAGAATCCACCTCTGAGCCATTTTCTGTAGCTGTATGAGTAATGGCATCAACTGTATCATATACATTTTTCATCATGCTAATATCTTGATTTAATGAGCTAGAAATTTGAGACATGTCTTTATTTTGATTTCCAAGGCTTAAATCCATTAAAGTTCTTGATAAAGCATTTTTAAAAGTAGATCTTGCTGTCACTTCTATGTTTGCTAAAGCTTTATTTATAAATTCGATATTATGAGCAAAAATTCCTTTTAAACCTTCAGGCAAAGCCTTGCGATAAAATTCACCTTTTTGAGAACATGAAATAGAAGTATTAATTTCCCTTAAGTAAGCTTCTAGCCCATCAATAGTATTGTTAAGATTATCTGCTATTTCGGCTAATTTTTTGCTTTTTGTTTTTACATAGATGATTCTATTGTCGAAATTACCCTCCTTTAACTCTCTACAAAGAACCAAAAGTTTATCTATCATTATTTGCTCATCTTTGTGTTGTCTAAGCAAATAAATCATTAAAACAGCGATTAAAACAAAAATTATCGCTCCAACAAAATTATGAATAAAAATGACACCTAAAACACCGATAACACTTAGAAAAATAGTTAATAATAATCCATTTTTCACCATAAATTTACCCCTTTTTATTGAAAATTTTTTGAAGTCATAAATCAAAACAATACTTTAATAATATATTACTTTAATTTCTAGGTGAAAATTATACAATAAAAAAGATTAAATATATCTTATTTAATTATTTTCTTGTAAGTTAAAAATAAGTTCATTATAAGTCATTTTATAAGAACTTACAATATCCATTAAAGCTGAAACTCCAGCATTAATGCCCGATTTTTGCTCTTTTTCAAGTAAAATTTTATAAACTTCTTCAATTATAGAAAGAGATTTTCTATTAGGTGCACGACGAACAGAATAATAATTGATGATATTTCCATTAGTATCAAATGAAGCACTTACATTTGCAAAAACCCAGTAAAAATTACCATCTTTGGCTTTATTTTTCACAAATGCAAAAATTTCATCTCCTTTTTGAATATAATCCCAAAGACATTTAAATACAGTGCGTGGCATATCTTCATGTCTTACTATATTATGAGATTTATACAAAAGTTCATCAACTTTATAACCTGCGTATTTTAAAAAGTCATTATTGGCATAAATGATATTCCCCTTAAGATCTGTTTTAGAAGTAATTAAAGCATTTTCAGACAAAACTATTTCTTTCATAATTTAAAACATCCCAATAAAACAAATAAATCAAAAATAGAATTATTACCAATAATAAATAACAAAAAGCAAACTGAATTGCAAAATTATAAAATTTTCAAAAATATTTTAAATTTTATAATGCAAATAATGAGAAATTTTGTAACATTTATATAAAAAATTATCATATCATATAAAAGAAAGTATTTCTAGATTTGTTTTTTTGTTAAAATTTACAATACGCATTGTTAAAATTATATTTTACAAAGATCAAAAGGAGTGAATAAACTTGGAAACTTTAAGTCAAACTTTAGCTGAAAGAAAACCGCCTTTATATAAACGTATTATCAAAAGTCTTGGATTTTGGGTGATTATAGGCATTATTGCAGGTATTGTACTTGGCTATATAGATAAAGAATTAGCCATTGCTAGCAAACCAGGAGTTGATTATTTTATAGGTGCTTTAAAGGTTCTTATAGGTCCTATTATTTTTGTTACTTTGGTTTTAGGCATCATTAGTCTTGAAAGTTTAAAAAAAGTAGGTAGCATTGGTGCTAAAGCGGTTATTTACTTTGAAGTTGTAAGTACTTTAGCACTTGCTATAGGTATTTTTATGGCAAATGTTATGCAACCAGGCCATGGAATGAATCTTGATCCAAGTCAACTTGATACAAAAAGCGTTCAAAAATACATTTCTCAAACCACAGAAGTAAGTGCGAGCTCTGAGATTATGCATATTTTAAAAGATGCTATGCCTACTGATATTATCACGCCTTTTACAGAAGGAAAAACCATACAAGTTTTAGTTATTGCTATAATTACTGCTTTGATTATTTCTTTAATGAGAATAGAAGATAAACAGGCAATTCAAAGAGTTTTTGAAGTGGCACAAAATTTTGTTTTTAAAATTCTACAAATCATTATGTATTTTAGTCCTATTGCCGCCTTTTCAGCAATGGCTGTACTCATAGCTCAATACGGAATTGGCTCTTTGATCAACTTAGCATATTTACTTTTAGTAATGCTGATTTCATGTCTTGTTTTTATATTTGGAATCTTAGGTCTGATTTGTTATTTTGCAAAAGTAAATATCTTCAAATTTATGAGATTTATCTCAAGAGAAGTATTGATCGTTTTTGCAACCAGTTCAAGCGAGTCTGCACTTGCTCCTTTAATGAGAAAACTAGAAAAAGCAGGACTTTCTAAAGCAACAGTCGGACTTGTTTTACCAACGGGATATAGTTTTAATCTTGATTGTACAAATATTTATCTAGCTATGAGCTTAATCTTTCTAGCACAAGCTTTCAATGTAAATTTAAGTTTAGCACACGAAATCAGTATTTTAATAGTATTAATGATAGCCTCAAAAGGTGCAGTAGGTGTAACTGGATCAGGTTTTATAGTGCTTGGAAGTACGCTTGCGGCTCTAGGAAATATGGAAATTTCAGAAGCAAATGCAACCTTAGCACAAGTTCTACCAGTAACTGCTATAGGTATTCTTTTAGGTGTTGACAAATTTATGTCTGAAATGAGAGCGGTTGGAAATCTTTGTGGAAATTCAGTAGCAGCCTTAATCGTTGCCATCTGGGATAAACAAATTGATTGGGAAAAATTCCGCTATGCTATGGATAATCCAGAAAAATTCCATAATGCTGGAATGAACTAATGGGTTCTTTGGAGGAAATCATATCGATTAACCTCCTCTAAAGTATTATCTTTTTTTCTAAATTGCTTTAAAAAACTTTCATTGAAATTAAAACTAAATCCAACTTGAACAACAGTATCATCAACAGTCTCTCTTGCACTATAATCACGACGCAATAAATTTAAACTAAATACACTATAAGGAGAGTAAGATACTTGATAATTAGTTTTATCATTATCCTTACTTATATCAAAAGCAAAAGCGGTATAAGTTGGAATTACAAAACTCATTCCAAGCTGTAAATTTTTTTCTGCTTCATTGGGTATATAATAATTACTATAAGCCTTTATAAATTTACTATAACCAAACTCTGTACCAAAGCTTTTAGTATCTTTTTGTTCTTTTTGTTTATCAATAAAACCATTAACTCCAAATAAAAAATCATCTTTTTCATAACGATTGATTAAACCCCATGAGTAATTATAATTATCTTGAGCCACAAAAAGTTCTTTTTGAAAAAGCAAAGAATTATTCTCCCCCTCATAAAGAGAACTTAAATTTTTAACCTGCGCGTTTTCGTTTTGAAAATCCAAATTCCCATCTGTTTTATCTATACCATTATTATTTTCTAAAGTTTTTGAAAGTAAGCTATCAAAAGTGCTTTTAAAATCCACATTCTCTTCTTGAATTTTTGGAGCTTCTTTGGTATTTTCATAATCAAAGTGCTCCCAAGAATTTTGATTATTATTTTTTGCTAAAGCCTCTGTAAGTTCATCGGCATTGAGTAAAGAAAACAATGCTATTATATAAAAAATACCCCTCATTATTCTTATATTCCTTATTATTTCTTGTTTGAGTATTTATTATAAAAAAATAATATAAATAAAAATTCCACAAAGACTAAAAAATAAAATTAGCAAATTTAAAGTAAATAAGTGTATAATTAAAATAAAAAAGGGTTATTAATGCAAAAAGACAACCTCATAGCTTTTGTTATTTTTATTATCAGTACTATCGCATTTGTTATTTGGGGATTTGGTTATATTTCGCAACATCAATTGATTCTTTTTATTCTTGCTTCTATATTTGGCATTTTTATGGCATTTAATATAGGTGGAAATGATGTAGCCAATTCTTTTGGAACAAGCGTTGGCGCAAAAACAGTAACCATTAAACAAGCTTTAATTATAGCAGCTGTTTTTGAGCTAAGCGGGGCAATCTTCGCAGGCGCAGAAGTTACTAAAACCATACGCAGCGGTATTGTTATTTTTCCAAATTCTTTAGATCCTATGCTTTTTGTTATCATTATGCTTGCTGCACTTTTAAGCTCTGGGGTTTGGATTTTTATTGCAACCAAGAAAGGCTTACCTGTATCAACCACACACAGTATAGTTGGTGGAATTGTAGGTGCTAGCATTATGATGGGGCTTTTAAAATTTGATGGGATCCAAACACTCTCTATGGTTAAATGGAGTGAAATTTTAAGAATAGCTATTTCTTGGATAGCTTCTCCTCTTTTAGGGGGTATTGTAGCTTATATTATTTATTCATATATTGATAAGAAAATTTTAAAACCATCAGAAAAACTAAATGATGATTTGAAAAATATCAAAAAAGAAAGAAAAAAATTCAAAGAAGAATACTTTTTAAATTTAAAAACAAAATCCCAAGAAGAACAAATCAAAGAACTTTCCGCTATAGCTTTAGATGAGGAAGAACAAGAAAATAATTTCTATAGAAATAAAATGAAGGAATTTAAGGATCAAGAAAAAGATATAGATATTTACTCTATTTTAAAAACTCATATGCCAATCATTGCTTGTATTGCTGCTGCTATCATTTCGGCAATGTTTTTATTTAAAGGTTTAAATAATGTTAGCACTTTAGATATTTTACAAAACTTTTGGATTATCGGAATTATAGGAACTATAAGTTATGTTGTAACATTTGCTATAGTCAAAATCGTTAAAAAAACAGAACTTAATAAAACTACTGATAGAATTTTCTCATGGTTTCAAATATTTACAGCCTCTAGTTTTGCATTTTCACACGGAGCCAATGATATAGCCAATGCTATAGGTCCTTTTGCAGCGATTTTAGATGTCTTAAAAAACGGCACAATTAACGCGACTTCTCCTGTACCTTTTGCTGCTTTAGCTATGTTTGGAGTTGCTCTAGTTGTAGGACTTTGGTTTTTAGGTAAAGAAGTGATTACTACAGTGGGTTCAAAACTTGCAACCATACGCCCTACTACTGGATTTTCTGCAGAACTTGGTGCAAGCATAGTTATACTCTTAGCTACACAATTTGGAATTCCTGTTAGCTCCACCCATATACTCATAGGTGCTATATTGGGTATAGGAGTGTATAATAAAAACGCAAATTGGATTATGATGAAGCCTATAGGATTGGCTTGGATTATCACTTTACCAGCCGCTGGTATTATGGCAGCACTTGTATTTTTAGGATTTAAACTATCTTTGGGAATTTAAGTTTCTAAAATATTTTTTCCTTTAATTATATGCATTTTAATCTTTCCAAAAAGTTTATCCTCAGAATAAAGAGAACTTTTTGGAGCAAAAATTTCTTCATTCTCATCAAAAAGAACTAGATTAGCTTCTTTGCCAACTTCTATAACTCCACTATTTAAACCTAAAAATTCACTAGGATTTTTACTTGTAAATCGACAAAGCTCTTGCCAATTTAAAAATCCTTCTTTGATTAAAAAAGTATAACAAAGACTTATAAATTCGCATACGCTATGAATTCCAAAAGCCGCTTCATCAAAAGCTAAATCTTTTAAAGAAATTGATTTTGCACTATGCAGGGAAGTTAAAAAGCTAATCTTTCCTTTTTTTAAAGCCTCTCTTAAAGCCAAAACATCTTCTTTGCTTCTTAAAGGTGGCATAAGTTTCGCAGCCGTATTAAAATCTTCACAAGCACTATCATCTTTGATAAGATGATGAATGCTTACAAGTTTTAAATCCTTTTCATCTAATAATACTAAAGAATCTTTCAAACTTAAAAGATCAAAAATAACTTTATTTTTATAAAATTTAGCCAATTCTTTCATTTTAGCTATCTGGCTAGTTTCAGCGATTTTACTCATGCCTATAAGCCCTAGCTCAAAACTCATTTCACAATCATTCATCACTCCATTATCATCAAAATCCTTATCATAACAACGCACAAAAATTGGAGAGTCTTTCATAAAAGCATATTGTGAACTTACTTTTAAAGTATTTGCATCTAAAGAGCTGTCAAGTTCTAGAGCACAAGCACCTTTATTTAAAAGAGTGGCTAAATTTTTAAGCTTGCCGTTTGCATCCTTAACCCGCACACTTGAAAAAATTTGCATCTTTCTTTGAGCTAAATTTTGTAAAAATAAAGCAAAACTTTCTTCATCAAAATCCATGCAATCACGCAAAACTATACTAGAAATTCCTCCTTTTAGACACTCATTTTCTAAAAGCTCTAAATTAGCTAAAGAAAATTTATCGTTTTTTAAACTCACACACAAATCCACAAAAGATGGAAGTAAAGTCATACCTTTAGCATCTAAAATTTCTTCGCCTTGTAAATTAGAACCAATATTGGTAATTTTTCCTTCTTTAATCTCTATATCTTGTAAAGAATCTCCATAAATTTTTGCATTTTTAATTATCATGATTTTTCCTTAATCATTTTGCTTTAATAAACTCTGCGTTGCTTCTTGCACGCTTTTACCCTTAAAAATTGCCACTACTTCATTTACAATAGGTGTATAAATTCCTTTCATTTTTGCTAGTTTTTCTATAGCATAAGCAGTTTTTACACCTTCTGCTACTTCATTAAGTTCGACTAAAATACTATCTAATTTTTGATTTTGCGCCAGTTTTAAACCTACTCTATAATTTCTTGATAAAACACTCGTTGCAGTTAAAAACAAATCCCCTGCCCCACTTAACCCTAAAAAAGTTTCTTCTTTAGCACCAAAAAATTTACCAAAACGATGCATTTCTATAAGCCCTCTTGAAATCAGTGCCGCTCTTGCATTATTGCCAAGTTTTAACCCATCACTAATCCCACTTGCAATTGCTAAAACATTCTTATAAGCACCACAAATTTCAGCACCACGAACATCATTATCAATATAAGTTTTAATAAAATCAGGGAAAAAACTTGCAAATTTTTTACAAAGCTCTTGATTTATCCCGCTAATCATCAAAGCAGTAGGAAGTTTTTGCATTACTTCAGCAGCAAAAGAAGGACCGCTTAAAACACAAAAATTTTCTTTTGGTACAAAATCTAAAAAAATTTCATCTAAAAATTGACAACTTTGATCTTCTATGCCTTTTGAAGCAATTAAAATTTTTTGTCCCTTGTTGATGAAATTTTCTTTAAGCCAAGCACGCATCCCTTGAGAACTTAAAGCAAAAACAAGATATTCACATTCTAAAGCTTCTTTTATGCTAACAAAATCTTCTAAATCACGCTGATGCAAAGAACTAATAAAACAATTGTGATTTTCTTTTAAGGCTAGATGTAAAGCACTGCCCCATTTTCCCGCACCAATAACCGCTATACGCATCAACCAAGCTTTGTTTTTAAAATTTCATTTACTTTTGCAGGATTAAAAGCTCCTTTGCCTTCTTTCATTGTTTGACCCACAAAAAATCCAAAAAGCTTGTCTTTACCACTTTTATACTCTGCAACCTTATCGGCATTTGCATTTAAAATTTGTTCAATCACCGCTTCTATGGCTGAATCATCACTTACTTGCTTAAGTCCTAGCTTTTCTATAGCTTCATCAATTTCCACGCTAGTATTTTCAAATACAAAAGCTAAGACATCTTTAGCCGCTTTTGCACTGATGGTGCCATCTTCTATGCGTTTAATTAAAACTCCAAGCTTTTGAGCATCTACGGGAGAATTTTCTATAGTCAATTCTCCTTTTAAAAGTCCCATAAGTTCAGTATTTAACCAATTTACGCAAAGCTTAGAATTTAAATTTTGAGAAATAAGACTTTCAAAAAAACGACTCATTTCTAAAGAACTGATTAAAACCTCGGCATCACTTTCTTTTATACCAAGCTCGTCTATAAAGCGTGCTTTCTTCTCATCAGGAAGTTCAGGAATTTTAATATCCAAAAACTCATCTTTTAACAAAACAGGAAGCAAGTCAGGGTCTGGAAAATAACGATATTCAGCCGCTTCTTCTTTGCCACGCATACTTCTTGTAACTAAATTTGTTGTATCAAAAAGTCTGGTTTCTTGAACTACTTCTTGTTCGTAAGTTCCATCTTCCCAAGCCTCACTTTGTCTTTTTACCTCATATTCTATGGCTTTTTGGATAAAACGAAAAGAATTAAGATTTTTAATCTCTACTCTAGTATAAAGTTTTGTATCGCCCTTAGGCCTTATACTAACATTTGCATCGCATCTAAAACTTCCTTCTTGCATATTTGCATCTGAAATATCTAAAAAGCGTATAATAGAATGAAGTTTTTTAAGATAAGCCACCGCCTCATCGCTACTTCTAAGCTCAGGCTCACTGACAATCTCAAGCAAAGGAGTTCCTGCACGATTTAAATCCACTTTAGAAAAATTATTTTCATGGATATTTTTACCTGCATCTTCTTCTAAGTGTGCTCTTGTAATACCTATGCGTTTATTTTCACCCTTTACATTGATAAAAAGCTCACCTTTTTCTACTATAGGGATATCAAATTGTGAAATTTGATAGGCTTTAGGTAAATCTGGATAAAAATAATTCTTACGATTAAAAACACTTTTTTTATTAATTGTTGCATTGACAGCTTTTCCAAAAGCTATAGCTTTTTTTACAGCCTCTTCATTTAAAACAGGCAAAGCTCCTGGTAAGGCCAAACAAGTGGGACAAACATTGGTATTTGGAGCTTCTCCAAAAGAAGTTGCACATGAGCAAAAGATTTTTGTTTTTGTATTTAACTGAGTATGAACTTCAAGACCTATAACTACTTCAAACATAAAATTTCCTTGAATTTTTAAATGTTTTATTTTATCTTTTTTTCTTTTAGAAAGGCTTTAAATATTAACTTTAAATGCTATAATTCTTAGACAATTTATATTTAAGGAGTTAAAATGCCATTATTAGACAGCTTTAAAGTTGACCATACTAAAATGCCAGCTCCTGCTGTGCGTTTAGCTAAAGTTATGAAAACACCTAAGGGTGATGATATTAGCGTGTTTGATTTGCGTTTTTGTATACCAAATAAAGACATTATGAGCGAAAAAGGTACACATACCTTAGAACATTTATTTGCAGGATTTATGAGAGATCATCTTAATTCAAATTCAGTTGAAATTATTGATATTTCACCTATGGGTTGTCGCACGGGTTTTTATATGAGTTTAATTGGAACACCAGATGAAAAAAGTGTTGCAAAAGCTTGGGAAGAAGCTATGAAAGATGTTTTAAGCGTAAGCGATCAAAGCAAAATTCCTGAACTTAATATCTATCAATGCGGAACTTGCGCAATGCATTCTTTAGATGAAGCCAAACAAATTGCCCAAAAGGTTTTAAATCTAGGTATTAGCATAATGAATAACAAAGAATTAAAACTCGAGAATGCTTAAAAAGAATCTTTATTTTTTAGACGATTAAGCTTTAATTAATATATTTTTATATATGATTTTGAAATTTTATTATTTTAAAAGGAGAAAAAATGAAACTGATGTGCGAGATGTGTAGTATCTAGTGCGTCCTTTGGCTTAACATTATGTTTCCAAAGGTCCAAAAAGTGGATAAGGAGATATAATGTGTAAGAAAGTCAAAAAAGTTTATTTTTTCAAAATACTCATTTAAAATCTTAACTTACAAAAATTTCTCTAAATAAAATTTAATTCAAAATATCTTCTTATCCTTAATTTTAATTTAAGGAGCAAAAATGAACTTACCTATACTTGATTTACAAGCTTATGAAAAAGATAAAAGCACTTTTCTTAAAAATTTAAGAGAAATTGCTTCTAAAATAGGTTTTTTTTATCTTATCAATACCAGTATAGATAAAAATTTAAACGAGAAATTATTCAAACTTGGCAAAGAATTTTTTAATCTTTCTAGAAGTTCGAAAGAGCTTATTTCTATGGTACATTCTCCTCAATTTAGAGGTTATACTAGCGAAGGTTTTGAATACACAGCAGGATCTAAGGATTATAGAGAACAACTGGATATAGGCACAGAAAGAGATGCTTTAAACTGGAATTTAAACTCACCCTTATGGCAAAGACTAGAAGGTCCTAATCTTTGGCCTAGTGAAATTCCAGAACTTAAAAAAACTTTCTTAACTTGGCACAAACAAACCAAAAAAGCTTGTTTAAAGCTTTTAAAAGCCTTCGCTCAAGCTCTTGATCTACCTAACAATGCTTTTGATAAACTTTATGGAGAAAATTCTTACGAACATTGTAAAATCATACATTATCCAAAAAGCTCAAAAAATATCACTCAAGGCGTAGGTTCACATAAAGATGGTGGGCTTATCACTTTTGTTTTTCAAGAAAAACAAAGCGGACTTGAGGCTTTTATAGATGGTAAATGGCTTAGTATACCCCCACTTGAAAATAGCGTTGTAGTTAATATAGGAGAATTTTTAGAACTAGCTACCAATGGCTATTTAAAAGCTACTATTCACCGCGTGAATTTAAGCCCAAAAGAACGCTTTAGCATAGCTTATTTTCTTGGAGTGCAGCTTGATAAGGATATACCTATTTTTAAGTTAAATCCAGAGCTTGCTAAAGAAAGTAAAGGTATGGATACTGATCCTAAAATCCACTTTTAAGAAATGTTGCAAGTAATTATTTTAAAAGAATGATACGCTCTCATCCTGATGTGGCAAGTATTTATCATAGTGACTTGATAGAAAAATTTAAATTTGCGTAAAGGAGAAAAAATGACTTTATTTACTAAAGCTTTTTGCGTCGCTACTCTTTTTACCAGTTTTGCATGGGCAAATGAAGAACTTAAAGTTGGCTCTTCTATAACACCTCATGCAGATATTTTAAGATTTATAAAATCAGCGCTTCAAAAACAAGGTTATGATTTAAAAATTTATGAATTCAATGATGGGGTAATCCCTAATGTAATGGTTGAAAATGGTGAGTTAGATGCTAATTATTTTCAGCATGAGCCTTATTTAAAAGAATTCAATCAAAGACAAGGCACTCATCTTGTAAAAGTTGCTAGTATCCATATAGAACCTATGGCAGTGTATTCTAAAAAACATAAAAAATTTAACCCCGAGGAAGGACAAAGCATTTCTATACCCAATAATCCTACAAATGAAAGTCGTGCTTTACGCATTGTAGCAAGCAAAGGACTTATAGAAGTTAAGGATAATGAGCTCATCACTCCTTTAGATATCACTAAAAATCCTAAGAAGCTTAAATTTGTAGAGTTAAAAGACGCTCAACTTACAAGGAGTTTAGATGATGTAGATTATTCTCTTATTAATAGCAATTTTGCTATTTTAGCAGGTTTAAACCCTGTAAAAGATGGGCTTTATACAGAAAGTAAATATAGTGAATATGGCAATATCATCGCCGTTAAAGAAGGTAATGAAAACCTTCCTAAAATCAAAGCCCTAGTAAAGGCCTTGCAAAGCGATGAAGTTAAAAAATTTATAGAAGAAAAATATCAGGGTGCTTTAATCCCTACATTTTAAGGAGAACAAATATGAAAAATTCAATCATTTCTTACCCAAGAATAGGTGCAAATAGAGAATTAAAATTTGCTATTGAAAAATACTTTAAAAACCAAAGTTCTAAAGAGGAGCTTTTAAAGAGTGCTAAGGATTTAAGGATTAGACACTGGCAAGAAATTCAAAAAGCTGGCATTGATTTTATCCCTAGTAATGATTTTTCACTTTATGATAATGTCTTAGATGCAGCTGTGCTTTTTAACATTGTTCATACAAAGTATAAAAATTTAAATTTAGATGCTTTAGATGAATACTTTGCTCAAAGTCGAGGTTATCAAGGAGAAAATGGAGATGTTACAGCCTTAGCAATGAAAAAATGGTTCAATACAAATTATCATTATTTGGTGCCTGAGTGCGATAATGCTGATATTATAGCTTTAACAGGGGATAAAATTTTTAAAGAATATCTCGAAGCTAAAGAGCTTGGCATAGAAAGCAAGCCTGTTTTAATAGGCATTTTCACACTTTTTAAACTCATTGCCTTTAAAGATGAAAAAACTCAAAAACTCGCCAAAGAAAAGCTTTTAAACGCTTACATAGAGCTTTTTGATAAACTAAATGAACTTAAAGTAACATGGCTTGAACTTGATGAGCCTTATTTGGTTTATGATTTAAGCAAGGAAGATATCGCTTTGTTTGAAGAATTTTACCAAGAGCTTTTAAATCACAAAAAAGATCTTAAAATTTTACTTCAAAGCTATTTTGGAGACTTAAGAGATATTTATCCTAAACTTTTAGAAAGCAAATTTGATGCTTTGGGTCTTGATTTTATCGAAGGTAAACAAAGCTTAGCCTTGATTCAAAAATACGGCTTTGCTAAAGATAAAATCCTTTTTGCAGGTCTTATTAACGGCAAAAATATCTATGCTAATGATTATGCTAAAAGCCTAAAGCTTATTAAAGAACTTCAAAAATATACACAAAATATCGTCTTAAACACCTCTTGTTCGCTTTTGCATGTGCCTTATAGCACTGAATTTGAAAGCAAATTAGATTCAAGCTATCTTAAACTTTTTGCCTTTGCTAAAGAAAAACTTCAAGAACTTAAAGATTTAAAAGAAATTCTAAATTCTAGCGAAGAAAATCCGCTCTTTAGAGCCAATCAAGAGCTTTTTAAAAATATCCCAGAGCGTTTAGATGAAAAAGTCAAAGCAAGGCTTAAGGCTTTAAAAAAAGAAGATTTTACCAGAACGCCTAGTTTTAAAGAACGTGCCTTAATCCAAAAAGAATTTTTAAAACTCCCTCTTTTACCAACCACAACCATAGGTTCCTTTCCTCAAAGTGCCGATGTAAGATCTAATCGCCTTGCCTTTAAGCAAGAAAAAATTTCAGCTCAAAACTACACTGAATTTAACCAACAAAAAATCAAAGAATGCATACAAATTCAAGAAGAAATAGGACTTGATGTTTTAGTGCATGGAGAATTTGAAAGAAATGATATGGTGGAGTATTTTGGAGAGAATTTAAAGGGCTTTTTATTTACTCAAAATGGCTGGGTTCAAAGCTATGGCACAAGGTGCGTTAAGCCTCCTGTAATTTGGGGTGATGTATCACGCACAAAGCCTATCACCTTAGCTTGGTCTAAATTTGCACAAAGTTTAAGTCAAAAAATCGTAAAAGGTATGCTAACTGGACCTGTAACCATACTTAATTGGTCCTTTCCAAGAGAAGACATCAGTCTAAAAGAAAGCACTGAGCAAATTGCCTTAGCTATAAGAGATGAAGTATTAGATCTTGAAAATGCAGGTATAAAAATCATACAAATTGATGAAGCGGCTTTGCGTGAAAAACTGCCTTTAAGAAAAAGTGATTGGCATAGTGAGTATTTAGATTGGGCTATTCCTGCTTTTAATCTTGTGCATAGCGGGGTAAAAGCTAAAACTCAAATTCACACTCATATGTGTTATAGTGAATTTAGTGATATCTTAAAAGAAATTGACGCTATGGATGCTGATGTGATTTCTTTTGAAGCTTCAAGATCAAACTTAAGTCTTTTAGATACCCTAAAAGCTATTCGTTTTAAAACTGAGGTGGGACCAGGAGTTTATGATATACATAGCCCTAGAGTTCCAAGCGTAGAAGAATTAAGTTTAACTATAGAAAAAATTTTAAACAAATTACCTAAGGAGCAAATTTGGATCAATCCAGACTGCGGACTTAAAACAAGAGCCTATGAAGAAGTTATAGCCTCTCTTAAAAATTTAGTTACGGCTACGCAAAAAATACGAGAACAATTATAAGGAGTTTTCATGTGTAGTTTTTCTTTTGAAGTTTTTCCACCAAGAAAGGATGAAAATATCAAAAATCTTCATGCTATCTTAGATGATTTAGGGCAATTAAGCCCTAATTTTATCAGCGTAACCTTTGGAGCTGGAGGCTCTATTAACTCACAAAATACTTTAGAAGTTGCAAGCTTAATCCAGGAAGAATATCAAATTCCTAGCATAGTGCATTTACCTTGCATCCATTCTAGTAAAGAAAAAATCACTCAGATACTTCAAAAATGCAAAGAAAAAAATCTTAATCAAATTCTTGCTCTAAGAGGCGATATATGTGAAAATTTAGAAAAAAGTAAAGATTTTTCTTATGCTAGTGATTTAATTTCTTTTATAAAAAAACAAGAATACTTTGAAATTTATGCCGCATGCTATCCTGAAAAACATAATGAATCTAAAAATTTCATCGAGGATATACACCATCTTAAAACTAAGGTAAATGCAGGAACAGACAAGCTCATTACTCAACTTTTTTACGATAATGAAGATTTTTATACTTTTAAACAAAATTGTGCTTTAGCAGGTATTGACATACCTATTTACGCAGGTATTATGCCTATTACTAACAAAAGACAGGTTTTAAAAATTTCTCAACTTTGCGGAGCTAAAATCCCTCCTAAATTTGTTAAAATTTTAGAAAAATATGAAAATAATGCTTTGGCTTTAGAAGATGCAGGTATCGCTTATGCTTGCGATCAAATTGTCGATTTAATCACAAGTGGCGTAGATGGAATTCATCTTTATACTATGAATAAATCCAAAGCGGCTATTAAAATTTATGAAGCTGTAAAGCATTTGCTTAAAGAAGAGCTTCATGCTTAGAAAATAAACTATTTTTTGCTTTTATCTTAACTTATTTTCATTTTTTAGCTTATGGTTTTCTATAAGTAAAACAAAAATTAAAGATAAAAGCAAACCTGGTATAATACCCAAGCAAAGATAGAAAAAAGAATTATATTTAAAAAAGAAGAAAAGTGCACCAAAAAGCATTAAAGCTAAAGATGCACCTTTGAAAAATTCTAAAATATAGATCAATGACCTTCCTCAACAACAGTTGCACCCGCTAAATATACATAAGTTAAAATCATAAAAATAAAAGCTTGTAAAAATGCCATAAAAGTTAAAAGCACATAAGCAGGAAGTGGAGCTATGTAAGGAACTAAAGCTAAAATTACCATTAAAAATAAATCGTCGCCTTTAATATTTCCAAACAAACGGAAGGACAAAGAAACCACACGAGAAAGATGAGAGACTATCTCTATAGGAAACATCAAAGGAGCTAAAAGTTTAATAGGTCCCATGAAATGAGCAAAATACTTTACAAAACCTTGTGCCCTAATACCCTCAAAATGATAATATACAAAAACTATAATAGCCAAGGACAAAGTCAAATTTAAACTTGCAGTTGGAGCGTGAAAACCAGGTATTATACCTATAATATTACTAAAAAACACTATAATCCCCAAAGTTGCAACCAAAGGAAGATATTTTCTTGCACCTTTTTCACTTCCCATGGTATCTCTACCCATAGATAAAACTCCCTCTAAAAAAGCCTCACCTAAATTTTGCATACCGCGTGGAACAAGTTGCATAGAACGAGTAGCCATCATAGCCACTATAACAGCAATTAAAGCTACCAAACCTATGTGAAAAAAATAAGAAAAAGTATGACTTGCATCAAGCAAAGAGCTAAATAAAAATAAATCTTTCATGGTTTCCTCAAAAATTTTATTCTAAACTCGGAATTCTAGCAAAATCTTACTTATATTTTAATGAAAATTTACATCCATTCTAAAACTTGCGAAAGTTCTTTAGCAACAAAACACTTAAGCCCTATATCTTCCAAAGGCTTAGAAGGAACAATGGCATTTTTAAATTTTTGCATTTTAGCTTCTTTTAAACGCGTATCAAGGCTAAAAACCTCTCTAATTTCTCCATTTAAACTAAGCTCCCCTATAAAAATACTATCTTTGCTCAAAGGGCGATTTTTAAAACTTGAAATAATCGCAGCAACCACAGCCAAATCCGCAGCAGTTTCACTTACTTTTACTCCGCCGCTAATATTTACAAATACATCATAATGCCCTAAAGGAATTTCAAGTTTTCTTTCAAGCAAAGCCAAAAGCATATCTAAGCGATTTTTTTCATATCCTGTAGCGCTGCGTTTTGGATAAGAACTTTCGCACACTAAAGCTTGAACTTCTAAAACCAAGGCACGAGATCCTTCCATCACAACACCTAAAGCACTTCCTGAAATAGCCTTTCCACGAGTAAAAAAACGATTTGCCAAATCTTTTGCACTGATCAAACCCTTAGCAGTCATCTCAAAAATACCTACTTCATTCGTTCCACCAAAACGATTTTTAAAGCCTCTTAAAAGTCTGATTTCTTTAGTGGCATCTCCTTCAAAATAAAGCACCACATCTACCATATGCTCAAGAACCCTAGGCCCTGCTATAGCACCTTCTTTAGTAATATGCCCTATGATAAAAGTACTGATATTATAAGCCTTACTCACACGCATAAGTTCAAAAGTAATCTCACGCACTTGAGTGATGCTTCCTGCTGCTGAAGTAATTTTATTTGAATATAAAGTTTGTATAGAATCAATGATAAGAATGCTATAATCTTTTTTGTGCAATTCTTCTAAAATATTTTCAAGGCAAAGTTCAGTAAGTAAAAATAAATTCGGAGTATTAGCCTCAAGACGATCAGCTCTTAATTTAATCTGAGCTTTACTTTCTTCGCCACTGACATAAAGCACTTTTTTACCCTGTTTAGCTAAATTTGAAGCAATTTTTAACAAAAGTGTAGATTTTCCCACACCTGGACTTCCGCCTATAAGCACTAAAGAACCTTCAACAAGCCCTCCGCCTAAAACCAAATCAAGCTCATTATCATCTGTGCTGTATCTTGTAAAATGTTCTAACTCCACATCTTCAATACAAACAGCCTCACTTGTTTTCATACTAACTTGCGCAAGCTCTTTTAAAACTTTAATTTGCTCAGCTTTTAATTCTACAAAACTATCCCAAGCTCCACAATCAGGACATTTTCCAAGCCATTTGCTTTGTTGATTTCCACAAGCTTGACATTCAAAAAGTGCTTTATTTTTTGCCATTATTCAAAAATAGGATCTAATAAAGTATCTAAGTAAGCACTTGCATTAAATTCTTGTAAATCCGTCATTTGCTCACCCACGCCTACATAAAAAATAGGAAGCTCAAGCTCTCTTGCTATACTAAAAAGTGCACCCCCTTTAGCTGTCCCATCAAGCTTTGTAATAATCACACCATCAAGTTTTACAAGCTCATTAAAAGCTTTAGCTTGTAAAATTCCAGCATTTCCCTGTGTTCCATCTAAAACTAAAATTTTTCTATGGGGTGCGCCTTCTAAAGCTTTGTTTGAAATTCTTACAATTTTTTCAAGCTCATGAGCTAAATTTTTTTGATTTTGCAAACGCCCTGCTGTATCGATAATAACTCTATCAAAATCCTTTGCTTTTGCTTTAGAAATGGTATCAAAAGCAACCGCTGAAGGATCATGCCCTTGTGCAGTTAAAACTATATCTACATCCACTTTTTGCGCCCAAAGTTTTAATTGCTCAATCGCACCTGCTCTAAAAGTATCACACGCCCCTAAAATCACTTTTTGATTTTGGTTTTTGTATAAATAAGCAAGCTTGGCAATACTTGTTGTTTTTCCTGCTCCATTTACTCCTAAAATAAGCTCTACAAAAGGTTTTTCTTGATTGGTTTCTTTTTTTTCATAAAGAAAATAAGAACCCATAACACGCTTTAAATCTTCTTTTTTTACTTCATTTTGAGGTGGTAAATAATAAATTATCTCTTCAACTATTTCATAACTTACATCTGCTTCAAGCAAAATTTCTTCAAGCAAATCTTTGGTTATTTTTTTGTTCTCTCCTTTAACTCCAACAATATTTTCAAGAGTTTTTGCAAGTCCTTTTTTAAAAAAATTAAACATTAAAGTATAGCCTTTTGTATATCGATTTCTAGCATTTCTTCAGGAATAAGCCCTAAATACTGATTAATCAATTTAGAATGCTTGTTGTAAAGAAACATAGTAGGAATTCCATTTACCCCGCCTAAAGCTTTAGCTAAAAGATAGTTATTTTCACCATTAGCGACTTTATAAGATATTTTATGCTGTTCTATAAATTTTTGAATCTCATCGTTAGATTTATCTTCTAATAAAACTCCAACTATGTTAAAATCATTATTATACTTTTCTTGTAATTTATTAAGATGAGGGATTTCAGCAATGCAAGGGGTACACCAAGTAGTAAAAAATACAAACAAAGTTGCCTTATCTTCATCGTTGAAATTTAAAACGGCATTTTCTTTTTTAACTGAAATTGATCCTCCATCAATCAAATTAAGTTTAAAATTCATATCATCACTTTGATTGATACTTGCCTCGGTACTTAAATTTACATCATTTTGCTGCTTTTCTTTATCATTGCCACAAGCAACAAACAAACAAGATATTGCCACTAGTAAAAGTATTTTTTTAATCTTCATTATTTATCAATCCTTTATTCTTCTTTATAAAAATGCTAAAATTATAACATACATAAGATAATATTTTTTTAAAGGCATATTAATGGAAAAAACAGATTTTAGGGCATTGCAAAAAATACGCCTTTTCAAACATTCAAAACTAAATTTCAAACAAGATTATAAAATATTTAAAGAATGTCTTAAAATAATAAAACTATTTAAAGCTAAAAATATTTTAATTTTTATTCCTTTGCATTATGAACCAAACTTAATAAAATTTCGCCATATTCTTAATAAAAATTACAAACTTTTTGTTCCATTTATGCAAGATAAAAGTTTAAAAATTGTAAAATTAAGATTGCCTTTTATTAAAAAAAGGTTTGGGGTTTTAGAGCCTATAGATTCTTTTTTTAAAGCAAAAATTGATTTAGCTATTGTGCCTGTAATTGGCGTCGATAAAAATTTAAAAAGAATAGGACATGGGCAAGGTTTTTATGATAGATTTTTTGAAAATTTAAATTACAAACCTCATATAATATTTGTCCAAAGTATAGATGCTTTAAGTCAAAATAATCTAACACAAAAGCATGATATTTCAGGAAAATTATACATAAACCCTTATAAAAAATATTACAAGAAAGAAAGAAAAAATGATAGAATCACTTATCGCACTTATAGCCGCTATAGTCGGACTCGGTATAGGATATTTAGTTGCAAAAAAAATCAATGATGCCAAATATGAAATTTTCGTAGAACAAGCTAAAGCCAAAGCCAAAGCTATAGAATACGAAGCGGAGCTTATTTTAAAAGATGCAAAAAATTCAATTCTTAATGCAGAATTAGAAGTTAAAAAAAAATACGAAGAAAAAACTCACAAAATTCAAAAAGATTTTAATCAAAAATTTGATGATCTTTCTAAAAAAGAACAAAAACTTCAGCAAGAAGAAGAAAAACTAAAAGAAGATAAAGAATACCTTTGCAAGTCACAAAAACACATTCAAGACTTACAATCTGATGTTGATAAATTAAAAAATAAATATCAAGAAAAACTTGACGATGTTTTAAAAATTTTAGAACATTCTACAGGACTTACGCAAAATGAAGCCAAAGAAATCATTCTTAAAAAAGTAGAAGAAAATTCTCGCGAGCAAATTGCACATATAGTAAGAAAATATGAAGAAGAAGCAAAAAATGAAGCCAAAAGAAAAGCTAACTTCATCATTGCTCAAGCTACTTCTCGTTTTGCAGGTGAATTTGCAGCTGAAAGACTTATCAATGTTATTAACATTAAAAACGATGAACTTAAAGGACGTATCATTGGTAAAGAAGGGCGCAATGTTAAAACCTTAGAAATGGTTTTAGGTGTTGATATTATCATCGATGATACACCAGGTGCTATTATAGTAAGTTGTTTTAATCTTTATCGCCGTGCTATTGCTACAAAAGTTATAGAACTTTTAGTTGAAGATGGCAGAATTCAACCCGCGCGCATAGAAGAAATTCACGAAAAAGTGTGTAAAGAATTTGATAGTGCTATTCTAGAAGAAGGCGAAACCATAGTTATGGATCTAGGTTTAAATAAAATACACCCTGAAATTGTAAAACTCATAGGAAAACTCAAATACCGAGCAAGCTATGGACAAAACGCTTTAGCACATTCTTTGGAAGTGGCTCACCTTGCAGGAATCATTGCTGCTGAGTGTGGTGGGGATGAGAATTTAGCACGTCGTGCGGGAATTTTACATGATATAGGAAAAGCATTAACCCACGATTTTGAAGGATCTCATGTGGATTTAGGTGCAGAACTTTGCAAACGCTATAAAGAGCATCCTGTAGTAATCAATGCTATTTACGCACATCATGGACACGAAGAAGCTACAAGCATAGAATCAGCAGCTGTTTGTGCAGCAGATACTTTAAGTGCTGCACGACCTGGAGCTAGAAGAGAAGTATTAGAAGCTTTCTTAAAAAGAGTCAGTGAGCTAGAAGATATCGCTAAAAGTAAAGAAGGAATTAAAAATGCCTATGCAATCAATGCCGGAAGAGAAATTCGCGTCATAGCCAATGCTCAGCTTGTTAATGATGATGAAAGTGTACTTTTGGCTAAGGAAATAGCAGCTGAAATTCAAGAAAAAATGCAATATCCTGGTGAAATTAAAGTCAATGTTATACGTGAACTTAGAGCTGTAGAATACGCTAAATAAGGTTTATTATGCAAGATATGATTGATACTTTAATAAAATATGGTTATATTGTTTTATTCTTTTACTCTTTAGGGGGCGGAATGGTTGGAATTTTAGCCGCAGGAGTTTTAAGTTCTCAAGGAAAAATGGATCTTAGTTTTTGCATTGCTCTTGCTTTTATTGCTAATACCATAGGTTCAACTTTGCTTTTTATACTTGGAAAATATTACAAAAAAGATATTATGCCTTATTTTAAAAAACACCGACGCAAGCTAGCCCTTGCTATGATGAAAACAAAACAACACGGAATTATTTTACTTGTAACTCAAAAATTTATTTATGGTTTAAAAACTTTCATTCCCATAGCTGCAGGTATGGCAAAATATAATTTTATTAAATTTTTTATTATCAATACTCTAGCTAGTTTGGCATGGGCTATTGTTCTAGGTTTTGCTGCTTATACTTTTGGGTATGTTATTGAAGCAATTTTTGATAAACTGAGTTTATATCCTTATGCCGCTCCTTTATTTTTATTATTTTTAGCTGGAATAATTTGGCTTTATTTAAGTAAATTTTCTAAAAAATAATGTCTCTATGGAATTCTTTTTTTTACTCTTTTAAAGAATTTCATTATTTATTTTTATCTGTTGTTATTATTTTTATTTTTAATATCCTTTTAGAATATAATAATTTTTTAAAATTTAAAAACCAAAAACATTACTTTATAAATAACGCTCTATTAACGCACCAATATACAAAATATAATAAAAAAAATAAAAAATACTGGGTTTTAAAGTTACAAACTGAAAACTTCACTTTTTATACTACAAGTTTTAAGGATTTAAATTTAAGCAAGAATCAACTTTTAAGCCTTAGAATTATCACCCATAATATTAACTTTAAAGACTATCTGAGCAAAAGTTTTTATGTACCTTCTTATGATTTTGAAAAATTAAAAGAAAAAGAATACAATCCCATTATATCTTACTTCTTAAATCAACATACAAATGAAAAAATTAAAGAATTTTATGGTGCTTTATTTTTTGCACTGCCCATATCTTTAGAGCTTAGAAACGATGTAAATTACTATGGCATAGCACACCTTATAGCAATTAGCGGTTATCACATAGGCTTGCTTTTTAGTTTAATTTTCTTTATTTTAGCTCCAATTTATAGTTTTTTCCAAAAAATATATTTTCCTTATAGAAATTTACGTTTAGATTTAAGTATTTTAATTTTTACACTACTTTTAGCTTATGCTTGTTTAATAGGATTTATCCCTTCTTTTGTGCGCTCCTTGATTATGGCTTTTTGGGTTTTTTATCTATTGTGCAAAAATATAAAAATTATTAATTTCTTTACGCTTTTTTGTAGTATTTTATTGTGCATTTCTCTTTACCCTAGACTTTTATTTAGTATTGGATTTTTATTTTCTATTTTAGGTGTTTTTTATATTTTTTTATATATGCATCATTTTGCAAATAAATTTAATAATCTTATAAATATTATTTTGCTTAATATTTGGACTTTTTTTGCTATGGTTTTACCTGTGCTTTATTTTTTTCCACTTATAAGCTACCAACAAATTTTAGGTATTATTTTGAGTGGAATTTTTGTAATATTTTATCCTTTAGTATTATTTTTGCATCTTATAAACTATGGAGATTTGCTCAATTTTATCTTAGATGAATTTTTTAAATTTAAAATTTATGGAACTAATATCTATATCCCATTTTGGATTTTTATAAGTTATCTTATTGCTTCTTTAATCTCTGTACGATTTAAATATCTAGCTTTTCTTTGTATTTTTGCGAATTTTATTCCCTTCATTATGATTGTAATTTAGAAAATAATAGAGTTTAAGCCCAAAAAGATAAATAATCCAAGAAATATAAATCCAAATAAAAAAGAATAAAATAGTAGAAAAAGATCCATAAACACTAGCGTATGTTTTATTATATACCACATAATATACAAATAAATTTTTTCCTATATACCAAATAGCACCCGCTCCAAAAGATACTAAAGCTAAACTTTTAAGAGTTCCCTTATGAACAGAACTTGAATAAGATATAAAAAATAAACCCCAAATAATTACAAAGGGTAAAATTTCAAAAAAATTAAACCCTATTTTATAATCATCTAAAGTTTGTTGGATAAAACCTGAAATATAAAAACTAAGCCCAAGCCCCAAAGGAACAAGAGTTAAAAGAGTCCAATAAGAACTAATGCTTTGCCAAAGTCCTTTAGGTTCATTTTTAGTAATACGATTGATTACAAAATCATAGCCTGAAAAAAAAGCTAAAGAAGTAAATGCCATAGCAATAAGACCTACAATACCCAAATTTACACTATTTTTTAAAAAAGTATCGATGTAGGTAGCAACAACATCTTGTTGCGTTGGTATTAAAAAAGCAAAAATTACTTGCTTTGCTTTTTCAT
Source organism: Campylobacter sp. 2014D-0259 (assembly GCF_008000505.1). Classification (NCBI taxonomy): domain Bacteria; kingdom Pseudomonadati; phylum Campylobacterota; class Epsilonproteobacteria; order Campylobacterales; family Campylobacteraceae; genus Campylobacter; species Campylobacter sp. 2014D-0259. Next base: position 237,648 of record NZ_VOAQ01000024.1, read on the forward strand.
AATAAGCTTTAAAACTAGAAATTTGCGTAAAAACAGAAAAACATACAAATAAAATAGGTATTAAAGATAATACAGTATAAAAACTAAGCGCTGCTGCATAATTTAAAATTTCCTTATCACGCAAATTTAGCAAAATAGTAAAAAAATTTTTCACCTTCTAAAGTCCCATTTTAAAAGGATTTAGTATATTATTTGGATCAAAAGCTTTTTTAATATTTCTCATTAAATTCATTTCGGCTTCAGAAAAAGCTAAATTCATAAAAGGTGCTTTAGAGAGTCCGATACCATGCTCTCCGCTTAAAGTTCCTCCAAGTTTCACTGTTAATTTAAAAATTTCTTCCACAGCTTCATAGCCTTTTTTCACCTGCTCTTTATCATTTTTATCAGGAACCATAACATTAGTATGCACATTTCCATCCCCTGTATGTCCAAAACAAGGAATTTTAAAACCATATTTTTTAGAAATCTCATCTATACCTTCAAGCAAAGCAGGTAGTTTAGAACGCGGAACTGTAATATCTTCATTAAGTTTTAAAGTTCCATACATGGCAATGCTTTGAGAACAATTTCTTCTAGCAAACCAAATATCTGCGGTTTCTTGTTCATCTTTTGCTATTTTAAATTCACTAGCTCCAGCTTCTAAAAAATAATGTTCTAAATTTCTTAAATCCTCATCAATAGCCTCTCTAACATTACCATCCACATCAGCAATCAAAATAGCTCCAGCTTCTATAGGCAAACCTTTGTTAAATTTACTCTCAACCGCTCTAATGCTAAGATTATCTAAAAATTCCATAGACACAGGATTTACGCCACTAGCAAGACTTTTATAAACCGCATTCATAGCACTTTTTACACTTGGAAAAATAGCAAAAGCAGTTTTTTTGAATTTAGGTAAAGGTATTAATTTTAAAGTAAGCTCACTTAAAACTGCCAAAGAACCTTCACTAGCGATTAAAATTCCTGCCAAATTATAACCTGCTACATCTTTAATAGTGCGTTTTCCTGCACGAATGATTTCTCCGCTAGACAAAACAGCCCTTAAAGCCATCACATAATCTTTTGTAATGCCATATTTTGCAGCTCTCATTCCCCCAGCATTTTCGCTTACATTACCCCCTAAGCTAGAATACTCCATGCTAGCAGGGTCAGGCGGATAAAAAAGTCCGTATTTAGCCACTTCTTTTTGTAAATGTATATTAATAACCCCAGGTTGCACAACAGCCACTAAATTTTCAAGATCAATTTCCAAAATTTTATTCATATGCTTTTCAAAAGCAAGCACCACACCGCCATTAACAGCTAAAGCTCCTCCTGTAAAACCAGATCCTGAGCCTCGTGGTATGACTATGATATTATTTTCATTGCAAAATTTTAAAATTTGAGCAATATCTTCTTCATTTCTTGGAAAAAGAACCCCATCGGGTAAATAATGTTTTTTTGTCGCATCATAGCTATAAGCTCTTTTGTGAATTTCATCAAAATAAGCGTTTTCTTCTCCTAAAAATCGTTTAAAATATTGTTCAAATTCTTTTTTCATGTTTATTGCACCTTAGGAAGATTAATCAAAGCATCATAATATCTATAATAATTCCCTATTTCTTGAGAGTTAAAATCAAAAAAATTACTTTTATATCCACCTATACGAGAATAAAAAGGAACCTGAACGCTAGTTGGCTTGCTTATAGGCACTTCATAAAGCTTATTAAAATCTTGACAATCCACAACTTCTGCTTGATTTTCCAAAGCCACAACCAAAATGCCAACCGCATTATCATCACAAAATTGCCTAAAATCTGAACGCTTAGGAGAAAGAGTGGCCGTTCTAATTAATTGTGCTCCAAAAATGTCAATATGGGTAAAATATATCTGCGGAAATTCTCTAACAAGTTCATTATAAGTTTGTTCATCAGGAGCAATTACCAATCCTCTATCATAAAGAAAATTTAAAACAACCTCATCACCTACTTTAGGTAAAACATTTGGTAAAGGCAAAGCATCTTGCTTAAGAGCTGAAAAAACACTAAATTCTAATTTTGCCAAACCATTTTTTTTATCTATAACACTTGCTCTAGCGATGATACTTTGCGAATTGCTAAAATGTTGCACTACTACGCCACTTGAATAAAGTTTTATATCATCACTATCTTTAATATAACCATAAATATCATCAACTTTTACAAGTTCACTTTTTATAGGTTTTAAATCAAATCCAACCGCAAAGAGGCTAAGGTTTAAAGCTAAAAAACACACTATAGTTTTAAACAAATTTGCTCCTTAAATAAAAATTTATAGAATTATAATCCTTTTTTGTTAAGCAATTGTAAGAAAAATAAAGTAAAATATAGCTTTCAAATTTCAAAATTCTTTTAAAAATTAAGGTTATCTCATGAAAAAATTATTGCTTTTATTTATTTTTGTTGTTCAAAGTTTTGCAGCTTTAAGTGTTGAAGAGCTAACTTGGGATAATGGAGATACCTTGCTTAAATTCTTACAAAGAAATTCCATACCTATGTCGCTTTATTATGGACTTGATAGAGAAGATCAAGAACTTGCTTCTGATATAGCCTATAAAATAAAATATCAAGTTTTAAAAGATGAAAACAACAACATAGAACAAGTTTTAATTCCAATTAGTGATGATTTACAAATTCATATCTATAAAGATAAAGATGGACAATACACTCTTGCTTTTACTCCTGTATCTTATCAAAAAGAAGATAGAATTTTACATTTAACCATTAAAAGCTCTGCTTATCAAGATGTCTATGAAGAAAGTGGTAGCAGTACTTTAGCTCGTGCTATGGTTCGTGCTTTTCGAGGAAGTATAAATTTTCGCAATATCCAAAAAGGTGATGAAGTAACCCTATATTATGAACAAAAAAGACGCATGGGTAAACTTTGGGGCGATATAAATATAAAAATGGCAATGGTAGAAATTAATAAAAGCGCTAGAGAAGTCTTTTCTTATAATGATATATTCTATGATCGCGATGGCAAAGAATTAGAATCTTTTTTACTTACAAAACCTGTGAACTACACTAGAATTTCCTCTCCTTTTACAACAGCAAGATATCATCCTATATTAAAACGCTATCGCGCCCATCTTGGTATAGACTATGCTGCACCTACTGGAACTCCTGTAAAAAGTGCTGGCAAAGGAGTAGTAACCTTTATAGGCACAAAAGGTGGTTATGGAAATGTAATTCAAATCAAGCATGACTCAGGTTATATGACTTTATATGCTCATCTTAGTCGTTTTGCAAAAATTAAAAACGGACAAAAGGTAAATCAAGGACAAGTAATTGCATATGTTGGTTCAACAGGTATGAGCACAGGTCCTCATTTGCATTTTGGAGTATATTTAAATAATAAAGCTATAAATCCTGCATCTGTTGTAAAAATCGCCAAATCAGAACTTAGTGGAAAAGCAAAAGAGAATTTTAAACATATCATAGCTGGATACGAGCAGGTTGTTAAAGAAGCCCTAGCCTCGAATCAACCTAATCCTCCAAAAGAAGAAGATTTTGAAAACTATATAGAATTTTAATTACTCAACAACGCTTTATCTTTTGCATTGATTAAAGAATTTAGAAGAGTTGCAAGCTCTTCTTTTTCTTTTTCATTAATTTCACAAAAATCTGCATCAATCAATTGTTTTACCAAAGCTTCATTTAACAAATCTCCATCGCCAAATTCTCTAGCTTTTTGAATGATTTTTAACACTCTTAAATCTTTTCTTTCATACATTTTAATCCTTTAAATAAACCACACTCACAAAACGCTTAGGCGTTTTATCACGACGATAAGAAAAAAAACTCTCATCATCAAAACTACAAATTCCACAATCTTTAATATTTTCAATGCCTAAATTTTGAGCTTGAAATTTTACTAAAGCTTTTAAATCAAGTTTATCATCTTGAACAAATTCTTTAAATTCTTTTTTAGCAAATTCTAAAATTTCTCCATCTATTTCATAATTTTTAGCACAAATTCCAGGCAGGATAAAAAGATGAAATTTATTCTTATCTAAATGTGAATTTTGCATAGTAATTTGATCAACGCATTCTTTTAGGATATTTTCAAAGCTTCCTTTTCTACCTGAATGCAAAGCTGCTATAATGCCGCTTTCATGATATAAGATCAAAGGCAGACAATCCGCACTTAAAACACAAAGAGCGATATTTTTTTCTTTACTTATAAGCCCATCACAGCTAAGATTTTTTAAATTTTTTTCATAAATGATAACTTTATGAGAGTGAATTTGATCCATAAAAACACATTTTTTAATATCTTTAAAACCTAAATGATAAAATAAATTCTCACTATAAACCTTAGCTCTAAAAACATTATAATCCTTATCAAAAGCACAAAAAATAACGACTTTATCATTTTCTAATAAAGATAAGAAATTCTTTCGACTTCTTCCCATGATAATCCTTTGTTTTTACCTTGCAATTGTGCATAAATATAACGAGCAAGTAAATCACTTTCTATATTTATTTTTCTACCTACTTGATAGTCTTTAAAAAGCGTTTCTTTAAAAGTAATAGGAATAATAGTAAGCCTAATACCATTTTTTAAAATTTCATTGATAGTAAGACTTACTCCATCAACAGCTATACTTCCTTTTTCTGCCATAAATTTCATAGCTTCTTTAGGTAAAGATATATAAAAATCCACTCCATTTTCATCTTTTTGAATCTTTTCAAGTGTGCCGATAAAATCAATATGTCCTTGCATAAGATGCCCATCAATTCTATCGCCATATCTTAAAGCAGGTTCTATATGAACTTTATCTTTTAAATTCTCTATAGCTATATGAGTGCGACTTTCACGAGAAAGCTCCACTTCAAAACCCCCTTCATAAAGTTTTGTTACACTTAAACAAGCTCCATTTACGGCTATGCTATCGCCAAGATTTGGGCGATATTTTGCTTTTAAGCTTAAAGTATTGTTTTGATAAGATTGAACTTTAGCAATTTCTCTTATGAGTCCATTAAACATTTTTTACCTTAAAAAATCTTATTTAATAATTTATTCACCGCTTTATCAACTTTATCGCCCGTACTTTTAGCACCATCACTCACACCGCCACCTACTACATTTTTAATAGAATTTAACACACTTCCTGCATTTAAATTCACTTTAGGATTTTCCGTAGTTCCTGTAATACTTCCTTTAAAATTGGCTCTATCGAGTTTAATATCAAAAGGCAAATTTAAAGCTCCGCTTTTAGAATTTAAAGCTCCTGATTGTACTAAAATATAAGAACGATCTGCTTGCATATTAAGATCAAGTTTGATATTTTCTTTTTTAATCAAAGCTTTAGCATTAGCAGTGCGATAAACATCATTGGTAATATCTTTTAGTGTTAAAATTTTTAAAGCATTGGTAATAAGATTTGGTTTTAATTTACCCTCTTTCATATCCAAATTAACCTCTCCTTCTTCACTTAAAAGATTGTAATTTGCCTTCACATCTGCCTTACCTTGATAAACATCCATAAAATCTAAACCTTGAGCTAGACTACTTAAATCCACTCCATTTAAATCAGCAAGCAAAAGGTTATCTTTAAGTGTGCTTTGAAGCCTCCCTTCAAATAAATTTGGACTATTTACAACAAAATTTAAACTCTTATCAAAACCTACCTTTCCATTAAATTCTGCCTTACCTTTAAGTTTTCTATCCAACAAAAAGCCTAGTTTTGAAAAATCATTTATCTTTAGATTAAAATCCGAATTTAAAAGCATTTTGCTTATGTCAAAACTTCCTTGTAGCTTTGTAAGATCAGCTAAAGATGAATTTAAAACAGAATCAAATTGAGCGATATTGTTTTTAAAATTAATTTTGGTATTTAAATCATAACTTGTATTGTTTGGAAAATTTTTATTTAAAATTTTACTTAAAGTTGTAGCATTTAAAATACCTTTAGCTTCTAAATTTGCTTTACCATTAAGGTTGTTAAAATCGATATTATCTAAATTAATTTTTGCATTAACAATCCCACTGGCATAATTTGGCATACCTGCTATAACAAAAAGTTTAGATAAATCAAGTTTATCAATGTTTAAATCAAGTTTTTTACCATTTGAATCAGCCTTGATTACACCATCTGCCAAATTTGCATTTGCATTTAAATTTTGTATTTGAGTGCCTATAATATGAGCTTTTGCAGCAAGATCTGCCTTGCCTTGTAATTTTTGTCCTGCTATAGCACTAAACTGAGATAAATCATCGATAAAAGCATTTAAATCTGTATTTAACTCACTATTTTTTAAATTATAACTTCCTTGAAGTTTTTTGATATTAAGCAAATTTGAAGCAAGCAAAGCATTGTAAGCAATATTGCTATTTTTTGCATTTGCTTTAGCGTCAAAACTAAAAATTGTATTTGGAAGCTCTATTTTAGCTATTTTTTTAAGCTCATTGGTGTTAAGTTTTGCATTGTTTATTTTTGCTTCAAGATCAAAATTAGAAAAATCCAAATCTGCATTTAGAAGTTTAGCATTTAAATTTCCAGAAACCAAAGCTCCATATCCTGCAAGAGCTAATAATTTTTCCAAACTTGCTTCATTAATATCTGCAAAAATTTTATTATTTTTCAAACTTGCCTTTACCTCTCCACCAAGTCCGATAACTTGAGCATTTAAACTTGATAAGGCATTATTTACAACACTTGTTTGACCTATTACACCCAAATTACCATTTAGTCTAGTTTTTGTAAGTGTTTCAAGCTTTACAAGAGAAGGAATACTTAAATTAAAATCAGTACTTAAAGCATTCTTGCTAATATCATAAAGAGTTTTTTGGGTTTGTAAGTTAAGATAATCATTGTAAATTTTACTTACAGCATAAATCTTATCTTCTTTAACATTGGCCAAAATTTCTGCTTTAGGATTAGAATTTAAAGGCAAGTCTAAAGAAAAATCTTTTTTTATCGCCTCATAGTTTATATAATTTGTATCAAGTTTTATGATGATATTCCCATCAGGTTTTAAATTCTGTGCTGAAATTTTTGCTTGAGCATTTAAAAAACCTTTAGCGTAACTAGGGTAAGATAAAAGATGAAGTATTTCTTCTATCTTAAGATTTTGCGCATCTAAATTTAAAGCAATAGGGCTATAATTATACATTCTTGCATTTAAAAGTACATTTGAACCTAACAAATAACCCTTTCCATCTAAAGTAAAATCACTTGCTTTACCTTGAATCTTACCGACAAAAGAAAGGTTTTGATTTAAATTTAAACCTAAATTTTTAGCATAATTTTGATTTAAAGAAATAAGATAGTCAAGATCAAATCCAAGCTTAAAAGGACTCAAAGCTCCCTTAAGATTAAAATCTGCCATATTTGCGATATTTGCTTGCAATTCAAGACTTGAAAAACGTAAATTAAAATGCGTGATATTTACATCTAATCCCGCACTTTCTTTGATCTTTTTTTGCGCTATATTTGCCACTATATTATTACCAAAACTTGTGAAAAGTATGGTATAAATAGCAATTAAAAGCACAACAACAAAAGCTATAACTCCATAAAAAATCTTTTTCATTTTTATCCTTTAGTTTATTTTATAAAATAACTTTAGTCTATAAAACTAAACTTTTATAAATATTTTAATTTAAAGTATTGACAAAATTCATTTTTTATAGTATGATATTATCACTCTAAATAAAAGAGTGCTAAAATCAATATTTTTAAGGATGGACAAAAATGAATTTTCAACCTTTAGGAAAGCGTGTTCTAGTTAAACGCGTAGAAGAAACTAAAACAACAGCCTCAGGCATAATTATACCAGATAATGCTAAAGAAAAGCCTTTAATGGGTGAAGTAGTAGCAGTAAGTAAAGAAATCACTGATATTGCAAATGGTGATAAAATCGTGTTTGCTAAATACGGTGGAACAGAAATTAAACTTGATAATAATGAATATTTAGTTTTAAATTTAGATGATATCTTAGGAATTTTAAAATAATTTATAAAAAAGGATAAAAAATGGCAAAAGAAATTATTTTTTCAGATGAAGCAAGAAATAAACTTTATGAGGGCGTTAAAAAACTTAATGACGCGGTAAAAGTAACTATGGGGCCAAGAGGACGCAATGTTTTAATCCAAAAAAGCTTTGGTGCTCCAAGCATTACTAAAGATGGCGTAAGTGTTGCTAAAGAAGTAGAGCTTAAAGATAGTCTTGAAAATATGGGCGCTTCACTTGTAAGAGAAGTAGCGAGTAAAACAGCTGATCAAGCAGGCGATGGAACAACTACTGCAACGGTTTTAGCTCATGCAATTTTCAAAGAAGGTTTAAGAAATATCACAGCAGGTGCAAATCCTATTGAAGTAAAACGCGGTATGGATAAAGCTTGCGAAGCTATAGTAGCAGAACTTAAAAAACTTTCTCGCGAAGTAAAAGATAAAAAAGAAATTGCACAAGTTGCTACAATCTCAGCCAATTCTGATGAAAAAATCGGAAATTTAATCGCTGATGCTATGGAAAAAGTGGGCAAAGATGGTGTTATCACTGTTGAAGAGGCAAAATCAATCAATGATGAATTAAATGTAGTTGAAGGTATGCAATTTGATAGAGGTTATTTAAGCCCTTATTTTATCACTAATGCAGAAAAAATGACAGTAGAGCTTTCAAGCCCTTATATCTTGCTTTTTGATAAAAAAATTGCAAATTTAAAAGATTTATTACCGGTTTTAGAACAAATTCAAAAAACAGGCAAACCACTTTTAATTATCGCTGAAGATATTGAAGGTGAAGCACTTGCAACTTTGGTTGTAAATAAACTTCGCGGTGTTCTTAATATTTCAGCAGTAAAAGCTCCAGGTTTTGGCGATAGAAGAAAAGCTATGCTTGAAGATATAGCGATTTTAACAGGCGGAGAAGTGATTTCTGAAGAACTTGGAAGAACTCTTGAAAGTGCGACCATACAAGATCTTGGACAAGCTTCTAGCGTAATCATCGATAAAGACAATACAACCATAGTAAATGGCGCAGGTGAAAAAGCAAATATCGATGCAAGAGTAAACCAAATCAAAGCACAAATTGCTGAAACAACTTCAGATTATGATAGAGAAAAATTACAAGAAAGACTTGCAAAATTAAGTGGCGGTGTTGCAGTTATTAAAGTAGGTGCAGCAACTGAAACTGAAATGAAAGAGAAAAAAGATCGCGTTGATGATGCTTTAAGTGCTACTAAAGCAGCAGTTGAAGAAGGTATAGTAATTGGTGGTGGTGCAGCGCTTATCAAAGCAAAAGCTAAAATCAAACTTGATCTACAAGGCGATGAAGCAATCGGTGCAGCTATCGTTGAAAGAGCTTTAAGAGCACCTTTAAGACAAATTGCTGAAAATGCAGGCTTTGATGCAGGTGTGGTTGTAAATAGCGTAGAAAATGCTAAAGATGAAAATACAGGCTTTGATGCTGCAAAAGGTGAATATGTTAATATGCTTGAAAGTGGAATTATCGATCCTGTTAAAGTAGAAAGAGTAGCTTTACTCAATGCAGTTTCTGTAGCTAGTATGCTTTTAACCACAGAAGCAACAATTAGTGAAATTAAAGAAGATAAACCTGCTATGCCAGATATGAGCGGTATGGGAGGAATGGGTGGCATGGGCGGAATGATGTAATATCTGCTCCAACCTCTTATCAGCAAGGATTTTCCTTGCTGATTACCAATTTAATTTAAAAACACTCCCTTGATTTTCTACAGATTCGCAAATAATCTTAATATCATTATCATCACAAACTTTTTTTACCAAAGAAAGCCCTATACCAAATCCTCCTTGATCAGTATTAAATCTTGTATACCTATCAAAAATATGATTTAAATTTGACTTTGAAATTCCACAACCTGTATCCGCAATACTTAAAAAATTGGCTTTTAAAATTATAGAAATTACTCCACCTTTTTTATTGTATTTAATAGCATTGCTTATAAGATTATCAATCAATTTAGAAATTTGACTTTTAGGAGCAAAAATATTTGCTTGATTTAAATCAAGCTTTAGTGTAATTTTTTTTTGCTCAAAAAATACTTTAAAATATTCCAATCTTTCTTCAAGTAGTATTCTTAAATCAAATTTTTGTTTTTCTGTTTCTAAAGTATTAGGGAAATTATAAAAAACAAGATCAGAATACACTTGAGACAAACTTTTTGCAGCAAGCTTAATCCTTGTAAATTTAGCATTATCTCCTAAATTTTGATGCTCAAGTTGTTCTATACTCATCAAAATAACACTTAATGGGGTATTGAGTTCATGAGTTGAATCTTTAATAAAACGATTTAGTGTGCTGATTTTATCCTCCAAAGGCTTTAGAGCAATTTTTACTAAAATATAAGATATTAAACCCAATATGCAAAAAGCCATAATAGCAAAACCAAAAACTTTCGTTCTAATCCAAAAAAGATCTTTGCTAACATCTTCACCCTGTATTAAAATTTGCAAACCATCGTTAGTATTTACTTCTTCATTGCTAGCATGTCTTAAAAAATAATGATCTGCACTCATAGGAGCAAGGAAAAAAACCTTATTATCACAAATACCTCTACCTTTAAGCTCTATCTTTGCTTTTCTTAAATCAAAATCTATATTACTAAAAACAATCTTTTTAGCATCAAATATAGCAAATTTTAGCGCTGTGCTTTGAGCAATATTTTTTGCACTTATATCTATAGGGGTAAAACGAGAATTTAAGATGCTTATAACAATATTTCTATGATTTTCTCTCAAAGTGGCACCCTTTAAAACAACTAATTCTTCATATAATTTTTGATACCATAATGCAAAAAAAATAGTTAAAAAAATACCTGTAGTTGTTAAGTAGATTAATAAAATTTGCCTAATGACTTTTTTAGCCATAGCAATATCCCCTGCCTCTTTGATTTATAATTTTTTCTTTTCCTAAAATTTTACGTAAATTTTTTACATAAGCTCTTAAACTTAGCTCACTAGGCTCCTCATCATAATCCCAGAGTTCTTCAAAAATTCTCTCTGTGCTTAAAAAGTTGTTTTTATTTTTAAGTAATAAAGACAAAAGCTTAATTTCTTTACTCGGTAAAGTCAAGGCTTTATTATTATGGTAAAGAATTTGTGTAGTAAATTCAAATCTAAATCCATCTCCTAAATCTTCAAAATCTTCATTTTTATGTGAAAAAGCTCTTTTAAGCAAAGCTTTAACCCTGATAGATAACTCGGCAAGTTCAAAAGGTTTTTTTATATAATCATCACAACCTGCGTCAAAGCCTTGTTTTAAATCGTTTGTTGTGTTTAAAGAAGTCATGAAAATTGCTGGAGTTTGCTTTCCGCTTTTTCTTAATTCTTTAAGTAATGAAAATCCATCTCCTAAAGGAACTTTTACATCTAAAATCCAAAGATCAAAATATCTTTCATAAGCCATATCTAAAGCTTCTTGTGCATTATCGCATAAAAATACTTCATATCCTTCATCGTTTAAAAACTCTTCAATGATCTCACTCAAGCTCAAATCATCTTCTAAAAGTAAAATTTTAGCAGCCATAATTTAAATCTTTCTAACTTCAAATCTCTTAAATATATATCATTGTATCAAAATTCTTATCAATTATTTAATAAAATTTCATTTTTATTTAATTTATTTTTATCTATAATCCTTTTATACAAATAAATTTTTCCTTAAGGAGTTAAAATGCTTCCAAAATGGGATAACAGCTATAGTGTGCACAATGCTAAAATTGATGAGCAACATAAAAAGCTTTTTGAACTTGCTGCAAAAGTTGAAGTTGTATCAGATAGATCTGTAAGTAAAAATGAAGTCAAAGAACTTTTGGCTGAATTTTTTAATTATATGAAAGATCACTTTAATGATGAAGAAAAATACATGCAGCTAATAGGCTATCCAAATTTAGAAGAACATCGAAAAATACATAAAGAAATCATCCAAACCATGATCAACTTGATCAAAGATATCAAATCAACCAATGATCTTAAAGAAAAACTTTATATAGTGGCTAAAAAGTGGCTTTTAGAACATATACTATATGAAGACATGAAAGTTGAAAAATGGAGAAGTTCTTCTTTGTCTACAGATGATGGTGGTGATGTTAGCTTTGAAGCAGCAGAAGATGAAGATAATGAGCATCCACAATTTTATCTTTATACCTGTAATTGTCCTGGTAAAATTCACGATGTTCCTTATAGCATTCATCAAAAAATAGAATTACAAGGTCATAAATTTACTTGTAAAACTTGTAAACAAGCTATAAAATTTTACAAAAAACATTCTTAAGGAGGATAAAATGAAACGCAATGTAAAAACTTATTCTTTTAGAATGCCTTTAGAGCTTAAGGAGCGTTTGGATAATTTAAGTAAAAATCTTTCTAAACCAAAATCAGCCATAGTAAAAGAAGCCATAGAGGCTTATCTTAATGAAGTTGAAGATTTTTCTTTTGCTGTTAATGCCCTAGAAGAACTTAAAGATGGGGATTATCAAAAGGCAAGTAAAAAAATAGATAAAATTGTCAAAAATCTCCAAGAAGATTCTAACGATAACGAACTTGGTGATTTTGATTTTGCTATTGAAGCTTTAGAAGAACTTAAAGATGGGGATTATCAAAAGGCAAGTAAAAAAATAGATAAAATTGTCAAAAATCTTAAACAAACAAAATAAAAAACTTTATCACAATTTTTTGTGATAAAGACTTATTAATTTTTTATATTAAAATACATTTATGAATATTAAAAATGGAGTTAAAAAAGTGGCTCCGGATGTAGGATTCGAACCTACGACCAATCGGTTAACAGCCGACTACTCTACCGCTGAGCTAATCCGGAATATTTAAAAGTAAAATGTGATTATAGTGAAATTAAAAAACTTTGTCAAGGGTTTTTACACAAAAATACATTTTTTATGTAAAAAAATTAATTTACTCCTTAACAATAACACTTTTTAAATTTCTAAAATAAAACAAATTTACCCCATCTTCATATAAATAATCAAGCTTCATTCCATGTGTTTCTAAAATAGTATTTACAATATAAAGCCCTAATCCAAAACTTGATTTTTGTTTTGATCCTTGAGTAAAAGCTTGAGTATAGTATTCTAAAGTATTGTTAAGCTCAGGACCACGATTTTTAAAACAAATATAATCATCTATAATATCAATTTGCACAAACCCATCTTCAGAATGTTTAATACCATTATCTATCATATTTTTAATCGCCGTAGTAAAAAGTTTAAAATCCACATTTACAAAAAAACTTTCTTCCATAAAAATACGTATATTGCTATCATCTCGCATTGCAATTTCTTTGGCTTCATCTAAAACATCTAAAATATTGTATTTTTTTCTATTTATAAAAGCAGCCCCTGAAGTAATTTGCTCAATAGCAGCAAATTCATTAATTAAAATTTCAAGTCTAGTAAAAACCCCATTTAAGCGCTCTTTATATTTATTATCTTCTATCATTTCTAAAGTTAAAAGCCCCTTAGTAATAGGAGTTTTGAGTTCATGCATAATATTTCTTAAAAAAAACTGACGAGATTGGTTTAGCTTTCGAATTTGAACAATGGCTTGATAAAAAGCTTCACTTACTTGTGAAATTTCATCCACCCCAGTGCTTACATCTTCTATATCGTTAAGCTTTCCTTGGGCAAATTTATCAATTTGTTTTTTAAGTCTTTTAAGTGGTTTTAATTTTTTAAATATATAAATATAAAGCAATACAAGAATACAAATCACAGCTACAGCTATAGCTTTGATAATAAAATACCTATAGGTTTGATAATCTTGATCCTTATAAAGATAAACCTTTCCATCATAAATAATATTTAAATACACCTGTCTATTATAAGAAATAATCTCGATTAAGCCATTATTAACCTCAACCCTAGCTAAAACATCACCTCTAAAAAGAATTTTACGGATCTGCTTTGCTTCTGTTATCTCATCCATTTTATTATAATTTTTTGTCTGCTCTTCAAATTCTTTTTCGCTGATAACTCCTGCAAAATTTAAGAGCCTTGCATTAGCTATCAAAGAATATTTTGTATTTAATTCTCTAGTATAATTTTGCTGATCGTATTCTATAAGCCACAAAAAGCCAAGTATAACACTAACCCCAGCAAAAATAAAAATAAAAGTTATAGTATAAAAAATCGAAGATTTATTCATTGAGTAAGCTTATAACCTATTCCACGTATAGAGTGAATATATTTTGGAGTTTTTGGATCATCTCCCATCTTTTGACGAATTCTACTGATAATAACGTCTATACTTTTATTACTAGAATCCTCACTAATAGAAGAACAATTATAAACAAGCTCTTCACGACTTACCACTCCACCCTCTTTTTTAATCAAATAGCTTAAAATATCAAATTCAGCATTAGTTAAAGTAAGCTCTTGTCCTTTCATGGTAATAATATGCTTATATTGATCATAAACAAGATCTTTTACACTTTTTGCTATGGCGCTTTTTGTATTTGAAATACGTCTTAAATGACTTTTAATACGTGCTTGTAATTCTTTTGGATTATAAGGTTTTGGTAGGTAATCATCTGCTCCAAGCTCTAAAGCATTAACCTTATCTGTAATATCATGTCTTGCACTTGAAATAATAATAGGCGTATCATACTTTTTACGAATCTCTTCACACACTTCAAGCCCATCAAGTCCTGGCAAAGAAAGGTCTAAAATGATAAGCTGATACTCTTTTAATGCGAGCTTAGAAAGGCCTATATAAGGCTCATGAGCTATATCAACTTTCATATCAAATTTTTCCAAATATTCAGCTGTAATTTCTGCTAATTCTAAATCGTCTTCTATCATAAGAATATTTGTCATAGTTTTCCTTTATTTTAAACTTAATTTTAATTTTAAACTAAAATTTATAACGAAAGGAAAATCCTTCCGTTATTTTTATTTAAGCACAAGCAAAGTCGCAAAACCATTGCGATATACCCAAACTTTGGTAAATTCTTTTTTATTAACTTGTTTTAAAGCTTGTTCTAAATCTTTTAAATTTTTAATTTCGCTTTGTCCAACACCTATGATAATATCACCCTCTTGGAAACCAGAATTTTTTCCTTTGCTCTTTTCTTTAACACTATCAACCAAAACACCATTAACATCTTTTGGAATTTGCAAACGATCCTTAAGTCTTGGATCTAAATTTCTCAAACTCAAACCATCAATCAGATCACTTTGTGCGCCTTTAGGATTTTCTTTTTCACCTTTAAGAATAAAACTTGCTTGCTTATTTTCTCCATCTCTTTCGTAACTTAATGAAATTTTTTGACCAATCTCTAAAGTTCCTATATAATTTTTAAGATCAATAGGACTTTTTATAATCTTATCATTAACTTTAGTAACTAAATCTCCACGCTTAAGCCCTGCTTCATCAGCACTTGAACCTTTTTGAACATCAGTAATTAAAGCTCCTTCTTGATTTTTGTAAGCTTTTTTAGTATCACCTTGCAAAGCTGAAATAGTCACACCTAAAAATCCTCTATCAATCTTGCCTTTTTCAATAAGTTTTTTAGCTATATCTTTAACCATATTTGAAGGTATAGCAAAACCTATGCCGTTATTTCCACCGCCACGAGAAAGAATAGCTGAATTAATACCTACTAAATATCCACGACTATCCACCAAAGCTCCACCTGAATTTCCTGGATTGATAGAAGCATCTGTTTGTATAAAATTTTCATATTGATTTAAACCTATATTGTCTTTGTTTAAAGCAGATATTATCCCACTTGTAACACTAAAACCGACTCCAAAAGGATTTCCAAGTGCAAAAACAACATCTCCTTCCATTAAATCATCAGAATTTGTAAAAGTAATAGCTGAAAGATTATTAGCCTCTATTTTTATAACAGCCAAATCTGTTTTTGGATCTTTACCTATAAGTTTTGCTTTATATTCTGTATCGCTTCCTGGTAAATTCACTGTAATCGTATCAGCATCATCTACAACGTGATTATTTGTTACTATATAACCATCTTTTGAAATAATCACCCCTGATCCCAAAGAACTCACCACTTCTTTATCATTTTTTCCTTTTCTTTGAGGAAAATCAAAATCAAAAAATTGTTTAAAATAAGGATCATTAAAGAAATCATCCAAAGGACTTGGACGATTCGCTCTTGTAATAGTTTTTGAGGTGGAAATATTAACCACTGATTTTTTTGCATCTTTAATAGAATCATGATAAGAAAGCACTGCATTTCCAGCAGCAGGATTCACACGATTAGCCGTTGTGGTCGATTCGTTAAAATTAATACTTGCAGCAAATAAAGCACTTGCTAAACTTAATGATAAAAAAATCTTTTTCATTTCATTTCCTTTTGTTCTTAAAGATAAATTATCTCGTAAAATATTTTACTGTCTTCATAGTATAAAACCGAAAATTTACAAAATTGTAAATAAAACCTTGAGTGATAAAAATTTATAAAACTTGATTGACTTAGGCTAAAGTTTATGTTATAATTTAATCCTTTATATAATCAAGTAAAAATTTTTAAGGAAATATAACATGAATAGTTTATACGAAACTCTTGGAGTTAGCAAAAATGCTAGTGCAGATGAAATAAAAAAAGCTTACCGTCGCCTAGCTAGAAAATATCATCCTGATATCAACAAAGAAAAAGGCGCAGAAGAAAAATTTAAAGAAATTAATGCTGCTTATGAAATTTTAAGTGACGAAAAAAAACGAGCTCAGTATGACCAATACGGCGATTCTATGTTTGGTGGACAAAGTTTTCATGATTTTTCAAGAAATGCTGGTGGGGTAAATTTAGACGATATTTTAAAAGATCTCTTTGGAGGAGGCTTTGGTGGACGCTCAAGAGGGGGTTTTAACGGCTTTTCTTCAAAAGGCTTTAGCAGTGGTTTTGGAGGATTTGGAGGTTTTGAAGAAGAAAATTTAGACAGCAATCTAGAGCTTCACATTCCTTTCGAAAAAGCTGTTAAAGGCGGGGAACATAGTTTTAATTTTCAAGGCGAAACCATTAAATTTAAAATTCCACACGGTATAAAAGAAGGCGAGAAACTAAGAATTCGCTCTAAAGGAAAACAAAGCAGAAATGGAGCTAGAGGCGATTTAATCATTATTGTAAAAATAGAAGAAAGTCCTATTTACACAAGAGAAGATGATGATTTATATCAAAAGGTTGATATTTCTTTAAAAACTGCACTTTTTGGTGGAAAAATAAATATAAAAACACTCAAAGAAGGTAAGGAAGAAGCGACAATTAACATAACGCCTAATTCAAAAAATAACCAAAAAATTCGTTTAAAAGGTTATGGGGTGCAAAATAGAAAAAGTGATATTTATGGGGATATGTATTTGATTTTAAATGTTGTTTTGCCAAATTTAGATACTCTTGATGAAAAATTTATAGAACTCTTAAAAGAAAAATTACCTTAAAGAAAGGAATAAAATATGGAACACCATTATGATGAACCTGTATATTTAATCAGTGTTGTGGCTAAAGTTTTAAGCATACATCCACAAACCTTAAGGCAATACGAAAGAGAAGGATTGATAGAGCCAAGTAGAACCGATGGCAAAATAAGACTTTATTCTCAAAGGGATATTGATCATATTAAACTTATATTGCGTTTAACAAGAGACATGGGAATCAATCTTGCTGGAGTAGATGTTATCTTAAAATTGAAAAACCAACTTCACGAATTTGAAAATTTAATTGATGAACTACGCTTAGAATTAAGCAAACAACAAGATAAAGAAGCGGCTAGTAAAGCCGTTGTCAAGCATAAAAATAGCTTTGATTTGATTTTTTATGAGAAAAAATAAAAAATAATGGATAATTTTTTAGAAATTTTTTTAATCACCGTTGCTATAGCTATAGTTTTAAATGTCATATTTAAAAAATTTGAAATTCCAACTATCATTGGATATATAGCTGCTGGAGAAATCATTTCTGAAATTTATCATTTAAGTGGCAAAGGCGAAATCACCCATATAGCCGAATTTGGTATAGTGTTTTTAATGTTTACCATAGGGCTTGAATTTTCTTTTAAGCATTTAATGGCAATGAAACAAGAAGTTTTTTTAAACGGCTCTTTGCAGATGCTTACTTGTGGCTTTGTTTTTATGCTACTTGCTATAGGAATTTTAGGACTTGGAGATAAAAGCGCTACCATAGTAGGCTTTGCACTAGCACTTTCTTCAACTGCAGTGGTGCTTAAAATTTTAAATGATAATGGCGATATAAATGAGCAATATGGCAGAAAAGCATTGGGAATTTTGCTTTTTCAGGATATAGCCGTTATTCCTTTGCTTTTGCTTGTAGATATTTTTTCATCCAACAATCAAAACATAGAAAAACTCCTTTTTACCACTTTAATTTCAGCACTTATTTTAATCACTTTATTATTTTTCATAGGTAAATATCTAGTGGATAGAATTTTTAGACTCATTATCCACACTTCTTCTCAGGAAATTTTTATCAGTACAGTTTTATTTATGGTTATTGGAGCAAGTTTTTTAGCAAATTATTTTGGATTTTCTTATTCTTTGGGTGCTTTTATAGCAGGTGCTTTGATAGCAGAAACAAAATATAAACACAAAATAGAAGCGGACTTGATCCCATTTAGAGATTTGCTTTTAGGGCTTTTTTTCATAACTGTAGGCATGCAAATTCAACTTGATGTAGTAGCGCAAAATTGGTTTTTAATCATAGTTTTAACCCTTCTTGTAATGGCTTTAAAATTTGGCATAGTTTTTGGCTTTTTATTTCTTTACACCAAAAAAAGAGTAGCGCTTAAAACAGCTTTTGCCATAGCGCAAATTGGAGAATTCGCCCTAGCAATTTTTTCTCTTTTACAAGCAAAAAATATGCTTGATATCAAAACTTCACAAATTTTAATTGTTGTTTCTATTTTAACCATGATTATCACACCTTTTATTTTAAACAATATAAGAAAAATTACCAATGTTGTAGAAGATATAGCACTTAATACCAACGCTGTGCAAAATATTGACAGCAATATCAAGCTTAAAAATCATCTTGTTGTTTTTGGCTACGGACGTTTAGGTCAAGAAGTCGTACAAAAAATCAAAAACACAGGCGTACCTTATCTTGTTTTAGAAAGTGATTTAAATTTAGTAGAACTTGGAGTTAGTCGGGGTGAAAATGTCGTTTTTGCCAATGCTGCTCAAGAAGAAACCTTAAAAATTGCCAATATAGAAGAATGTGCCGTAGCTATTATCACAGTTACAAATGAAGCTAAACTTGAAATTTTATGTCAAGTGCTAGCTAATTATCCAAAACCTATAGATACTATCATTCATGTAAATGGAACTTTGAAAAAGATGCTTTTTTCTAGCATAGATGAAAATATACGCATCATTCGCTCTGAAAAAGTAATCGCTAGAAATTTAGTTCAAGAAGCACTAGAATGCCGCATTCATAAAAATACCTAAGGAAGAATTTTGACAAAAAATGAAGAAAAAGCCTTACGCGTAAAATACCTAAGAAATCTTGAAAAATTTTTCAATGGCGCTATATCTGCACTTAAAAAAGAAGATTTTGATAAAACTAAATTTGAAGAAAGAATGTTAAAAAATGCTAAATTTTTTGAAAAAAATCCCGCGGTAAATCTTAACTCAACTTACGCAAAAAATCTTGAATTTTTTGTCAATGCTTGTTTAGATTTTTCCAAAGAAAAAAGCGAACTTTTAAATCTTGCCAATGCTTTAGATAAGCAAAAAAAACAAGGTGAAAAAAAAGAAAAACATAAAAATTATTTAAAGGATTATGAATGATTAATGTATTTTTTGATATGGATGGAACTTTAATCGATAGCGCAAATGCCATTTCTTGTACAGTCAATGAAATAAGACAGGATTTAAACCTAGCCCCACTTTCAAGAGAAATCATTATGCAAACCATCAATACTCCTAATATTGACTGGGCAAAAGAACTTTATAATATAGAAAATTTCCATCATTCTAGTTTTAAAGAAGGCTATGAAAAATATTTTGTCAAACACTATGAACAAAGCGTGGTGCTTTTTGAAGGGGTGAAAGAACTTTTGGAATTTTTAAAAAGCAAAAATTGTTTTTTAGCTATTGCTACTAACGCCCCGCAAAGCTCACTTTCAAACATACTTAAAAAACATCAAATCATTCCTTATTTTGATAAAATTTTAGGCGTAAACTTGGGCATAGAACCCAAACCTCATCCTATGATGCTAGAGCTTTTAAAAAGTGAGGCTCCATATAAAACAAGCGTTTTTATAGGGGATAGTCAAAAAGATAAAGAATGTGCTAAAAATGCTAATTTGCCTTATTTTCATGCCAAATGGTATCAAAAAGATTTAAAAGAAAATGAATTTAGCAACGCTAGTGAACTTAAAGGTTTTTTGGAAAAGTATTTATAAGTTTTTTAATGAAATTTTAGTTAAAATTAGAAATAAATTTTAAAAAGAGTAAATTATGAGTGAATTATTAATAGAAATTGGCACAGAAGAATTACCTGCTATTCCTTTGCTAAAAGAATTAGCTAATATAGAAAAAAAATGGAAAAATGTTTTAGAAGAATACCGCTTGGTAAATGATTTTAAATTTTATTATACTCCGCGTCGTTTAGTTTTTTTTCATGAAAATTTTGCAGAAAAACAAGAAGATAGCTTTGCTGAATTTATAGGAGCACCTAAAAATGTCGCCTATAAAGATGGGGTTTTAACTCCTGCGGGGCAAAGCTTCCTACAAAAAGCAGGGATCAGTGAAAATGAACTCACTTTTAAAGAAATCAAAGGCAAGGAAGTTTTATACCATCAAAAAGCTATTAAAGGTTTACAAAGTCAAGAAATTTTAGGAGAAATGATAGAAAAATTTCTAAAAAGTCTTAGTTTTGGCAAAAGTATGCGCTGGGGTGCAAATTCTTTTGAATTCATCCGTGCGATCCGTTCTATAGCTTGCATTTTAAATGATGAACTTGTAAATTTTCAAAGTTATGGGGTAAAAAGTGCTAAAAAAACTTTCATTCACAGAAGTGTAAGTTATGATTTGCAAGATTTTAACAATGCAAAAGAATATTTTGAACTACTAGAAAAAAACTATATTATCCTTGATCCAATCAAAAGAAAAGAAAAAATACTTGAGCAATTTAAACTCATAGAAAGTCAAAAAAATATACAAATTGGAGAGGATGAAGAACTTTTAGCTGAAGTAGTTGCTATCACAGAATACCCTAATGCACTTTTAGGAAGCTTTGAAGAAGAATTTTTAGAAATTCCTGGCGAAGTAATCATCACTTCAATGAGAGAAAATCAACGTTATTTTGCAGTTTTTAACGATAAAGGCTTAAGTAATCATTTTATAGTAGTAAGCAATGCAGTATGTAAAGATTATTCAAAAATCATACATGGAAATGAAAGAGTTTTGCGTGCAAGACTTAGCGATGCAATGTTTTTTTATCAAAATGATTTACAAAATGGTTTAAAACCTGAAAAACTTGCCAAAATGACCTATCTTGAAGGTTTAGGCACAATGCAAGATAAAAGTTTAAGAGAGATTAAAATTGCTGAAATTTTATGTCAAATGCTTCATAATGATAAAATCGAAAATATCAGCACAGCACTAAAATACGCCAAAGCAGACTTAGCCACACAAATGGTTTATGAATTTACTGATTTGCAAGGCATTATGGGAAGTTATTATGCGCAAAAAATGGGCTTAGATTATGAAATTTGCTTAGCCATCAAAGAACAATATCTTCCTAATTCCGAACAAGCTCCACTTCCAAGCACGGAATTTTCAAGCATAGTAGCCCTTGCAAACAAGCTTGATACCCTTATAGGACTTTTTAGCATAGGAAAAATTCCAAGCGGAACAAAGGATCCTTATGCCTTAAGAAGAGCAGCCAATGGGATCATTAAAATCGCTCTAAATTTAAATAAAGAATTTGATATCCAAATTTTATTAGAAAAACTTTCAAGTCATTATAAAAGCTTTGATATGCAAATTTTAAAAGATTTTATTTTTGAAAGACTTTATACTTTTTATACGGTCAATGCTTCTTTTGTAAAAGCGGTTTTAAGCTCACAAAATACAGATCTTATCCATATCAATCAAAGCGTAAATGCTCTTATAAAACTTAGCAAAAAAGATAATTTTAATGAAAATTTTGCAACCTTTAAAAGACTAGCCAATATCGCCACTAAAAATCCTCATAAAGTTGATGAAAGTCTTTTTGTTCAAGAAGCAGAAAGTAAACTTTACAAAGCTTTTCAAGAAAAAACTAAAGCCAACTCTTTACAAGAAAAACTTGAAAATCTTTTTGCACTTAAGCCTTTTATTGATGAGTTTTTTAATCAAGTGATGATTAATGCTGAAGATGAAAAACTTAAAAATAATCGCCAAGCTTTGGTTTATGAAATTTATGCGGAGTTTTTAAAAATCGCCGATCTTAAAGAGTTAAGCCTATGAAAGCCTTATGGATTCTTTTAAGCCTTACTCTTTGGCTTTTTGGAGCTCAAAATTTAGAACTCATCAAAGGTCAAGCTTTATTTTTGGAACTAGATAAGAAAAATTTTTTATCTTTAAAAAATAATGATAAAAATATTCCCACATTTGCGCATCCTAAAAATCAAGAAAAAATTCTAGCTATTTTTTCCCTACCTTACAAAAATCCCCCGCAAAATACAAAACTTATCGCATTTTATAAAGATAAAAAAGAAGAAATTTTCATAAAAACTTTAGAAGGTAATTATAAAAGTGAAAAATTGCAAGTTGAAAACAAAAAGATTTTTCCACCAAAAACCATACAAGAACGCATCGCTAAAGAATTAAAAGAAGCCAATGCGATTTATAGTTCTTATACTCCAAAAGCTTTATTTAACGGTGCTTTTAATATACCTTTAAATTCTTTTATCACAAGTGATTTTGGCAAAGCAAGAACTTTTAATGAAAAAGTAGCAAGTTATCATAGTGGAACGGACTTTAGAGCCGCCACAGGAACGCCTATTTATGCAGCCAATTCAGGTGTAGTAAAAATTGCAAAAGATCGTTATTTCGCAGGAAATTCAGTAGTCATTGATCATGGTTTTGGAATTTATTCACAATATTATCATCTTTCTAAAATCGATGTTAAAGTAGGACAAAAGATAAAAAAAGGTGAACTTATAGGACTTAGTGGGGCTAGTGGTAGGGTAAGTGGGCCGCATTTGCATTTTGGAATTTTAGCTGGAGGCAAACAAGTTGATCCTTTGGATTTTGTATCCAAATTTAATGCTATTTTTCAATGAAATTTAGTGACTTTTTCCATGCTTGGCTCCATGAAAGCTATTATAAAAATGCTGTAAGTATAGGAAAAAACGGAGATTTTTTTACTGCTGTAAGCGTAGGAAATCTTTTTGGCACACTTTTAGCCAAGCATTTTTTAAATTTAATAGATAAAAAAATTTTACAACTCCCTTTAGAACTTGTAGAAATAGGTGCTAATGAAGGATATTTAAGTCGTGATTTTTTAGCCGCTTTGCTTGAATTAAGACCTGAAATTTTTTCTCAAATTTCTTTTTTCGTCATAGAACCGCATGAAAAATTAAGAACTTTACAAAAAAAGACTTTAGAAGGAGTGGAATTTACTCACAAAGATAGTCTTAAAGAATGCCATTTTAAGAACGCTTTTTTCTTTTGCAATGAACTTTTTGATAGTTTTGCTTGCGAACTTATAGATCATGATAAAATGGCATTTGTAGAAAATTTTAAACTTATTTTTAAAAATATGGATGAAAATTTAATCACAAAATGCAAAGCTTTAAATCTTAAAAAAGGTGAACTCAGTTTAGAGCTTGAAAATTTTTTTAAAGATTTAAACCAAACTTGTGAGAGATTTATATTTGCGGGATTTGACTATGGAACTTTAAATCCACAAAGTTTTAGCTTAAGAATCTATCAAAAGCACGAAGTTTTTAGCCCTTTTGAAGTATCTTTAAAAGATTTTTTCGGCAAAAGCGATCTAACTTATAATGTCAATTTTACTCATCTTCAAAAACTCATCAAAGAATATGATTTTAAACCTTTAGCTTTTAAAAAACAAAGTCTTGCTTTAATGGATTTTGGTTTTGAAGATTTATTAAAATACACAAAAAATAAAAACATTAAAACTTACGAAAGTTTTTTATCTCAAGCTAAAATTTTATTTTTTAATTTTGATGAAAAATTTCATTTTTTCGAATTTCAAAAAAACTAAAATTTTATATTTTTCATACTCGCTAAACAAACCCCCTCCCTTAAACCCTCATCAATGACTAGAAGTTTATGTTTATCAAACAAAGCATAAAACAGCAAACAACCTGCACTCAAATAATTTTTTCTCATCGCGCCTACTTCTTTTATAGCCTTTTTTTCTTCCATATGAAAAAGTTTAATAGCATAATTTAAAAAATCCTTATGGTAAAGTTTTTTGCCATTTACTCTACTTGCTTCATACTTTTCATAGCTTATATTTTGTTTTAATGCGCTAAGTGTAGTAGGAACTCCGGAATTTAAAACCACCGTTTTAACTCCTAAAGAACGAAGTTCCTTTTTAATCATAGCCACCTCATCAAAAGCCCTAAAAGCTAAATGCTTTAAATAGGGATTTGCAATTAAAAAATGAATTTTAAGTTTTTTATCTTTAATATTTATGATAAATTTAGGATATTTTTTTATTAATTTTTTATAAGAAATACAAGATTTATAATAAGAATGGTAATTTTTTTCATAAAAACTAATAATACCAAAATCAAAACTTTTAAAACTTTTTCCAAAAGAAAGCTCACAAGAAGCCCCTCCTAAATCACAATATGCAAACTCTCCCCAAATTTTAAGCCTTCTTAAACCTGATTGCATACCTAAAACACTGATCTTAGCTTCACTTTTGGCATCTATAAGCTTAAAATCAATCCCAAATTCTTTTTTTAAATGGGCAAAAATTTCATTTGTATTGCTTGCCTTTCTAAAAGCTGCAGTCGCTACAGCTCTCGCTTTGCTTAAATCTTGCTCTTTAGCTAAAATACTCAAAGTATTTTTTAATCTTTGTATGGCTTCTTTAGAAATTTCTCCACTTTGATTTAGATTTTTCGCTGCCCCAATAACAAATTCATATTCTTTTAATTTATTTAATTTTTCATCCATTTGTACTGCTCTTAAAGTATTTGAACCAAGATCTATACCTAACATGACTTTCCTTATTTGATTTTATAGTATAATAGCAAAAAAAGTTCTAAAGGAAAAATATGCTTTTAGGTGTAAATATCGATCATATTGCAGTGTTAAGACAAGCTAGAATGGTAAATGATCCTGATCTTTTAGAAGCTGCTTTTATAGTAGCTAGACACGGGGATCAAATCACTTTGCATGTAAGAGAAGATCGCCGTCATGCTCAGGATTTTGACTTGGAAAATATTATAAAATTTTGCAAAAGCCCTGTCAATTTAGAATGTGCTTTAAATGATGAAATTTTAAATTTAGCTCTTAAACTCAAACCCCACCGCGTTACTTTAGTGCCTGAAAAAAGAGAAGAGCTTACTACAGAAGGGGGGCTTTGTTTAAATCATGCTAAATTAAAACAAAGCATAGAAAAACTTCAAAATGCAAACATTGAAGTTTCACTTTTTATTAATCCTAGTTTAGAAGATATAGAAAAATCAAAAATTTTAAAAGCCCAATTCATAGAGCTTCATACGGGACATTATACGAATTTACACAACGCACTTTTCAGCAATATCTCTCATACTGCTTTTGCCTTAAAAGAACTTGATCAAGATAAAAAAACCTTACAAGCTCAATTTGAAAAAGAATTGCAAAATTTAAAACTCTGTGCTAAAAAGGGCGTAGAGCTTGGCTTAAAAGTAGCCGCAGGACATGGTTTAAATTACAAAAATGTAAAACTCATAGTAAAAATTAAAGAAATTTGTGAGCTAAATATAGGACAAAGCATTGTAGCAAGATCTGTATTTACAGGACTTAAAAACGCTATTTTGGAAATGAAAGAACTTATTAAAAGATGAAAAAACTAGCCATTAGCATAGGCGATATAAACAGCATAGGACTTGAAATTTTAGTGCGTTCTCATGAAGAACTAAGCAAAATCTGCACACCTTTTTATTTTATCCACGAAAACTTGCTTGATAAAGCTTCAAAACTTTTAAATTTAAAACTTTTTAATGCAAAAATCGTAGCTTTTAAAGATGGAAAAGACTATGAATTTAATTTTATAAAAAAAGAAAATTCTCTTGAAATTTACTCTTTTTGCCTTCCTTTAGGCTTTAAAGTGGATGAAAATTTTGAAATCAAAGCCGGAGAAATAGATGCAAAAAGTGGACTTTATGGTTTTTTAAGTTTTAAGGCGGCAAGTTATTTTGTCTATGAAAAACACGCCCATGCCTTGCTTACTCTACCTATACACAAAAAAGCTTGGGAAGATGCAGGACTTAAATACAAAGGACATACCGATGCTTTAAGGGATTTTTTTAAAAAAAATGCCATTATGATATTAGGTTGTAAAGAACTTTTTGTAGGGCTTTTTAGCGAACATATACCTTTAGCTAAGGTGAGTAAAAAAATCACTTTTAAAAATTTAAGCATCTTTTTAAAAGATTTTTACAAAGAAACGCATTTTAAAAAAATAGGACTTTTAGGTTTTAATCCTCACGCTGGAGATTATGGAGTTATAGGTGGAGAAGAAGAAAAAATCATGGAAAAAGCTATAGCCTTTGTCAATGCCTTTTTATACTCTAAAAAAGATGAAAAATTTTTCAAAAAAGCCTTAAAAGATGAAAATTTACAAAAAGAATTGCTTTTAAATTTTAAAGGCAAGGGCGTTTATCTACCCTATCCTTTAGTAGCTGATACAGCTTTTACCAAGGCTGGTTTAAAAAACTGCAATCGTTTAGTAGCTATGTATCACGATCTTGCCCTTGCTCCTTTAAAGGCCTTGTATTTTGATAAAAGCATCAATGTGAGTTTAAATTTACCCATCATACGCGTCAGCGTTGATCATGGCACGGCCTTTGATAAGGCCTATAAAAATGCTAAAATCAACACTAAAAGTTATTTTGAAGCGGCTAAATTTGCAATCAATTTAAACCCTAAAGCTTAAATTTAGCCTAGAATCAATCAAATCTTCTTTAGCCAAGCTGTCTATAAAATCTTGCAAATCTTTATTGGTATTTAAACTTTGAGTGAGTAAATTTTCATATTTATCAACTTTATTTTTAAAAATTTGCTCTAAAACTTCTTTAATCTTTGTATCTTTTTTTGCTCTTTGCATAAGTTCTAATAAAGCTTTAGCATAAGCTTCTTGCATGCAATCACTTGCATTGAGTAAAGGTAAAATAGGATTTTCCTCTGCTTTTGTATTTTGCATATTTTTTATACAAATTTTTCTTTCTTTAATCATCTTTTTTGAAATTGGCTTTAAAATCTTTTTTCGTCTTTTTATCTGCTTTTTTTGAAATATTTTGATACAAACTGCTATAGATGTTATCTACTAAAGCAAGTTTTTTATTTTCAAATTCATTACGCACACCAATTTTATTGCATATCATAAGCTCATCATCACTTTTGCCATCATATTTGATTTTAGAGCAATCAAAACTAGGTTTTACTTCATCTTTATAAATAAGCTCATCAAAACTCAAAGCCCCTAAACTCGCCAAACTTAAACCAAGCAATAAAATAATTTTTTTCATTATTTACCTTTAAAATTTTTATTTTATTTTAACAAAAATATTTTGAATTTTTTAAGGAAATTAAGCCTTTATTTTATTATAATGCGTTTTTATTTTTTATAAGGAACTTAAAATGCAAAATTACAAAAAAGCTCTTTTTGCACTAGCTCTTAGTGCTTTTTGTATGGGCGTAACCGAATTTGTTATGGCAGGAGTTTTGGTTGATGTTGAAGCGTATTTTAGCGTAGATGCAAAAACCGCGGGCTATCTTACAACCTTATATGCCATAGGTGTTGTTATAGGCGCTCCTCTTATTACTATACCTTTAAGTCGTTTTCATAGACACATACAACTTTTAAGTAATCTTGGAATTTTTGCTCTAGCAAATTTCATTATCTTTTTTAGCCAAAATTTCTATCTTACAGCATTTGCGCGTTTTATAGCAGGAACACAACATGGGGTATTTTTTGTCATTGCTACCTTAGCTGTAAGTGCTATAACCCCAGATGATAAAAAATCAAGCGCTCTAGCTATAATGGTCACAGGACTTACTGTAGCCTTAGTTACTGGAGTACCGCTTGGAACTTTCATAGGACATTATTTTGGCTTTAAATTTATCTTTTTACTTATTTTTATCATTACAAGCTTAGCATTTTTTGGAGTATGGCATATGATGCCCAAAAATTTACATCCTAGCCCAACAAGTCTTAAAAATTTAATCCCTGCTTTTTCGCATCAAAATTTGTTAAAAACTTATACTATAACCATTTGTAGTTGTGGGGCTCAATTTGTTCTTTATACTTATTTGCAAAAATTACTTGTAGAAATAAGCGGTTTTAAAGTCCAAGATACAGCTTATATCTTGCTCTTATATGGAATTTGTGCAATTTGTGGGAATTTATGGGGCGGAAAAATAGTAGATAAAAAAGGTGCTATTTTTTCTTTGCGTCTTATTTTAAGCATACAAGTTCTAGTATTTTTAAGCGTATTTCTCACCATGCATTCTAAAATT
Source organism: Campylobacter sp. 2014D-0259 (assembly GCF_008000505.1). Lineage (NCBI taxonomy): Bacteria > Pseudomonadati > Campylobacterota > Epsilonproteobacteria > Campylobacterales > Campylobacteraceae > Campylobacter > Campylobacter sp. 2014D-0259. The sequence goes on from NZ_VOAQ01000024.1 coordinate 266,337, forward strand.
TTAATCATTTTTAGCGTAGCTTTGATAGGATTTTTTGCCTTTTCAACCATACCTGCGCTAAAAATGCTTAGCATTACTAAAGCTAAACGCCACACTTATAAAGTCATAGACAGCACAGTAAGTGTGAATGAAGCAGCTTTTAATGTAGGCATAGCTTTAGCAAGTTTTTTAGGTGGGATTGTTTTAGCAGGATTGGGTATAGAATTTAATGCTTTATTTTCGGCACTTTTTGTAAGCCCTGCTTTGATTTTTGCCTTACTTTTTGCCAAAGATAAATTAAATTATAAAAAATTTCAAAGAAAAAGTTTTAAAAAGATATAAATTGGAATAGAAATTGCTTGTTTATTTAATGTAAAGTTAAATAAAGGAGGAGAAAATGGTAGTAGATAATACTCAAAAAACATCAAATGCTATCTTTAGTACCACAACAAAGGTTAAAGAGAAAAATACTTCAGCAGATGAATTTCAAGCCACATTAAATGAAGTAAAAAACAAAGAAGAAAAGGAAGAAGAAAAAACAAGCTCAAGCAAATTTACTAACGAAGATATTGATCTTAGTGCTGCTAGAGAAGATTTTAGATCTTATGCTTGGCAAAAAATGAGAGAAGATCAATACAAAAAAAATGAGGAGACTTTGCTAAATAAGCTTTTTGCTACAATTGACGCAGGAAATGCCACAAACAATACAAAGGCTTAATATACAAATCAAAACTCAAACTACACAAACGAGAATTCCAATAATTCTCGTAAAATTTCTCATAACTCTGGATAAAATGAAAAAATTTATTATTTCCTCCATATGAAGAAAATATAGAAAAATTGACCAATTTAATTTATCAAATTCTGTTATAATTTTGCTAAAAACAAAGGAAAATAATGATTTTTATTGATGCTTGCTTTAAAAAACCTACACCTTACACCCCTATTTGGATGATGCGTCAAGCAGGAAGATATTTGCCAGAATATATGGAAGTAAGAAAACAAGCGGGTGATTTTCTCTCTTTATGCAAAGACTATAAAAAAGCTTCTGAAGTTTCTTTACAGCCTATTGATATTTTAGATGTAGATGCAGCAATCATTTTTTCAGATATCTTAGTTGTTCCTCTTGAAATGGGTATGAATTTACGTTTTGAAAAAGGAGAAGGGCCTGTTTTTGATAATCCTATTTCAACCCTAGAAGACTTAGAAAAACTTGACGATCAAAATGCACATAAAAAATTAAATTATGTCTATGATGCCTTAAAGCTTACTAGAGAAAAATTATCTCAAAACAAGGCTTTAATAGGATTTTGCGGAAGCCCTTGGACTATAGCTACCTATATGATAGAAGGAAGTGGAAGTAAAAATTATGCAAAGTGTAAAAAAATGCTTTATCAAAACCCAGAACTTTTACATAAAATTCTAAACAAACTAACTCAAGTTTTAAAACTTTATTTAGAAGAGCAAATTAAAGCAGGTGCTAATGCTATACAAATTTTTGATAGCTGGGCAAGTGCTTTAGAATACGATAAGTTTTTTGAATTCTCTTTTAATTATATGCTTGAAATTTCAAATTTTATTAAAGGCAAATACCCAAATATACCTGTAATTTTATTCCCTAAAGGCATTAGCGGTTATTTGGATAGAATCGATGGTAATTTTGATGTTTTTGGGGTTGATTGGAGCACTCCGCTTGATTTAGCACGTGATAAACTATCACACAAATACACTCTTCAAGGCAACATGGAGCCTTGTAGACTTTATGATAAAAATGCCATCAAAGAAGGAGTGGAAAAAATACTAAAAACCATGCAAAATAAAGCTCATATTTTCAACTTAGGACATGGGATCTTGCCTGATATTCCTGTTGAAAATGCAAAATATTTTATCAAGCTTGTACAAGAAAGTTCAGCTAAATGAAAATACTCTTTGGTCCTGTTAGCTCAAGGCGTTTTGGAAGATCTTTGGGTATAGATTTAAGCCCTAGCAAAAAACAATGCAATTTTGATTGTGTTTATTGTGAGCTTGATCCAAAAAAAGCCCAAGAAAAACAGGATGAAATTATCAGCATAGATAAAATTATCTCCGAAGTTAAAGTTGTGCTTGAAAAAAATGTTGAATTTGATTTTCTTACCCTTACTGCTAACGGAGAGCCTAGTCTTTATCCTCATTTAAATGAGCTTATTTTATCTTTACGCAGCATTGCTAAAGATAAAAAATTGCTTATTTTAAGCAATGGCACAGCTGTATTAGACGAAGACAAATTTAATGCTTTGCTAAAACTAGATGTGGTCAAATTTAGCCTAGATAGTGCAGTTGCTAAAACTTTTTATCGTATTGATAGAGCTTTAAAAAACATAGATTTAGAAAAAATGATAGAAAAAATGGCAGATTTTAGAGCTAGATTTAACGGAGATTTGATTATGGAAATTCTAGTTGTTAAAGATCTTAATGACAACGAAGAAGAATTTGAAGCACTTAATCAAGCTTTAAAAAAAATCATGCCTTTAAGGGTTGATCTAAGCACCATAGATAGACCTCCTGCTTATGCCGTTAAAAAAGTAAGCGAAGAAAAACTTTTAGAACTTTCTAAACTTATAGATTCTACTCCTGTACTCTTAGCCAAAAGACATTATGAAGGTGAAAAACTAAGCTTCAATGAAGAAGAATTATTAAAAATGCTTCATTTGCGCTCACAAAGCGAAATAGACATTGAAGTGAAATTTGATGAACAATCCAAAACTCTCTTAAATCAACTTATCAAAGAAAAAAAGGTAAAAATTCTCGATTTAGCTGGAGTTAAATTTTATAAAGCTTAGGCCTTTGGTAAATACTTTCTAAGTAAAGTTATAAGATCATTTCTACTTACATCACTTAAAACTTCGCTCACACAATCAAAATCCCCAACTTTTTCCTTTGAAAAAAAGATGATATGGCTTTGTGGATGCTGTTTTTTATAAGCACTTAACAAATTTCTCATTTGCTCAAGATCAAATTTAATTAATTCATAATCAAGCAAAATCAAACGATAAGTCTCCTTGCTTAATTCTTGTTTTAATTGACTAAAAGAATTTATACATACATTTTTATCGCATTGTTTTTCTATTATATTAAAAAATAAGGTTGCATCAAAATCATTTTGTTTAAAAAGCAATACATTATTTTGATAAGGGGTTTTAAATTTTAAAGTGCAAACCTTATCAAGCTTGTTTTGCAAAATATTTTCAAGATCTTTTTTTTCAAAAGGTAAAGTTAAAAAATACTCATAATGTGTATTTTTATGGCGACCCATCACTATAAAATCATAGTTTTTCTTTACATTTTCATTTAAAATTTTATCCTTGATAAAAATCAAATGAAAGTCATTAACATCAAAACTTAAATTTTTAAAACAAGTGCTTTCTATGCCAAAATACGAAAGTAAATTTGCAAGTAAAAAATTCTCAAGCTCATCATTATTAACTATAGCCACACTTGCTTCAAATTGCAAAACCTTTCCATGAGATGTCCCTATAATGCTTTTATGATGCTCTAAAGCCTCATTTAATTCTAATCTAATTTGATCTTTTTGAGAATTTAAGGCATTTAAAATCAAAGAATTAATTTCTTTATTATACCCTTCATTTAAGCAACGCATTGCATTGGATATATTTCCAAGCTGATATAAATTTTCCTCCAATAAATGCAAATATCTATCTTTTTCATGGGATGTTTTAGTTAAATTTTGACCCGTAGTTTCAAATTTTTCCTTTAACAAATCAAGCACGCTATCAACATCAATCTTTTTTTGAAAATTTAAAAAATCATTTTGCATGTAAAAAATTTTTTGATATATTTTGTTTATATTTCTATTTTGTCTAAAAGCAAAAATAAAAAGTGTTAAAGATAAAACAAAAATGCTAGAAAACATACCTATTTTCAGTTGTTCAGCAACACTATCAAGCTTTGAGATATCAATACTTAAATACGCTAAAATTAGATTAAAAATAAAAATTATCCCTGCTAATATCAAATCAATTTTCCTTTATCTTTTGTGCCACTTTCTTGCCTACAAGCATTGCAAGATCTTTAAAATCAGCCTTATATATAGATTCAAAATTTCCATAATACGCTAAAAGTTTTTGTATAACCCCTGAACTAAGTCCTAAATTTACAAGCTTAGAACTATTCAAGTCCTGTTTTTTCTTAGTATTTTGATGAAAGCTGATAGCAAAACGATGCGCTTCATCTCTTAATTTCTGTAAGAATTGTAGTTTTTTATCGTTAATACTTAGGCTAAATTCTCCTTTTAAGGAATGAATTTTATCTCTAGCACCTCCTTTAGCCCTATGTGCTTTTGCATCGATTTTTTCTTTTGAAATAGCTAAAATATCGACATTTGCCCCACTACTTACAATGATTTCTTTAGCCAAATCAAGCAAAGCCTTGCCTCCATCTATAAGCCATAAATCAGGAGGGGGTATTTTATCAAAGTCCAAAGCCCTACGCATTAAAACTTCACGCATTTGATCATAATCATTTTTATGTTTTAAATGAAATTTGCGATATTTTGACTTATCCCAAGAATTTGCACTATAAGTTACCATAGCTCCAACATTTGCCATGCCTTGCAAATGAGAATTATCAAAAATTTCTATATCATTTGGTAAATTTTCAAGCTCAAAATAAGACTTTAATTCTTTTTGTATAGTAAAATCATGATTTTTTTGCTCTTTTTCTATATTTAAAAGGGCATTTTGAAAAGCCAAATCACAAATTCTTCTTTTTTCTCCTATTTTAGGGATTTTAATACTGATTTTTTTATCAAACCTTTGGCTTAAAATTTCTTCTAAAAGCATTCTATCTTCAAATTCTTCATAAACATAAATAACATTTGCAAGCAAAGGAATATCCATGCTAAAATTTTCTAAAATCAGTTGCTTATAAATTTCATTTTTATCCCATTGTATATCATTTTTTATAGGAGTAATCTTAGAATTTACACTGATAATTTTTCCATTTTGCACTACAAAACGCAAGGTTGAAAGCATGGAATTTTCAAAAGCTAAAGCAAATACTTCAAAATCTTCTAATTTTGCAATATCTATTTCAACCTTAACTTCTAAATCCTTAATCGTTACAATCTGATCTCTTACTTTAGCTGCTTCTTCATAATTTTCATTCTGTGCTAAAACAAGCATTTGTTTTTCTAAATTTTTTATTAAAATACTAGGATTTAAAAGCGCGTGCATAGCCTCATCTAAAATTTCAAGGTATTTTTCCCTGCTAATGCGTTTATCACAAGGCGCAAGACAACGAGAAATTTGATAAAAAATACAAGGGGATTTACAACTTGCTTTTTGCTTTAAAGGATAGTATAAATAAAGCGCATCTAAAAGCTCTCTAGCGCCTTTAAAAAAAGGGCCAAAATATTTAATTTTGCTTTTTTTTACTAATTTTCTAGTGATCTCAAAGCGTGGAAATTCTTCTTCAAAATCCACATAAATATAAGGATAAGTTTTATCATCTCTTAGTAAAATATTATATTTTGGATGCAGTTGTTTGATAAAAGAATTTTCCAAAATCAAAGCATCGGCTTCTGAATTAGTAGTGATAAATTCCAAATGCACTGTTTCTTCAATCATTTTTTGAATTCTTAAAGAATTTCTTGGGTTTGCATGTAAATTTGGAGTAAAAGCGAAATAAGATTTGACACGATTTTTAAGATTTTTAGCCTTACCTACATATAAAAGCTTTCCTTCTTGATTAAAATATTGATACACTCCAGCACTATTAGGAAGAGTTTTTAACTCATTTTCTAAATTCTCTTTAGTCAAGATTAGAACCTTTTTTTATAAGCTCTCTTAAATCTTCAAATTTCTTAAATAATTTTTCATCTTCAAAGCAATTTTTAAATTCACCCTTAGAAAGCTCCAAATAAGAATTTTTAGAGAGTTTTTCATCATTTTTGTTTTTATTTACTGCATAAGTGTATTTTTGAGAAAAGATTTTTATATCTTTTATATCAACAAATCCACTTAAAGGATATTTTTGTCCATACGCTTTTATGAGAAATTTAATATAAATTTTGCTATCATCATGATTTAATTCTTGATAAGCTGCTGGATGTAAGGTTATTATATTTAAAATATGATTTTTTACATAAATTTTAGCAATCAAACGTTGCTTAGCAAGCGGAAAAGAACTTAAAAAATCTTTGCAAAAAAATAAGGTTTTTAAAGGCTTATAATGAGGTTTATCCATCAATTCATTAATAACAGCACTAGCGTTTTTAGTCATCTTAATATTATTTCTTTTTCCCATAAGATGATTTTAGCATTTCTTTTCTTAATTTTCTTCTGTGCTTGCGGATATAAAGGCAACCCTCAATACACAAGCTATGAACAAAATGGTTCGGTAAAAACCATTAAAAAATACGAACAATTACATAGGTGGTAAATAATGAAAAAAGCAGATATTTTAGTTTTAGACTTTGGCTCTCAATACACTCAGCTTATAGCAAGACGCTTAAGGGAACAAGGAGTTTATGCAGAAATTTTACCTTTTAATGTGAGCTTAGCTGATATTAAGGCGAAAGAACCAAAAGGTATTATTTTAAGCGGAGGTCCAGCAAGCGTATATGCAACTGATGCGTATTTTTGCGATAAAGGTATATTTGACTTAGGTTTACCTATTCTTGGAATTTGTTATGGTATGCAGCTTATGGCACATCATTACAAAGCTACAGTAGCACCTGCAGGACATAAAGAATACGGCAAAGCAAACATAGAAGTTAAAAAAGATAGCGCTTTGTTTAAAAATCTTCCAAAAAAACAAACTGTTTGGATGAGTCATTCTGATAAGGTAGAAAATTTACCTCAAGGTTTTGAAGTTTTAGCCACAAGTGAAAATAGTCCTTTTTGTGTTTTTGGAAATGAAGATAAGAAATTCTTTGCTCTACAATTTCACCCAGAAGTACAACACAGTGAATTTGGCAAAAATATCTTAAAAAATTTTGCTAAATACGCTTGCAATTGTGAAAGCGTTTGGAATATGGGTTCTTTTGCAAAAACTCAAGCAGAAAAAATCCGTGAAGAAGTAGGCAGTGATAAAGTGCTTTGCGCAGTAAGTGGCGGAGTAGATAGTAGCGTAGTTGCTGCACTTTTAGCTAGCGCTATAAAAGAGCAAGTTATAGTAGTTTTTGTAGACAATGGACTTTTAAGAAGTGGAGAAAAAGAACAAGTTGAATTTATGTTTAAAAATACCTTAGGTATCGATCTTATCAGCATTGATGCAAGTGAAATTTTCCTAAGTCGCTTGGCTAATGTTAGAGATCCTGAGCAAAAAAGAAAAATCATAGGAAATACCTTTATAGAAGTTTTTGAAGAAGAAGCAAAAAAACATAAAGATGTAAAATATCTCGCTCAAGGCACACTTTATACTGATATCATAGAAAGTTCTGTTGTAGGTGCAAGCAAAACCATTAAAAGCCATCATAATGTAGGGGGCTTACCTGAAAAAATGAATCTTAAACTCATAGAGCCTTTAAAAGAAATTTTTAAAGATGAAGTGCGTGCTTTAGGGCTTGAGCTTGGACTTAGCAAAGAAGTGGTTTATCGCCATCCTTTCCCTGGGCCAGGGCTTGCTATACGCATTATGGGAGAAGTAAATCGCCCTAGCTTAGAACTATTGCGCAAGGCTGATGTAATTTTACTCGAAGAACTTAAAAGTACAGGTTGGTATGATAAAACTTGGCAAGCATTTTGCGTGCTTTTAAATATTAAAAGCGTTGGGGTTATGGGGGATAACCGCACTTATGATAATGCAGTTTGCATACGCGTTGTAGATGCAAGCGATGGTATGACAGCTACTTTCTCGCATTTACCTTATGAAGTTTTAGAAAACATAAGTCGCCGTATCATCAATGAAGTAGAAGGTATAAACCGCGTTGTTTATGATATCTCAAGCAAACCACCTGCAACCATAGAATGGGAATGATCCATTTTTTCTAGCTCTTATTTTTATTATAAAATTTTTATAAAAATAAGGCTAGAATTTATTCAAGAAATTTCAAGGAAGAAATATGCATGGAAAAATAGCTATTTATATGGATTCTACAGGACGTGGAACCGTTACAAACTCAGCAAATACCTTTTTTGACTTCAATCGCCAAATTTGGAATGATAAAAAAAGTATGCCAAGTGTTGGTATGCTTGTGGAATTTAGAACTCTTTCTAGCGAAAAAAAAGCAGAAGACGGCAAGCCCGTTCAAACAAGCAAAACCATAACAGGTATAAAACCTTCAAAATTTCAAGAATTTAAAGAAGGGGATTTTATCACTGAGCATGATTTTTGGAAAACTGATAATGATGATGAATTAGAAGACTTGCAAAACTCAAGAAGAAGTGCTTATATAACAGAACTTTATAGAACGACAGACTTTGACACTATAGAAAAAATTCCTCTTTCTTTTACTATACCTCAAGCTATACAAAAATATTTTGCTCATGAAATTTTATCCGTAGAAACACTTCAAGCCAATCTACAAGATGAAAAGGAAATTCCCTGCATACTTGATTATCTTATACTTAAAAGATTTTTATTTAAAGCTTATGATACTTTAATTTTTATGGATAATAGCATAGACCAAACCCAATTTAGCGCATTAAAAAGCATCATGATGCATTTAGAGAATTCATACAAGCAAATGATAGCTGATCAAAAACCAAATATCACTAAAATTTTTAACGAAACTTTTTTATCTTTGCAGTGTCATTACCAAGCTTTAGTAGCCACCATAGATACAAGAAACAATCGTCTAGCCTCACTTGAAGCACAAATGAAAACTTTACAATCTGAAATAAATCTTAAAAGCAATGCGGCCAATGCAGACCCTGAAAAACTTAAAGCACGACAAGAAAGATTGACTAAACTACAAAAAGAAGCAGAATACTACAGAACAACACTAAAAAGACTTGATGCTATAAGGGAAGATTTTTATAAGAAAAATTACAATATTTTCGAAAATGCTTTTAAACTTTCACGAGAAAAGCTCTTTAAAAAAATTGTCACAGGTTTAAATCTATGCGCAACCATAATGGATGTTAAAATTTGGCACTTATCTTTAAAATCATCAGGGGTTAAAAATTCTTATTTTACTATGAGTAATATAGAAAATTCTTTCTGTTCTCTTTCTTTTGCAGAACATTACTTAAGTCGCTTAAATAAATCCGCTCTAAATCCTTTTGATCAAAAACTTTTAGTGTATATTCAAAAAATCACAAAAGAACAAAGAAAAAAATTTTTAGTTGTCACATCGGATTTAGATTTATTATGCAAATTAAAAATTGAAAACTTTTCACAAAATCCGTATTATTTAGTAAAATACGCACCTAAAAAAGTAAATTATCAGTCTTTAATGCGTGATAACACCTTTGATATAGTCTATATTGATGAAAAACATGTTTGGGAAAATGTTGCCGATATTATTTTACAAGGAAAGCATTTTGACAAATCAGGAAAAACCAAATTTAAACTGATTTAAGACATAGAAATTTAAGCTAAATTAAGTTATAATTTCCTTGCCTAAACAGTTTGTGGTATTTAAAGTGATTCAACACATTTTTATTAACTGCGATTGTGTGATTTACCGTGTTCTGTGGCATCGTTTGAGCTTTGAAAAAAGCGAGAAGTTGCAGCCTTTAAAAATTACCTAGCGGTTTTCTTTGACTTTTTGGGGTCAATCTTTGTTAAACGGCTGTTTGGGTTTAAAAGGAGATATAAATGAAAATAATGATTTTGGGTAGTGGCGCAAGAGAATACTCTATTGCTTTAGCCTTAAGAAGAGTAGACAAAAATTTAGAGTTTTATTTTGCTCCTGGAAATGGCGCTACCGAAAGTCTTGGAACAAATTTAAACCTAAAAGATCCAGTAGTTTTAGCAACCTATGCAAAAGAAAAAGGTTTTGATCTTTGTATAGTAGGAAGTGAAAGTTTTTTAGCTGAAGGGGTTGTAGATATTTTTAAACAACAAGGACTTGCTATTTTTGGGCCAAGCAAAGCTGCTGCAATGCTTGAAACCTCAAAATCTTTTATGAAAAGCTTTCTTAAAAAATACCGCATCAAAACAGCCAAATTTTTAAACACAAATGACATTGAAAAAGCAAAAAATTTTATATATAGTTTAACCCCTCCCATAGTAGTAAAAGCTGATGGACTTTGTGCCGGAAAAGGCGTTATTATAGCTAAAACTCATGAAGAAGCTATAGAAGAAACAGCTAAAATGCTTAGTGGAGAAAGCTTTGGAGATGCTGGAAAACTCGTTGTAATTGAAGAATTTTTAGACGGTTATGAATTAAGCATTTTTGCAGTATGTGATGGCAATGATTTTGTTTTACTTCCTGCAGCACAAGATCACAAAAAATTACTCGATAATGATCAAGGGCCAAATACTGGTGGAATGGGTGCTTACGCCCCTAGCTCTTTAGCGAATGAAAGTTTGCTTAGAAAAGTTCAAAAAGATATTATTTTACCGACTTTAGCAGGTATGAAAAAAGAAGGAGCGGAATTTTGTGGCGTTTTATTTATAGGCGCTATGATCGTTGGAAATAAACCTTATGTATTAGAATTTAATGTTCGCTTTGGCGATCCTGAATGTGAAGTTTTAATGCCTTTAATCGAAGATCCTTTAGAGCTTATTTTAGCTGCTACTCAAAGACGCTTAAGACACGCGAAAATCAAAATCAAAAAAGAATTTGCAGTAGGGGTTGTATGCGCGAGTGAAAACTATCCTTACAAAAGTTCACCAAAAAGTGAAATTACTGTAAATAACATTCCTGAAAACTCTCATATTTCTTATGCTGGAGTAAGCCTAGAAGATGGCAAATTAATGGCTGATGGTGGAAGAGTTTTAGTTTGCGTTGGCACAGGAAAAAGTATAGAAGAAGCGCAAAAAAATGCTTATAAACTTTGTGATAATGTAAATTTCAAAGGAAAACAATACAGAAAAGACATCGCTCATCAGGTTCTTAAATGAAAGAAAATTTACAAGACCGCTTAGAGCGTGAAAATCTAAAAATAGCAAGTTTTGGAAAAAGAGTTCTAGCTTTTTTAATCGATGATATGGTTATTTCTTTGATTGTATTTATCATTTTTTATGATCGTCTAATCCAAGCAAAAGATTTATTTGAAACGACTCAAATTATAGGAAATTTTTATCTTGGCTTCATCTTGCTTCATTTTAGCTATCAAGCGATTTTTACTTATCTTTATGGGGCAAGTTTGGGAAAAATATTATGCAAAATTATCATCTTGGATGAAAATCTTCTCGACAAACCCAATCTCATCCAAAGTTGCATCAGATCTGCCATAAGACAAGTTAGTGCTATGGCGTTTATGCTTGGGTTTGCTTGGGCTTTAAGCAATGATTTGCGCAAAGCTTGGGAGGATTATCTAGCAAGGACAATAGTAGTCGATGTGGCGTAAATTTTCCCTATTGCTAGGAACTAGCATAGCTTTAAATGCAGCACAAGTTGATATTTACGCTCTTGATGCAAAAAAAGAAGGTGATATTCTTACTGCAAACAATGATGTTATTATTTTTTCTGATTTTTATTTCATCACTGCCAATAAAGCAATTTACAATGAAAAAACCGGAGATGTTGAGCTTTTTGGCGATGTTAACATCCTAAGGGGACAAAACGAAAGATCACATTCTGATTATGCTAAAATCAACCTAAATTCCAATCAAGCCGATTTTAGTAATTTTTTCTTTTCCAATAACAATCTTGAAGTATGGTTTCAAAGCAAAACAAGCCATCTAAATGATAAAGTCTTTGAAAGCAAAATTTCAGCAGTTTCAAGCTGCAATGTTGAAGATCCTGATTGGGAAATTCGTTTTTCAAAAGGCTGGCTTAACCGGGAAACCAATTTTGTTCATCTTTACAATGCAAGATTATATGTTAAAAATACCCCAGTTTTTTATCTACCTTATTTTGGATTTAGCGCTGATACTCATAGACAAAGCGGGCTTTTAATCCCAAAAATCGTTTTAAAAAGTAGCGAAGGCTTATACTATGAACAACCTATTTATATAGCCACTCAAGAAAATTGGGATTTAGAACTTGATCCACAAATTCGAACAAACCGTGGTTTTGGACTTTATTCTACTTTAAGATTTCTTGATTCTCCATATTCAACAGGAGAATTAAATTTTGGTGCTTTTAGGGAAAATAGCTCCTATTTTCACGATGAAAATTTGAAAAATCAAACCCACTATGGAATAGAACTAAAATACTCAAGAGATGATTTAATCAAATCTTTACTCAGTGATAATTTTCAAGAAGGCCTATGGATAGATGCAACCTATCTCAACGATGTGGATTATTTAAATTTAGGAAGTAGGGATTATCGAGATCTTAACTCGCTTGTAACCTCCAAAATCAATTATTTTTTAGCCGATGAAAACAATTTTTATGGAGCTTATGCAAGATATTATATCGACACATCTAAACTTAGCAACAATACAACCTTACAAGAATATCCAAGCTTTCAATATCATAGATTTTTAAATAACCTTTTTGATGAACGCTTGCGTTATTCATTTGATGCTTCATTTCATAATTTTTACCGACCTGCTGGTTCTTATGCAAATGAGCTAAATTTAGACTTGCCTATCTCGTATCACAACGCTTTTTTTGGAGACTTTTTACACTTTACTTTTACAGAAAGATTTTATGCTTCTTTTGTAAATTATAGCAACGATCCCGAAAGAAACCATGAGCATTATTTCAGAAACACTCATGATTTTAATCTCTACACCGATCTTTCAAAAGCTTATGAAAATTTCTTTCATACTTTAAATTTAGGGGTGAATTACATTTTACCAGGAGCAAAATCAGGTAAAATCACGCAAAATTATCTTGAAGAATACGACAAAGAAAACGAACATACAAGTCTTTATGCTGTGCAATATTTCTATAACAACGAAGGACAAAAAAAACTCAAACACAGAATTTCACTTGACTATCTCAATAAACAAAATGAATTCTATGAACTTCAAAATCTTTTAACTTATTATTTTAATGAAAACATCAATCTTAACAGCGAAGTGCTTTACTCTTATGAACAAAGTCGCTTTACCAATGTCATCAGCCAAATAGAAGTCAATACAAATTCAAAATTTAATTGGATGTTTTCTCATGCTTATCAAAACGATGAGTATGGAAAATATAGCTTTATTGGCACAAGAGCAAATTATATTGCCACACCTAATTACAATTTATTTGGTGGAATTTGGTTTGATACTCAAAGAGCTCATGCAAACATGTGGGAACTTGGCTATACCTACCAAAGAAAATGTTGGAACTATTCTTTAATGTATAGAGAAAGAATCGATCCACAACTCACAAGTGGTGGCATCACAGCTAAAAATCAAAGCGGAGTTTATTTTATTTTCAACTTCTATCCTTTAGGAGGAGTAAAATACGATTTCTCTTTAGCAGAAAGTGAAAACAAAATTTAAAAAGGATGAAATTTGCTAAATATTTTAAAAAATTTTACGAATTTATTATCTGGTAAAAAAGGAAAAATAATGCAATACAGCATAGAAATTAACAAAAATACAGAAATATTTGATATAGACAAAGTCGCCAAACAAGCTGCCGGTGCTGTTTTAATGAGACAAGGCAAAAGCGTTGTTCTAGCTACAGTTGCAAGAGAAGAAAAACAAGTTGAAGAAGATTTTTTACCTCTAACCGTCCAATACATCGAAAAAGCTTATGCCGCAGGAAAAATCCCTGGTGGTTATGTCAAAAGAGAAACCAAGCCAAGCGATGCAGAAACCTTAACAGCGCGCATTATTGATAGAAGCTTACGCCCTCTTTTTCCAAAAGGCTATACTTATCCGACTCAAATCGTTGTGATGGTTCTCTCAGCTGATCCTAAAGTAGATTTGCAAGTAATGAGCTTAAATGCCGCAAGTGTGGCACTTTATCTTAGTGATATACCTATGAAAGCTCCAGTATGTGGTGTGCGTATAGGAAAGATAGATGGAAATTTCATACTCAATCCAAACAATGAGGAACTTCAAAATAGCACCCTAGATCTCTATGTAGCAGGTGTAAAAGATGAGCTTTTGATGATAGAAATGAGAGCCTTACCTGATCAAAAAGAAAATGAAATCTTTATCGAAGCTCCTTATGCTGATGTTTTAACTCAAACCACTTCACAAAATATGAATGAACTTAGTGAAGATGAAATTTTAGAAGCTCTAAATTTAGCTCAAAAAGCTATATTAAATGGTTCAAATGCTTATGAAGAAGCCTTTAGCAAACACAAAAAAAATTCTCAAATCGAACTAAAAAATGAGATTGAACATCCTGAAATTTTAGCTTTTATAGAAAATAATTTCCAAAAACAAATCAAAGAAGCCATCAATCAAATGGCAAAAAGCGAAAGAGCGAGCGAATTAAATAAAATCGCTAAAGAAATTTTAAATCTTGAAATCGCTAAAGACTGGAGCGAAGAAAGTGTCTTAAATACCTTAGCTAAAGTCAAACGCAAACTTATTCGTGAGCAAATTTTAAATGAAGGCAAAAGAGCTGATGGTAGAAGTTTAAACGAGGTTCGTCCTATCAGTATAGAAACCAATATCTTGCCAAACGCTCATGGCTCTTGTCTTTTCACTCGTGGACAAACTCAAGCTCTAGTTGTTGCAACCTTAGGCGGAGAAAACGATGCTCAAATGATAGACTTGCTTACAGAAAAAAATCCTATAAGCGAACGCTTTATGGTAAATTATAATTTTCCAGGTTTTTCAGTAGGCGAAGCAAGTCCTATCAAAGCTCCAGGAAGAAGAGAACTAGGACATGGAAATTTAGCCAAAAGAGCACTTTATCCAAGCGTGGATGAAAACTATCCTTATGTAATCCGCTTAGTCAGTGAAATTTTAGAAAGCAATGGCTCAAGTTCTATGGCAACGGTTTGTGGCGGATCTTTAGCCTTAAAAGCAGCAGGAGTGCCAAGCTTAAAACTTGTTGCAGGAGTGGCCATGGGGCTTATCTTTGAAGATAACAAGCATGCTGTTTTAACAGATATCATGGGACTTGAAGATCATGATGGGGATATGGATTTTAAAGTAGCTGGTAGCAAAGACGGCGTTACTGCTCTTCAAATGGATATAAAACTAGGCGGAATCGATCAAGAAACACTAAAACAAGCTTTATATCAAGCCAAAGAAGGAAGAATTCACATCCTAAATATCATGGAAGAAGCTGCAAAAGAAATCATAGTCAATGAAGAAGTTTTACCTAAACTTGAGCTTTTTAGCGTTGATCCTTCAAAAATCGTTGATATCATAGGACAAGCTGGAAAAACCATCAAAGAAATCATAGAAAAATTTGGCGTTTCTATAGACTTAGATCGCGAAAAAGGTGAAGTAAAAATAGCAGGTAGTCAAAACGAGCAAATCAAAGCCGCAAAAGACTACATCATAAACATCACAAGCTCTCAAAAAGGAACTAAAAAAGGCTCTAAAGACAAAGATATATCAGGCTTTGAACTTGGGCAAGAATTTCAAGGTATTGTTAAAAAAATCGCTCCTTTTGGAGCCTTTGTGGAACTTAAAAATGGTGTTGATGGTTTATTGCATAGCTCAAAAAGCAAGCATCTTAATTTAACTGAAAACCAAAGCTTAAAAGTTAAAATTAGCGAAATTAAAAACGGAAAAATTTCTGTGGATTTGTGTGAGTGAGTAAATTTCTAACTCATCCTTTTGAGCCTTTTTTTGACAAAGATTCTAAAATCTTAATTTTAGGATCTTTTCCTTCAGTAAAATCAAGACAAGATGGCTTTTATTATCAACACTCAAGAAATCGTTTTTGGCCCATACTAGAAACACTTTTTGATGTAAAATTAGAAAATATCACAGAACAACAAGCCTTTTTAAGAAAAAAACATATCGCTCTTTGGGATGTACTTCAAAGTTGCAAGATAAAAAATTCAGATGATAAAACTATAAGTTATGCAAAAGCCAATGATTTAAGCCTGATCCTTTCTCAAGCCAAAATCCAAGCCATTTTTACTACAGGACAAAGCGCTTATAAATTTTTTGTTAAATTCCACCCTCGCTTAGAAGCCATAGCCCTCCCCTCAACTTCTCCCGCAAATTTAAATTTTTCTTTTGAACAGCTTTTACAAAACTATGAAATAATCAAAAAATTTACAAAATAAAAGAATATTTTAATTTTTTAGATTTTAGAATAATTATAAAAATTTAAGGAGTTAAAAATGCCTTTTGTAAATATACACATCACCAAAGAAAACGGAGAACCTACAACAGAACAAAAACAAGAGCTTATCGCCAGGAGTAACGGATTTACTTGCTAAGGTTTTAAACAAAAATAAAAGCTCCACTGTAGTAATTATCGATGAAATCGATACAGATAATTACGGACTAGGTGGAAAAAGCATTACCCAAGCAAGACAAGAAAAAAGCTAGTTTACATCTAGCTTTTGCGTATTATCCTTAAATTCAAATTCCACTCTCTTAGCCCCAAAACCTTTAGCAATAGCTTCTAAAGTATCCTTAGCGCTTTTATGAATTTTGCTTTCCAAATTTTGGATAAGATTTAAAGACAAGTCTTTAACCTCATCTTTAGCTTCTTTTATGAGTTTGTTTTTATCACTTTCGCTAAAACTAATCCCCGTACTATTGATAGAATCAGGCAGTAAAAAAGGTAAAAATTTAGCATTTTTTTCATCATAAAATTTCATATCTATGATGCTGTGTTTATATCTACACTCTGGCATGATGATCTTATAAGTATCGTCCCCTAAAGGCAAAATATCAAAGTTTTTATCTCTTAAATCATACAAAAAAGTGATCTCAAATTCAAAAATCAAAGCAATCTGTCTTTCACTCAAAGACCATCCTAAAAGATTTTTCCAAATTCCATTAAAAGCACTATCTTTTTTAGTGACAATCTCTTTACTAAAAACTTGAAAAACACTTAACTCTCCTATGGATTTAAGCTGCATGATATCGCTAAAGCTTTGCGTGCTTTTTTCTTCTATTTTAGAGCTTTTATATTGCCTAAAAAGTACTATAAATAAAAACACAAGCAAAATCATCACTAAAGCAAATAAAATCATTTCCATTTTAAACCTTTCTAAATTTATAAGCCTTGATTTGAAAAGATATATTTTTTCTCAAACGCTAAAAAAATAAAAGCATTAATGATAAAAATCAAACACACAAAAGCAAAAACAAATTCCACGCTAAAATGCGAAGCCATAAGCCCTCCGCCAAAAGCACCGCAAAAATTTCCCAAAAATTGACAAGTTTGATTAAAACCAAAAATCACACTTAAATTTTTAGCACTCACACTTTTTTTAAGCAAGGCATTCACACAAGGCAAAAGCCCTCCAAGTCCTACACCTATAAACAAACGCACGAAAATAAGCGTATAAACATTACTTGCTACAGCCTGCAAGTAAAAGCAAATTCCACAAAATATCAAAGCTATCAAAATAATCTTACTAGGCCCTATCTTATCAGCAATTTTTCCAAGTTTTGGTGCGAAAAAAAGATTACTAATCCCACTTGCAGCTACCACTATACCCGCCCAAAGAGCCAAATTTCCACCTTGATGAATTTGCTCAACATAAATACTTAAAATCGGCATCACTCCAAAAGTACCAAATTGTATCACAAAAGTAGTGATAAAAAGAACGATGATAAGGGTTTTATTTTCTTTTACTTTTTGAGTATTTTTCTTCGCCTCTTTTTGAATTTTTCTCTCATGGATGAAAAAATAAATCGTCACAAAAGAACAAGCGATCAAAAAAGCCACCACATCAAAAACCGCACTAATGCTAAAAAATTCAGCCACAAAGCCACCAAACAAAGGTCCAAGCAAACTTCCACTTATAGAAGCCGTAGAAAGAGTTCCTAAAGCATAAGCCACTTTTTCTTTAGGTGCTATCACAGCGATAAACACAACAGCAGCAGAAGTAAAACCTGAGATTATCCCTGTTAAACCCCGCACAAAAACCACTTCTAAAGCACTATGAGCAAAGCTAAGCCATAAGGTTAAAACCGACATCCCAAAACTTGCACGAAGAAGCATATTTTTATAACCATACTTTGCACCCAAAAAAGCCCACAAAGGTGAAAAAACAGCCATAAAAAGCGGAGTGATCCCAAAAGCAAGCCCTGAATAAAACGCTATTTCACTCGTATCAATATGTCCTAGTTCTTTGATATAAAAAGGCAAAATCGGAGCGATTTGACTAAGCCCCATACTTGTGGTAAAAACACCAAACCAACACACAAGCAAAGTTCTATTGAAATTTTCCATGGATTTATTGTATGATATTTTTTATAATTTTTAATTAAAACTCAAGGATAAAAATGAAAAAAATACTCTTTATATGCTTAGGCAATATATGCCGTTCACCTATGGCAGAATTTATCATGAAAGATCTTGTCAAAAAAGCAAATTTAGAAAAAGAATTTTTTATAAGCAGTGCTGGAACTTCAGGAGAACACGATGGAGAAGGTATGCACTATGGCACCAAAAACAAGCTTGCCCAACTTAACATAGAACACAAAAACTTCACAAGCAAAAAACTCACTCAAAAGCTTTGCGATGAAAGCGATTTTTTAATTACCATGGACAATTCTAATTTCAAAAATGTTTTAAAAAACTTCACCAACACCCAAAACAAAGTTTTAAAAATCACTGATTTTAGTCCTAGTCTAAACTACGATGAAGTCCCTGATCCTTGGTATAGTGGGAATTTTGATGAAACTTATAAAATTTTATCCCTAGCTTGTAAAAATTTACTTGTTTTTTTATCAAAATAATTTAAAACAACTATATATTACTTCTCGTTTACTTTTTAGGCTTATACTTCTAAACGAACCGAAAAACATTCATAAGAAAAACTCCTTAAAATTACACGCCTAGCTTAAATCCCTTTAGCTAGGCTTTTCTTTAGATGTTTTTATCCTTCGGATTTAAAATTTTTACTATTTTAAGTGCTTCTTAAGAAAAAACTCCAAATTTATGTGCTACAATTACGATGTTTTATTAATTTTTGACAAGGAGAATTCTCATGAAACTAGTTAAACTTAGTTTAGTTGCAGCTCTTGCTGCAGGTGCTTTTTCAGCAGCTAACGCTACTCCACTTGAAGAAGCGATCAAAGATATCGATGTATCAGGTGTATTAAGATACAGATATGAAACAAGCAATGATTGGAGCAATGCAAATTTTGGTTCTGGTATTTCTGGAAAACAAGATCATAAATACAGAGCACAAGTTAACTTCAGCGGTGCTATATCAGACAACTTTAAAGCTTTCGTTCAATTTGACTACAACTCACAAGATGGTGGTTATGGCATAGACAGCATCAGCAACACAAGTGATACTTTAACAGTTCGTCAATTATACTTAACTTATACAAATGAAGATGTTGCTACAAGCGTAATCGCTGGTAAACAACAACTAAACACTATCTGGACAGATAATGGCATCGATGGTTTAGTTGGAACAGGTGTTAAAGTAGTAAATAACAGCATCGATGGTTTAACTCTAGCTGCTTTTGCAATGGATAGCTTCAATGAGAAAGTTCCAGCTACAGCAGATGTAGTTAACGGAACTTTCAACAAAGGTAATGTAAATGGAGATGGTGATGTAAGCGGTGCTTTAGATTGGAGCAAAAATATTTATGGTGCTGCAGCTATCGGCTCTTACGATATAGCTGGCGGACAATTCAACCCACAATTATGGTTAGCTTATATGAATGAAAATGCATTCTTGTATGCCTTGGATGCAGCTTATAGCACAACTATCTTTGATGGAATCAACTGGAGCATTGAAGGTGCTTACCTAGGAAACTCAGTAGATAATAAACTTAAAGATAGATTAGATGCAGCAAATGGAAATTTCTTTGCTTTAAGAGGTACTGTTGAGGTAAATGGTTGGGATGCTAGCCTTGGTGGTTTATACTACGGTAAAAAAGATAAAGCTACTGTAACTACGATCGAAGATCAAGGTAACATCGGTTCTTTACTAGCAGGTGAGGAAATTTTCTATACTAGAGGATCTAACCTAAATGGCGATATTGGTAGAAATATCTTCGGTTATGTAACTGCTGGATATACTTTCAACGAAACAGTTCGCGTTGGTGCTGACTTCGTATACGGTGGAACAAAAACAAATATAATTGGTCAAGGTGGTAAAAAACTTGAAGCAGTTGCAAGAGTAGATTACAAATACTCTCCAAAACTTAACTTCTCAGCATTCTACTCTTATGTAAATGTTGATACAGATCCTGAAAGCACTCATCACGATGCTGTAAGACTTCAAGCTCTTTACAAATTCTAAGAAGCTTTCAAGTTTAACTTTCAAAGGTGGGGTTTTACTCCGCCTTTTTTTATGCCTTATTTTTAAAACTTAAATTTATATAAAAAATTTTCCCAAGCTAAAAGCTTTAGGAAAATTAAGACTTAAACCAATTAGCGATTTTTTCAAAAAGCCCTTTTTGCTCTTGATGCATACCATCTTTGATACCAAAACTTTCACTTAGTTTTTCTAAAAGTTCTTTTTGTTCATCGTTTAAAGAAGTTGGAAATTTGATAGAAATTTGAACGATTTGATTTCCTATGCGAGAACTATGAACATCTTTTACTCCTTCTTTTTCAAGAACAAATCTTTGTCCATCTTTAGCACCCTTTGGTAAATTTAAGGTCGCTTCACCGCGTATGGTAGGTACTTTAATACTTTGCCCTAAGATAGCTTGAGTAAAAAACACTGGAAATTCTATATATATATCATCATCATCTCTGACAAAAGTATCATCTTCAGCAGCGATGATCTTAACATACATATCCCCTCTAGTGCCATTTTTTAAGATATTGCCTTTAGCATTGACACGAAGTTTCATACCTGTATCTATACCTTCTGGGATATTAAGCTCGACACTATCTTTGCTTTCATTATAACCCAAACCTTTACAATCACTACATTTTTCACTAGCCTTTTCTCCACTTCCTTGACAATCAGGACAAGTTTGTGCAAAAGTGATAAAACCTTGAGAAACCCCAACTTGTCCTCTACCTTGACACTTTGGACAAGTTTGAAGTTTTCCATCTTTAGCCCCTGTTCCATTACAAGTTTTACAAGAGCATTTATAAGTAAAGTCTATATTTTTCTTGCAACCAAAAACCGCTTCTTTAAAACTTAATTTTAAATTAACGATAAAATCGGAAGGGATTTTCTCATCATTTGAACTTTTTCTACGACGCGATGATGAGCCAAAGCCTTCTCCAAAAAAACTAGAAAATATATCTCCTAAATCCTCAAAACCACCAAAACCTGAGCTACTAGAACCAAATCCACCGCCTTTTAAGGCATCTTTTCCGTATCTATCATAAATAGCACGCTTTTCATCATTGCTTAAAACTTCATAGGCCTCATTAACAAGCTTGAATTTATCTTCTGCTTCTTTATCGCCTTGGTTTCTATCGGGATGGTATTTTAAAGCCATTTTTCTATAGGCTTTTTTTATGGTTTCTTTATCAGCACTTTGCGTGATTTCAAGAATTTCATAATAACTTATTTCCACATTATTCCTTTAAAAAATTTAAAATTTTGCTAGAATTTTAATCTTAAAAATTCAAAAATCTAATTTTAGCAAAAATAAAATCAATAATTTATCAAATTTTAAATAAAATTATGTAAAGATTATAAATCTTAGATAAAATTTAAAGGATACCAAAATGATTAATGTGTTGATGATAGAAGATGATCCTGATTTTGCGCAATTATTATCTGAGTATTTAGCGCAATTTAATATTAAAATCACAAATTTTGAAAATCCTAAAAGTGCTTTAAATGTAGGCGTTCAAGGCTATGATTGTCTAATCTTGGATTTAACTTTACCAGGAATTGATGGTCTTGAAGTTTGTAGAGAAATCAGACAAAAAAGCAATATTCCTATTATTATCTCATCAGCTAGAGGCGACTTAAGCGATAAAGTTGTGGGGCTTCAAATCGGCGCTGATGATTATCTACCAAAGCCTTACGATCCAAAAGAAATGTATGCAAGGATTATGAGTCTTATTCGTCGCACAAAAAGAGTTGAACACACTAATAATGAAAATATTAATTCTGCTTTCAAAATCGATGAAAGAAGACATGAGATCACCTATGAAGATAAGGTTTTAACACTTACTCCTGCTGAATTTGAAATTTTAGAATACCTTATCCAACAACACGGATACAGCGTTTCAAGAGAACAGCTTGTAAGTCGCTGTAAAAATCTAAAAGATAAAGATTCTAAAAGCCTTGATGTTATCATCGGTCGCTTAAGAGTAAAAATAGGAGATAGTTCAAAATCTCCAAAACATATTTTTTCTGTTAGAGGTATAGGATATAAACTGATAGGATGACAAAAAATTATTCTATTTATACCAAACTGATTATTTTATTTGTTGTTACTTTTTTCTTGGTTTGTGTGCTTTTTATCGTTCTTTTAAAAATAGAAGGAAATGCCTATAATGAAGAAGAAAGTTTAAAACAAGAAAATCTTATAAAAAATTTACTCATCTCCTATGAAAACACTTCAGGTGTTGAAATAGGAGCTTATCTTGGAAACAGCGGTTTTAACGCTATACAAAATCCCCATCTTGTAAAAGCTATAAGAAATAATGGACAATCACTTTTTAAAGCAGGCGGAGAGCTTTGTACTCTTTCTTCTTTAAAATATCATAGCAATCTTTATTTTGATGTTCAATGTAAAGATTTTGATGGCTTATATGAAGAAAATACTAGCGATAGGGTTTATAATCTTTTATTGATAGGATTTTTCTCTTTTTCTTTGCTGGTTGTTTTTATGTATTTTTCGGTATTAAGATCTTTAGAGCCTTTAAAAAAATTAAGAAGACAAGTTGCCGAAGTTGCAAATGGGGAACAACCTGATTTTTTAGACTATCAAGAAGATGAAGTAGGTAAGATCGCCTTTGAATTTCAAAAAGCTTTCAAGAAAAACCAAGAATTAATCCAATCAAGACAACTTTTCCTAAGAACAATCATGCATGAGTTAAAAACCCCTATAGGAAAAGGGAGAATCATTTCTGAAATGATCAAAGAAGACAGACAAAAAGAAAGACTTATCGCTATATTTTTACGCATGGATTCTTTGATCAATGAATTTGCCAAAATCGAAAATTTATTTTCAAAAAACTACAACTTACACTTTAAACCTAGTCGTTTTAGCGCTATACTTGAAGAAGCTAAAGAACACCTTATGAGAGATGATTTTAACAAAGTGGTAAAAGTTGATATAAGATATGATGCTTTAATCAATGTTGATATGGAAATTTTCTCTGTAATTTTAAAAAATCTTATCGATAATGCCTTAAAATACTCAAACAATGGCACTTGTGAGCTTTTTTGTTGTAAAGAATGTTTTACCATTAAAAATCCAGGCAAACCTTTAGCAGAGCCTATAGAGCATTATCTTGAAGCTTTTACAAGAGAAAAACATAATCAGGTCAAAGGTATGGGGCTAGGACTTTATATAGTTTCAGAGGTATGTAAACTGCATAATTTTGATTTGATTTATTTTTATGATGATGGAAAGCATTGCTTTAAAATTTTCTTTGGAGATAAAGAAAAATAATGGCAAAAGGCCTAGAAAAATTCAATGAACTTGTTGAAAGTTTTGCAAATTTACCTACCATAGGAAAAAAAACCGCTATAAGGCTTGCTTATCATCTTTGCATAAATAATCAAATCGATGGCATGAAACTCGCACACAATATAGAAAATGCTATCCGCTTTATAAAACCTTGTGGGCAATGCGGTGCTTTAAGCGAAAATGAGCTTTGCGAAATTTGTAGCGATGAAGAAAGAAATAAAAACATTTTATGTATAGTTGAAAGCCCAAAAGATATACTAACACTCGAAGAGAGTCAAAGTTACAATGGGCTATATTTTGTTTTAGATGAGTTAAATGAAGAAAAACTTGAAAAACTAAAGCAAATCATACTTAAGCTAAATATCTCTGAGCTCATTTTTGCATTGACACATAGCATTAATTCTGATGCAACTATCTTTTTTATAGAAGATAAATTTAAAGGCTTAAACCTAACTTTTAGTAAAATCGCTCAAGGAATTCCAAGTGGTGTGAATTTAGAAAATGTGGATTTAATCTCTTTAAATAAAGCTATGAATTTTAGAACAAAAATTTAGTAATTTTTATAAGAAATATCGGCTAATTCTTGCAAAGAAAAATCCGCAATCTTTTCATAAGCAAAACCTTCCTTGGTTAAAAAATCAAGTAAAGTTTTTTCCATGATTTTAGCTCCTTGTATAAGCTCATCTGAAAGCTTAAAACTCATCGCTTCAATACGCTTTGGCACACAAGCTAAGATGTGTGTTTTAGGCAAATCTCCTGCAAGTTCCATGTATTGTAAGGTTTGAAGCATTTCTATTTCATGAGCACTTCCACTCCAGCTGATTTTATTAGGCATAGCATCATAAGGAAAGAAAAATATATCTCCTATACTCGCATCTTGCGCTTCTATGCAGTCTAAAACGATAAGTCTATCGTACCTAGCGATGATATAGCTAAGTTGCAAAGCTAAAGTTCCACCATCAATAAAATCTAAAGTAAATTCAGGATGAGTAAATTTGTAGTTTTTTTCAAGTTGTTTGCAAAGATGAACGCCTAAGCCTTCATCTGCAAACATGATATTGCCTATTCCAAGGACTAAGAATTTCAATGCTTTTCTTCTTTTATATATTTATATCCGCTAATAATAGCATCCATAGCACCATCTTTACCTTTTACTGCGTTAAAAATCGCCATATAAATATGTACTGGTACAAAAATCATAATCACCCACATCAAAATTCTATGATAAGTTCTTACATCAGCCAAGCCACCCATTGCAGCTTCAAGCGGTCTTAAAATATGATATAAAAGCCCACCTAAGCCCTCATGATAAGTATGAGTATAAAGAATAAGCCCTGTAAGAATGATACCTAACATCACAAGATAAAAGAAAAAATAAGTTACAAATTGCAAAGGATTATAAACCCCTTTTAAATGCGGATGTTTTCCTAAGAAAATGTAAAATTTTACTTGTTCTATCCATAATTTGATATTAAAAATATCCCATACACTTCTGCGTTCTTTTGCGCTTACCTTATCGCAGAAAAACAAATATACTTTAAAAATAATACAAGCGATTAAAACAAAACCCACCGCTTGATGCACTAAGCGGTATTTTGCTTGCATAAAATTTACGGGTTCGCCGTTGCTAATAGGACTTTGAAACACATAAGAAAGATAATATCCTGTGCCAATAAGAATCACTATAGCAATAGCTCTTACCCAGTGCGTTAAACGCAAACCTATGCTAAATTCATATTCAGCTTTTCTTTGCAATTTTTCTTCTTTGTTTTGCATGAAAGCCTCCTTATAGATTGACATTCACTTTATATTCGCTTAGATTATTGCCCTTAGCATCCATTACATGCACCGCACAAGCAATACAAGGATCATAAGAGTGAATTTTTCTAATGATTTCAAGTGGTTGTTTTACATCAGCGATTTTAAGTCCTATCAAACATTGCTCATAACTTCCACCTATGCCATTTGCGTCTTTTGGACTTGCATTCCAAGTAGAAGGCACTACAGCTTGCCAGTTTTCAATGACGCCATTTTTAATTCTACACCAATGGCTTAATGTTCCGCGTGGCACATGCCCCATATAGCGTCCTTTATATTCTTTAGAATTATCAATCACATAAGGAGCACAAGTACTCTGATCTACTTTTAAATTTTCAACTAAATTATTAAACGCTTTTAAAGCATTATTTGCAACGATTTTTGCTTCAATACAACGCGCAGCTGTTCTTCCAAGTGTGCTAAATACAGCATT
Source organism: Campylobacter sp. 2014D-0259 (assembly GCF_008000505.1). Lineage (NCBI taxonomy): Bacteria > Pseudomonadati > Campylobacterota > Epsilonproteobacteria > Campylobacterales > Campylobacteraceae > Campylobacter > Campylobacter sp. 2014D-0259. The sequence goes on from NZ_VOAQ01000024.1 coordinate 292,252, forward strand.
TAAAGGAAGTCCTGTTTCTTTTAAGAACTCATCTACTACAGGAACAACATTTGGATTACCCTTAGCATAATTTACAACGATATTTGCTAAAGGTCCTACTTGCATAGGGTTTCCTTCATAGCGTGGAGCTTTAATCCAACTATATTTACCCTTAGTATCAAACACTTTAGAATGGACATTATTTCCATGATGATCTACGCTTTCTCCATCTACAAGTCCTGTATAATTTGGATTTGTTTTGCCATCATAAGGATGTAAAGGTTCATTGTCTGCATACCAAGAATGAGTTGCCTCTTCGGTAATCTTATCTTCTTCTACTTCATAAACCTTGCTTAAATCTCCATTTTTGATAATACCACTTTCAAAAAGCCATTCATCTCTTCCGATTTGAAATTCTTTAAAGGTGTAAAGATTATTTACCCCTATATCATTTAAAACACTTGCTTCATGTGCATAAGCTTTTCCTGCCATCACAAGATCAGGATAATACGCACGATTAACAAAGTCTTGCACTTCTTGGAATTTAACCATATATTCACCCATTCTTGCAGGATCAAGTAAATCCATAACGCAAGTTACACCACCAACAGTTAAGCTTTGTGGATGTGGGTTTTTAGCTCCAAAAATCGCCATACATTGAGCAATGATTCTTTGAATTCTTAAACATTCTAGATAGTGAGAAAGAACAATTAAATTTTGCTCAGGAGTTAAACGATAAGTTGGATGACCATAGTACGCATTAGCAAAAGGTCCTAAATTTCCTTTATCTACAAAAGTTTTAAGTCTTTGTTGCACTTCAAGAAGTTTATCTGCACCTGTTGCATAAGGATTTGAAGTGTATTTAAAAGCTTCATCGCTTGCTTTTTTAACATCAGCACTTAAAGCACTTACCACATCAGCCCAATCAAGCCCATGAAGTTGATAAAAATGCACAATATGATCGTGTAAAAATAAAGCTGCATTCATTAAAGTTCTTGTTAAAAGCGCATTTAAAGGCGGAGTAATACCTAAAGCATTTTCAACAGCAACTATACCTGCTTTATAATGTGAAAAAGTACAAACTCCACAAATTCTTTGTGTCATAAAACCCGCATCTCTTGGATCACGCCCTTTTACTATGGTTTCAATACCACGCCACAAAGTAGAGCCCGCATAAGCTTCTTTTACCACATTATTATCATCAACAACAACTTCAACTCTTAAATGCCCTTCAATTCTTGTAATAGGATCTACGATTATTTTTTGACTCATTTTTATTCCTTATCTTTTTGCATGGAAGATATCACTGCGTGTGCTGCTATAGCAACGCCTGTAAGTGTAAGCACACCTATGCCGATTTTATCTGAAACACTATCCGCACCCAAGCCAAAAACAGTATCAAATTTACGACTAGCCATAGGCTCTTCAAAAGGCCCCATAGTATCCCAAAAATCAGGCTCAGAACAACCTATACAACCATGTCCTGCTTGAATAGGCCAAGAAGTGTGCTGGTTAAATCTCTCTCTTGAGCAGTTATTAAAAGTATAAGGCCCTTTACAACCTACTTTATAAAGACAAAAACCTTGTTTTGCTCCTTCATCTCCAAAAGCATGTACAAACTCACCCGCATCAAAATGTCCGCGTCTTTCACAAAGATCATGAATTCTTAGACCATAAGCCCATTTTGGTCTATTATACACATCAAGTGCTGGTAACTCACCAAATAATAAATAATGAAGCACATTACCCACTATATTTTTTTCACTTGGAGGACAGCCTGGAACATTGATCACAGTTTTGCTTGTTACTTTGCTTAAAGGCTGTGCGTTACTAGGATTTGGTCTTGCGGCTTGGATTCCTCCAAAGCTAGAACAGGTTCCTATAGCAAAAATTGCCAAAGCATTTTCACTTGCCATTTTTGAGAGCTCATAGCCTGTTTTTCCATGTGCACCTATGGTTAAAAAATGCTCTGTATCACCCATAGGGATACCACCTTCAACCATTAAAATGTATTTATTTTTATGCTTTTGAATGGCACTTTCTAAATTTTCTTCAGCTTGCCAACCTGCTGCAGCCATCACTGTTTCGTGATATTCTAAAGAAATATAATCAAAAATCAAACTATCAATCGTTGGAGTATCACTTCTTAACAAACTCTCGCTACAGCCTGTACACTCAGCCATATGAAGCCACACAACAGGAAGCCTATCAGCAAGCTCAGCAGCTTTTGCCACCATAGGAGTAAAACTCGCTGGCAAAGCCAAAAATGCAGTCATAGCACCTGCCCATTTCATAAAATCCCTTCTAGAAAAACCTGACTTTTCTAATGCTTTTGTAATACTATCATTGTCTTTCAAAGAAGGAAGCTTTTCAAGAGCCGATAAACGCGACTCTATTTGATGATAATCAATCATTATATTTCCTTTATAACATGAAATTTATTCTCTATAATAATAAAATAAAGGAAGTTAAAATAAAGTTAAAAACTTACTCTCATAAGCAAATATTAGTATTACTCTTAATTAAAGCTTAATCATAAGCCTTTTTTGAGTTTTCGAATCAAAAATCTTGCAGGGTGAATAGCGTGGATGTATTTTTTTTCTAAATACAAGGGTTCATTATTTATCAATGCACACAAATACCTTGCCGCTAAAACACTTGTGCTAAAACCCCTTGATCCATGAGCAAAATTAAAATACAAATTACAAGATATTTTAGCTAGCTTTTGCTCCTTGTTTTTTGTCCATAATAAAGCTTTATATTCTTCTTTATAAAACACTTCATCATAGGCATTTCCAACTATCATAAAGCGATCACTCGAATAAGATCTAAAGCCTACCTTAGAACCTATGATTTCTAATTTTGTATTTTTATCTATAAATTCGGCTATATTTTCTATATTTTGTTTATCATCTTCTTCTTTTGATTCTAAACTTGCATCAAGCCTATCATAACTTGCTCCAATCACTTGCAAATCATCTTTTACAGGGCAAATATAAGCCTTAGAAGATAAAGGAAATGGAGTATTTAAAAAAGGTTTTAGATGTGTAACTTGACCTCTTACTTTGCTTAATTTCATCTCATCATAAAAAACAAAATCTTTTGTATCTGCACCCATAGCATAAATCAAAACCGCATAATCACTTTTAACAATATCATTTTTAAATTTTAAAGTAAAACACTCATTTTCAAATTTATAAGCTTGAAATTCATGATTAAAATATATACAAGCTTTACTTTTTTCAAAAAGATTTTTAACCAAATTTTTTGGAAAAATCACTCCACCCTCTTCTAAAAAAGCTTGATTTTTTGAAATTTTAAACAAAACATTTTCTCTTTGTGTGTCAAATCTTTCTTGCATCAAATCATTATGTGCAAACTCCACCACACCCTTAAATTCTAAATCTAAAATTTGTCTATAAAAACGGCTTGCTTCTATAAAAGAAAGCTCTGAAAACTCCCCTAAATTTACCTTAGGTTTTAAGATTAAAGAGCTTAAAATTCCACTTTCATTTCCACTTGCACCCTTGCCTAATTCTAAATGTTTTTCAAAAACATCTATCTCAAAACCTCTTAAACTAAGCTCATAAGCTAAAACAGCGCTTGATATACCTGCACCAATAATAGCTACTTTTTTATTTTTTAAAGATGAAAATGTTCTTGAAAAATACGCTTCTTTGTCTTTAAACTCAAGCTCATTTTCCAAATAAGCTTTAATCATTTCTCTTTTTCTAAAACCTTTGGTTTTTTCTACTCTAAAGCCATATTTTTTTAAATTTTTTTGTAAAAAACTTGCCGAAGAAAAGGTACAAATTTGTGTATTTTTTTTAGAAAGTCTTGCCACTTCAAAAATTAAATTTTCATCAAACATTTGCGAATTTTTATTTGGAGAAAATCCATCTAAATACCAAATATCAGCTTTAAAATCCAATTCTTTTAAAATAGTAATATCTTCAAAAACAAGATCTAAAAAACAGTCTTCAAAATAAAAACGATAAATCCCTTCTTTAGCTTTAGGATAAAATTTTAAAAATTGTTCTAAAAGCTCTTTAAACTCTTCATAAAATCCTAGTTTTTGATAAATTTCTCTTAATTGTTCTTTTTCGATATAAAAAGCTTCTATGCTAATATAAAAAAGTTTCTTAGGACGCTTAGAAGGAGTAGTTTGTAAAAAGCGCTTCAAAGTAAGAAAAAAATTTAAACCTATACCAAAACCACTCTCTGCGATAATGAAATTTTCTTGATTTTTCCATTCAAAAGAATGAGTATAAACAAATTTACTTTCATTTAAACCATCTTTGGAATTAAAATAAAAATCATCAAAATCCAAAGAAAAAGGAGTATTATCTTTAAAGATTAACTTAGCTTTTTTCATCGGTTGTTATAAAAATAACTCTCAACTCCATCAGCAATACCCTTAACCAATAAATCTTGAAAAGCTTTATTGGCGATTCTTTTGCCTTCATTTGGATGTGTGATATAGCCAATTTCAATCAAAATTGCAGGCATTTGCGCACCTACTAAAACCCAAAAAGGTGCTTCTCTTACACCGCCATCTACGATTTTATACTTTTTGCGTGTTTGAGTGAGTATATTTTTTTGTACATCAATGGCTAGTTTATTTGAAGCAACGATTTTTTCACGATTTAAGAAATTTAAAATACTTTGTTTTGAGAAATAATTAATCTCTTCAAAATCTCCTTGATTTTCTTTTTCTGCTGCCTTTTTACTTCTTTCACTTCTTGCAGGACTTAAAAAGAAAGTTTCCACACCTTCACTACTTTTGGCTTTTGTGGCATTTGGTGCTGCATTAGCATGTATAGAAATAAACAAATCCGCTCTTTTATCATTGGCATATTTAGTTCTATCACGAAGATTGATAAATTTATCCGAACTTCTAGTATAAAGCACTTTATAACCGCGTTTTTTAAGTTCATTTCCAAGTTTTAAAGCCGTGCTTAAAACTATATCTTTTTCTTTTAAGCTTCCTTTTTTATCACTTAAGGCACCGCTATCTTTTCCACCATGCCCCGCATCGATAACCACAAGCTTTCCTGATTTGTAATTTGTATTTAAAGTTTTACTAGAACTTTGAGTTGCTTTTTTGTTTACATTTTGATTTGTAGTTTGTGCATAAAAACCTAAAGTGAGATTTTTATTATCCAACTCCTTTAAGAGTTTAAATTCTTTAGGAGCACTCAAAACCACACGAACAGTTTTTGGATTGTATTGAGTAACTGTAATCACATTTTGTCCAAAAGTAAAGCTTTTTCTATTACCTTCTAACACACCCTTAAAACTTACAACATATCGGAATTTTTGATCTTTGGTATCAAATACTGCTATTTCTTTTTCATCTAAATCATCGCTTAAATTTAACACCACAGCATTAGAAATTTTATCCACATCTAAAACATATAAAGGCTCTTGATTTTCTTTTTCGTTATTGGTTTTTTTATCTTGTTTTTTTGTTTCTAAAGCTTTGGTTTTAATTTCTGTTTTTTGATCTTGCTTTTTCTCTGAAATTTTACTAACTTGCTCAGTCTTTTTTTGGCTAGTAGTTTCTTTTGAAAAAATTAATTTTTCTTCTTTAAAAGATATATCAATAGGAATTTTTTCTTTAGCATAAACCACTATGCGTATGGTTTTGGGATTAAATTGTGAAATCACTAAACGATAGTCATCAAATTTAAACTCTTTTTTACCCCCTTCTAAAACCCCCTCAAAATCACTAATAAAACGATAGTTTCCTTTTTCGTCTAAAGCAAAACTTTTTAATTGATCCTTATCCAAATCTGCATTTAGTTCAAACTCTACACCTTGGTTTGTTTTACTTGACTTTAAAACATAAATTTTATCATCGCTTTTTGCTTTAGAAACGATACTACTCTTTGGTGCTTGCGAAGTTTTAGAATTTGTTTTTTCTGTATTTTTTATTTGTTCGTTAGATGATTTTTTTTCATTTTTTTGAACTGTTTTTATAGGTTCAAAAGTTGATTTTTCAGTATCTTGAGAAATATTTTGAACCTTAATATCTTTAATAACAGCCTTTCTTAAAGCATTAATACTTGCTTCACTTATACCACTTTCTTTTAACTCATTAGCATATGACTTGTCATCTAAATTTAAAGTATTTGAACTGATGATCAATCTTTTTAAAATTTCAATTTTAGTTTTTTCATCTTCATTAATAACACTTTGTATATAAAGGCTTTTGAGCTGATGGTGAAATTTTACTTGTACTTCACTTTTAGAACCGATAAAATTTTTATCGAAATTTGCAAGTTCATTTTCATAGGCTCCAAAAAGAGTTGTGAAAACAAATACTAAAAATACAAAAATTTTAGCCATTATTCACCATTAACCAATTTTTCCATAAGTTCTTTAACACTGATAAGCTTATCTAAACGATATCCATTTGCACCTGTAAAGAAAAGCCCTGTTTCTTTTTTACCTGACCACGCATCAAAAAGCCTATCTGCTATACAATACCCTACTTTAGTTGCCTCTTTTCCGCGTCCACAAGGCGCTACACAATTGCTTATACAATTGATCTTTGGACCTATTCTTTTATCTACCAAATTTAAAAGATTGGTTCTAACCCCACGTGCAGGATAGCCCACAGGAGATTTAATAAGCTCTATATCTTCTTCTTTAGAAGCTAGTAAAACGCTTTTAAATTCTTCGCTTGCATCACATTCAAAAGTTCCTATGAAACGCGTTCCCATTTGAACACCACTAGCCCCTAAAGAAATAGCGTTTTCTATATCTTTTTTATCCCAAATTCCACCTGCAGCAATCACAGGAAAAGACCCCCAATTTTTAGCCTCTTCTACCACAGGAGCGATTAATTTTTCTAGCTGATAATTTGGATCTAAGCACTGCTCATAAGTAAAACCTTGATGACCTCCACTTTTTGGCCCTTCTAAAACCACTGCATCAGGCAAGCGATTGTAACGGCTTTGCCATCTTTTGCAAATAATTTTTAAAGCCTTTGCAGATGAAATGATAGGCACTAAAGCCACATCAGGAAAATCTGCAGTAAATTCAGGTAAATTTGTGGGAAGTCCAGCACCTGAAACAATCACATTAAAACCAACTTCACAAGCATCGCGTGCTATTCTTGCATAATCATTACTTGCACATAAGATATTACACCCTAAAGGTGCATCGCCACAAACTTTTCTTGCATTATTAATCAAAGCTTGCAAACCCTTGCGTGAGTAAAAATTTTCACTTCCATAAGGCTTAGCATTTAATTCTTTACTTGCATACTTTCTTTCTTCATAATATCCTGTTCCCACAGAAGAAATGATCCCAAGTCCACCATTTAAAGAAACTGCAGAAGCTAATCTATCCCAGCTTATGCCTAGTCCCATTCCCCCTTGAAAAATGGGATATTTTATAGTATGTTTTCCTATTTGTAAGGGTTGTAAATTCATTCTTTTACCTTTAATTTTGCAAATTTTCTTTTACCTATTTGTAAGATGTATTCTCCTTGTTCTAAATGCATTTGCTCGTCGCTAACTTTTTGAGAATTTACACTTACTGCATTAGCACTGATGCTTCTTCTTGCCGCAGAAGTAGAACTTTCCAAACCACATTCAACCAAAGCCTTAGCAAGCCAAATTTTTCCTTGTATTTCAAACTCAGCCATATCACTTGGTAAAGCATTTTGAGAATGAATCCTATCAAATTCAGACTTAGCATTATTAGCCTCTTCTTTGGAGTGAAAACGCTCCGTAATCTCTAAAGCTAAATTTTCTTTAGCTTTTTTAGGATGTAAATTGCCTTGTTCTATATCTTTTTTTATTTGCGCGATTTCTTCTAGACTTTTTTGACTTAAAAGTTCATAATATCTAAACATCAATTCATCACTAATACTTAAAATTTTAGCATACATATCATTAGCTTTTTCTGTAACACCAATGTAATTATTTAAACTCTTACTCATTTTGTTTACACCATCTAAACCTTCGAGTAAAGGCATCATAATCACAGCTTGTTCTTTTCCTATATTATAAACCCTTTGAAGCTGTCTTCCCATTAAAAGATTAAATTTTTGATCCGTTCCGCCCATTTCAATATCGCTTTTTAAAGCCACGCTATCATATCCTTGAAGTAAAGGATACAAAAACTCGCAAATCGAAATAGGGCTTTGCTCTTTAAATCTCTTGGTAAAATCGTCACGCTCAAGCATTCTAGCTACACTAAAAGTTGAAGTAAGCTCTACTATACCCGCAGCTCCAAGTTCATTAAGCCAAGTAGAATTAAACTTAATCTGTGTTTTTTCTTTATCCAAAACCTTAAAAACCTGCGTTTCATAAGTTTTAGCATTGATTAAAACTTGCTCTTTATCCAGCTTTTTACGCGTTGCACTTTTTCCACTTGGATCGCCAATTTGTCCTGTAAAATCCCCAATCAAAAATTGCACAATAGCTCCATGTTTTTGCAAAAAAGCCATTTTTGTTAAAACCACGCTATGACCTAAATGTAAATCAGGTGCTGTAGGATCAAACCCTGCCTTTATGAAGAAATTTTCACCCTTTTCATAATAATTTTTAATTAAATTTTCTATTCTTTCTTCATCAATAAGCTCTGCACAGCCACGCTTAACTTCTGCTAATATTTTTTTTATATCCATAATAAACCTTTTTAACCTTCTTTATAAGCATCATTTAAAGATGTAAAATCTAAAATTTTACAACGAGATTTTAACCTATCCTTGACACTATCTGGGTTGATATTATCAGGAATTTCCATTGTAATCTCAAAATAATCTACCGCCGAATTTAAATCACTTGATAAATTAATTGTTAATAAATTTATCTGCATTTTAGCTAAAAATGCCAAAAATTCCGCTAAAACACCTTTTTTATTTTCCAAAGAAAAAATCAATTTATAAGATTTAGGGATGTTAGAATCCCATTTTATAAATACCATATCTTGATTATTATCTATCATTTTATCAGCTCTATCGCAAAGCTTATGATGGACAATAGCGTTACCACCTTTAACAAAAGCTAAAACAGCATCACCTCTTTTTGGATGGCAACAAAAATCAAAATCCACATTAGCGATTTTATGGTTGCAATATAGAGTAAAATTTCCTATTTTTTGTTCTTTAATCTCATATTTATCAAACCAATATGACTTCTTGGCGTATTTTTTAAGACCATTAACTATATCTTTTAAATAAGCACTATCTGTTGCTACTTGTCTAATACGTCTGGCTAAATTTTCTTTTTCTATCCAAGTTTCAATTCTGTTTTTATCAACTCCAAAAATAAAACTTAACATATTAATAGAACTTGCTAGATTAATCTCTCTGATTTTTTGCTTACAAAATTCCCTTATACTTGCTTTTGCTTTTCCTGTTTTAACACTATCTATCCAAGAACAGCGATAAAATTTATCATTACTAGTAACCACTCGCACAATATCGCCATTTTTAAGCTCGGTTAACAAAGGTACTTTAATACGATTTACATAAGCACTTTTTGCATGAAGCCCTACTTTGGTATGCACTTCATAGGCAAAATCAAGAACCGTTGCACCACGAGGCAAAGTGAAAATTTCTCCCTTAGGAGAATAAACTGCGACATCTTCAACATAAAGACTATCTTTAGCATATTCATAAAGTTCAATAGCATTATAATCTTCTGCATTTTCAAGATTGTTTATACTTTGCATTGAAATATCTGTAAGCCAATCAAGACGAGGCGCAACCACACTGCCATCTTCTTTATATTTCCAATGCGCTGCTATACCAAATTCCGCAATTTTATGCATATCAAAAGTTCGAATTTGTGCTTCTATAATACTTTTAGCATCAAAAAGTGTGGTATGTATGGTTTGATAACCATTTTGTTTAGGCAAGGCTATATAATCCTTAAAACGCGAAACCAAGGGGTTAAAATGTGTATGTAAAATTCCCAAAGCTAAATAACAATCACTTACTTTTTCAACCAAAATTCTTACCCCAAGCAAATCAAGAACTTCTTCAATACCAATGCCTTTTCTTTGCATTTTAAGATAAATAGAATAGCTATGTTTAATGCGTTTTTGAATTTCAAAACTACCTTGTCTAAAGCCATTGCTCAAAAATAAAAGTTCGATTTTGGAAATAAATTCATTTAAACCTAATTGCATTTCTTGATTATTGGAGTTGATATAATTGTCAATAAGCTTATACTCATCTGGCATAAGATATTTAAAACTAAGATCTTCCAAATAATTTTTTATGCTTGAAATACCGAGTCTATGGGCTATTGGAGCATATACAACTAAAGTTTCTTCGCTGATTCTTTTTTGCTTATCTTCTCTTAGAATATCAAGAGTAAGCATATTATGCAGCCTATCACATAACTTCACAATCAAAACCCCAACATCTTCAATGCTTGCTAAAAGCATATTTCTGAAAGTCAAGGCTGATTTAGTTAAACTTTTTTTAGATTTTGATGAAATGAGATTATCTTCTCTAATTTCTATAATTTTAGTAAGTCCTAAAACAAGTTTTAAAACCTCAGAACCAAACTGCTCTCTAAGTTCTTCTTCAGTGCAGTTTGTATCTTCAATCACATCATGCAATAAAGCAGCTAAAATATTGCTTTTATTTTCACTTAAAAATCCAACCAGTGTTGCCACTAAAATAGGATGTACCGCATAAGGCTCTCCACTTTTTCTAAACTGCCCTTCATGGCAAAATATACAGTAATCTACCGCTTTTTCAAGAATGGCATCATGGCCACAAATTTCGAAAAGCAAAGCCTTAGCAGCTTCTAAATCTTTACAATTTTTTACATTATCGATTAATTGTTCAAGCAATAATTCTTCATCGATTGATTTCAACTAAACCCTCTAAAGTGATTTTATTTTCTGCAATTTCATATAAAGCTATATCTGCAAGTTTATTTTTATTTTTATCAAAGTCTACCAAAGGGGTTGCTCCATTTGCCAATTGTTCCGCTCTTTTTGCTACCACTAAAGAAAGGCGATATCTATCATTACCCATTTTTTCCAAAGCTTTTGCCGCTACTTCTTCTATTCTTTTATCCATAATTTTCTCCTTAATTATTTTTAACGATTGAACAAAGGCTAGTATCACCTTGTATGATTTTAAGTAAATTACCCTCTTCAAACATATTACAAACCACAATAGGAAGTTTGTTATCTTTAGCTAAAGCTATAGCTGTATCATCCATCACTTTAATATTATCTTGCATAGCCTCATCATAACTTAAAGTATTTAAAAATACTGCATCATCAAATTGTTTTGGATCTTTATCATAAACTCCATTAACTTTTGTAGCTTTTATTACCATATCTGCATCAATTTCCACAGCTCTTAAAATAGCTGTTGTATCTGTAGTAAAATAAGGGTTTCCAGTACCTGCGGCAAAAACCACAACACGACCCTTTTCTAAGTGTCTTTGCGCTCTTCTCATAATATAAGTTTCACAAAATGCTTCCATCTGAATGGCGCTTTGAACCCTAACTTCAAGTCCAGAGCTTTCTAAAGCTTCTTGTATAGCAATAGCATTGATAACCGTAGCAAGCATTCCCATATGATCTCCACTTGTCCTTTTAATCAATCCGCCCTTAGCAGCACTTACTCCGCGAATAATATTACCACCGCCTATAACTATGCCTACTTCTATTTGATTTTTTATAAGTTCTTTAATCTCTGAAGCTATGAATTTTAAAATAGAATTTTCTATACCAAAGCCATTTTCACCTGCTAAAGCCTCTCCTGAAAATTTTACTAAAACTCTTTTTCTCTCTTGCATTATTTCTCCTTATTTAACTTGAAATTATATTTTAAATTCCATTAAATTTAGCTAATTTAAGCTAATGAGTTCCAAAGGATTGATATGAAAATTTTTTTGAGTTACTTCAAAAGTAAGATCATTTTTTATTCTACCCACTACGGCACCTTTTTTAATATTCTTACCAACTTTAATATTAGGAGCAATCTTATCTAAATGTGCGTATATTGTATGTATGCCATTATCATGTTCAACAATAACAACTCGAGCTAACATACTAGTATCTTTGGCAAAAACTATTTTTCCATCTAGCACATTTTTAACAACTGCATCGCTTTTATTGCTTCTTAAAACTACATTCTCGTTAAAAATTTTAAGATTGTAAACAGGATCAACATAATTTCCAAATTTTTGCTTCACAGTAAAAGAATCCAATGGAGCTATGGTTTTTTTTCCTGTGTAACGCTTGACTGAACTTCCTTGATAGCTTGAACCTAATTGTCTTATTTTTTGATTATTTTTTACTATTTTAGTATCATTTTTGTTTGAATTTGCATCTTCTTTATCATTAATAATTTTTAATTGATTTAATGTTTTTCTAAGCTCTTCTTGCTGAGCTTGCAAATCATCGAGTTTTTTTGCATATATAGCTCGATCTGTTTTTTGTTTATTAATTTCGCTAATTTGTTTTTGTTTTAAACTTTGAAGCTTGGCTAATTGAGCGTTGTAATCCTTAAGACTTTCATTAATTTTATTAATCTGAGCTTGTTTATCATCAATAAGCCTGCTTACTCCCTCATAATCTTTAGAAATTTTAAAAATTTCTTCATTTAAAACTTTGTTTAAACTTCCTAAAATTTCAAAAGCCATAAAACTTTCTTCACTTTCAATATAGCCTTGAGGGATAGGTAAATCATAAGCAAAATCTTTGGCCATTAAAGATATAAGCTTACCTTCCATATTTGATTTACTTTTAAGCAAATCTTCATTTTGGCTTGTAAGGGTGTTTAACTCTTGATTTTGAGCCTTAGCACTTGCTTCAAGCTTAGAAGTTTGTGAATTTAAGCTTTCAATTTGCAAACTTAGATCTTTCAAACTTTTTTCACCATTTAAAATGTCGCTAGCCAAATCTTCAAGTTTTTTATTTAACTGTTCTTGTATGCGTTTATTTTCTTCTAAACTTTTTGTTTTTTCATTTATAGCGTTTGCTAAACTTATATCAAAAAACAAAAAAAAACAAAAAAAGATAAGAATATTTTTTCTCATCTTTTAACCTTAAACATAACCGTATTTACACACAACAAGCAAATAAACAAAGTAGCTAAAAAAATTAAAGTCAAATGTAAAATAAAATTAATAGGCGGAAAAATAATATCTACAGCCTTTAAACTTTCTTGGATAATAGAAAGATCAAAAATTTGGGTAAAAAAGGCAAGTAAAATAACAAAAGCAATAAAACAATCAACCACAACCACCTTATAAAGCATAAAAGATCTAAACCAAAACGGAGCTCCAAATAAACACATAATTTCAATACGATCGGTATGTTCATAAAGCCAAATTCTCATCTGTTTTAAAAACAAAACAAAGGCAAGTAAAATAATGATAAACAAAAATAACCAAAAAACAAATTTCATCAAAATAAGCAAAGAGTATATCTTATCATGGGTTTTGGAAAAAGTTTCAACCTTACTAACACCTACAATATTTAAAAGTTGATTTTTAATCGAATTTAGTTCATTTTGATCGGGTAAAGAATTTAATTTTAAAGTATAAAATTTTGGCAGAGAATCTTTTAAAACTTTCAAATTCTTTTCAGAAACATCATTTTTCAAACGATCGATTAAATCCTTAGGATCTAAAGATTCAAGTCCAGCAAAAAATGGTACTTTTGTTTTTACTACATTCTGATCAAGTTCAGTTTTGCTGACAACTATAATATTATAATCTTTATTAACAAGTTCTTCATAATGCTTTAAAGTTGCATTTGTAATCAAAATAAATTCAAAAGCAAACATCATAAAAAGTAAAGGTAAAATTAAAGATAAATGTGTTTTAAAAAATTTCATTCATTTTTCCATTTTCTATATTAAAACGACGATAATCCACTCTTAAATTACTAGGAATTCTATGTGTTACCACTATAACACAAGTTCCTAAAAGCTCTCTAGCAGATTTTAAAAGAGTCCATATAATATCAGAAGAATACTCGTCCAAATTTCCCGTTGGCTCATCGCAAAGCAAAAGCTTTGGATTATGAGCTAAAGCCCTAGCCATAGCGACGCGTTGTTGCTCACCACCGCTAAGTTGATTAGGCAATTTATCTGCTTTAAAAGTTAAATTTACATGCTTTAAAAGCTTAGCAGCTTGATCATGGCATACTTTTTTGCTATAACCTTTAATCATTAAAGGCAACATAACATTTTTTTCAACACTATATTCTTGTACAAGTTTATAATCTTGAAAAATAATCCCTATTCTTTGACGCAATTTTAAAAGTTCTAAATTTCCAATTTTATTCATCAAAGATCCACATACTTCAAGCTTACCAGAAATAGGTTCTAAATCTCCATAAAAAGACTTTAAAAGCGTACTCTTACCACTCCCACTTTTACCCGTAATAAAAACAAAATCATCATCCTTAAAAGCAAAACTCGCTTCTTTAATAACTAATTCATCATAACCTAAAGTAAGTTTATTTGCTTGGATTAAATTAGGCATCCTTTTTCCTTAATTTCCCTTTTTAAATTTTTAAATTATGCTTTATTTTTGCTTAATTTTCAAGAAAAATTATATTTTAAACTGAACTTTTAAAATTTCTTTTAATTCATTTATCGCTTTAATATTTTCTTGAATTTTAAATGGTTCTTTAAAAACAAAATCAATCGTTTTATCAAGATGTAAATAACAATGTTCAGGCTTATTAAACGCTCCAAAAGCAACCTTTAAAAGCAAATTCTCATCTTGTTTATAGATGCTTTCAAAATGCAAGAAAAAATCATCTTTTTTTATAGTAATATTTTTAAAATTCTGCTCTATTTTTTTCAAATCCTCTTTAGAAAATTCAACCGATGAGAGATTAAATTCATTTAACTCATAGTTTTTACACTCTTGGTTAAAATTCCACACCCAAAGATCATATATATTTTTTTCTTGCTTTTTCCATCTATCTTCATATTTGCTTGAAATTTCTAAATTTTCATTTTTTCTAAGACTAAATTTTGGAGCAGGAAAAGTCAAAAATTGTTCTAGAGTAAAATTAAAATACTCAAAACTATCTGTTCTAAGCTCAAAACGACCATTTTGGGTTAAAACCCTAGCACATTCTTTGCAAAAATCTTTCCCAATAACTCGCCTATGAGGCTTTTTATCCCAAGGAACAGGAAAATGTAGAAAAATCTTTTCAACTGATTTTGATTTTAATACACTCAATAACAATCTCGCATCACTTTGGATTAGCAAAATATTATTTACATTTTGCACTTTAGCAAGTTTAGCTACTTGAGTTAAAGCTGGGTTGTAAATTTCCACCCCTAAAATTAAAACATTTGGATTTTCTTTTGCTTGATAAAGCAAATGTCTTCCTGATCCAAAGCCTATTTCTATATAAATTTTACCTTGAAGCTTAGACAAAAGCTCATCAAAATTATCAACGATAAATGGTGTTTTTTCAATTAAAGCATTGTTTTTAAGTCCAAAAGCTTCATTGATAATATCCTCACAAAAACCTTCTTTAAAGATTTTTAAAGCCTTTTGCAAATAACCTATTTTAGAAGGTTTTGTATGTTTATCGCCTTTAATCACAAAACCATTTTGTGCTTTTTTAATCTGCAGAAAGAAACTCTCTTCTTGAACCTTTGTATAAATAAGACTAACATTATCATTCTTAGCAAGCCAAAGAAATTCAACATCATCCTTGCTATAAGGTAGATTTATTTCTTTGATCTTTTTGCTTTTAAAATTTGGCACTACTGAGCTGCCTTAACTTTGCTTGAAGGTTCTGAACGAAGCCCAGCCGAATCAATAGCAATAACTTCATAACTATATTCCACCCCTGGTAAAGCTTTTACATCTTTTAATCGCTTTTCTTTAATGCCTTTAAAAACAGCATTTTGCTCCCCGCCATAGCGTCTTACTTCATACTCAACAGCTCTAGTATCATTATCGCTCCATTCTAAATTTATCCCTTCGCTTGTGCTTTGAGCCAAAATAATACTAGGAGCCAAAGGGTTACCTAAAGTTTTACCTTCTACACCATCTTTTGGCATAGGACTTTCAAGACCATCTTTATCCACCATTGTTACTTTATAATACTTGCTTTTACCTGCTCCTTCTACTATATCCTCATAAGAATTTTTATCAGTCTTTGCCAAAACACTAAAAGGAAGGAAGCTTGAGCTTGTAGAATAAACTTTATAATAAGAAAAATCTTCATATGTAGGAGCATCCCAAGTTAAAATGATTTTATTAGAACCATCTGTGCTAGCACTTAAATGCTCAACTTGAGGAGGCAAAGCCTTGCTTGTAGAACTTACAACTTGACTTGGTTCACTCTTTATCCCATTAAAACTCACAGCAATGATTCTATAGCTTGAATTTTCATTAGGTTTTAAATCACTATCGATGTATTCAGCGTTTAAACGATTTTTTACTTCTGCAATTTTTTTAAATTCTTTATCATCACCTTTAGTTCTTTCAATAATATAAGAATCAACTCTAAAATCAGGATGCGGACGCCAAATAAGTTTAATACGATTAGGCAAATTAGTCACAGCTTGAACAAAAGGAACAGCTTCAAGTCTTGGAGCTGTGCTCACTTCTATAACCTTGCCATCTTCTGAAATTTGTCCTTGCTCATTAAAGCTTTTCATCATATAATGATACTTAGTACCAGGCTCTAATTTAGTATCTACATAATGAGTTTGAAACTTATCTTTAATAGTGCCTACAAGTTTAAAATCAGGATTTTCATCACTAGAACGATATAAATAAAATCCTTTAATATTTTCATTATATAAAGGCTCCCATTCAAAAGCAATATTACTCATATCGCTAAGACTTTTTAAACTTTCAACCTTTGGCAAGCTTTCATTTACAGCAGGCTCTTTACTTGAAGCTAGCGAATTCATTTGCGAAACACTACAAGCGCTAAGCAAAAGAGTTAAAAAACTCAAGTAAAAACCCAAGCGAAATCTTTTCATCATTCTCTCCTAAATTAATTTGTTTAAACATAATATTTTTAAAATCTTCCATCAAAGGTGCTTTAACAAAAATTTGCTCTTTGGTTTTTGGATGGATAAAATACAAAAAATAAGCATGCAACATTATCCTACAATCATACTTACCCTTATAACCATACAAACTATCACCTAAAATATGGCGATTTAAACTAGCCAAATGCGCTCTAATTTGATGAGTTCTTCCTGTAAAAAGCTTAGCAGCCATCAAAGTTAAATTTTCAGTTTTTACTATATTTATAAAAGCTGATTTTGCGTTTTTACTGAATTTATTTTCCTTATCTATGGCTATTTTTTTAATAGCATTAGAAGGCGAACGCATTAAAAATTTTTCTACTATAATTTTATCTTCTTTTAGTGGCAAATCAATTAACGCAAGGTAAATTCTTCCCATGCTTTTATCTGCAAGCTGTTCGCTTAATTTTTGATGGGTGAAATTATTTTTCGCTATCAGTATAGCTCCGCTTGTATCTTTATCTAATCTATGGACAAGACCAGCTCTTATCTCTCCTCCTAAATTTGATAAAGTATATTTTTTTTCTATTAACCAATCCACCAAAGTGGCATTTTTAACGCTACTTGCTCCATGAACGACTAAATTTGAAGGTTTATTTAAAACAAGCAAGTCTTCATCTTCGTATAACACATCAATATCAAAATCCACTTCAAACTGAGGTTTTGTCTCATTGCAAAGCTTTAAACTTGCAATAGAAATAATATCACCATTTTTAAGCTTAAATGAATTTTTATCTTGAATTTTATCATTAACCTGTACACAATCTTTTTCTATAAGTAAAGCAACTTGATTGCGACTTTGGTTTAATTTTTTAGCCAAAAATACATCAAGCCTTGAATTTTCATCTACTAAAAAAGTTTGCATTTTTTCCTTAGAAGTTTTGATAAATTTAAAATTTTAGTTTATAATTATAGCTTTATATTACCAACTGAAGGCAAATTTTGTTTAGATTAGATAGAAGAATTTTAACTCATTTTGACTATATGCAACCCATTTTATTTTTACCCATAATTCTTATTTCATTTTTCTTAATCTTTGAAGCTAATCCTTTTTTAGCAGAAAAACAGTTTGTTTATGCCTGTGTGGGATTGTTTGCTTTTATGGTTTTTTTCTTCTTTCCCATAAGGAAATTTATTTGGATTATTCCTGTTGCTTATTGGATTAATATTTTTTTATTGCTAAGCGTAGATATTTTTGGGGTTGAAAAATTAGGTGCTAAAAGATGGCTTGAAATTCCTTTTACTCACTTTACTATACAACCTTCTGAAATTTTTAAACCTAGTTTTATTTTAATGCTTGCCTATCTTATTTATCAAAATCCTCCTCCAAAAAATGGATACAAGCTTAAACAATTCATCAAACTTAGCTTTTACATCATCTTGCCTTTTTTGCTAATTGCAAAAGAACCTGATTTAGGAAGTGCTATGGTTTTACTACTTGTTGGTTTTGGAGTGCTTTTTATCATGGGAGTTCATTATAAAATTTGGTTAAGTATTGTTATAGCTATAAGTGTTAGCTCTCCTATTATTTATACACATCTTTTAAAACCCTACCAAAAGCAAAGAATTCATGATTTTATTTCAGAAAAACCAAGTTATCAAGTAGCCCAATCAATGATAGCTATTGGAAATGGTGGTTTAACCGGAAAATCTCAAGATGAAGCTACGCAAACTCATTTTAAATTTTTACCTATTTCAACTAGTGATTTTATTTTCGCTTACATGATAGAAAGATTTGGATTTATTGGGGGATTGACATTAATTATATTTTATATTTTACTTATTTTTCATCTACTTAGTTTAAATTATAAACTTAAAGATGATTATTTTGCTAGAGTTGCTATTAATTGTGTTGCATTATTTATTTTTATTTATGCGGCAGTAAATATTTCAATGACTATAGGTTTTGCACCAGTAGTTGGGATCCCTTTGCCTTTTTTTAGTTATGGTGGAAGTTCTTTTACTATTTTTATGATTTTTTTTGGAATTTTACAGCATTTAATCACTTTTAGATATTTTTGGACGGATATAAAGGCTAAATAAAATATTTTTAAGCATTAATAAGATATAATTTTATCTTTTAATTCAACTTAGGCGGATTTATAGCTCAGTTGGTTAGAGCAACCGGCTCATAACCGGTTGGTCGCAGGTTCGAGTCCTGCTAAATCCACCATTCTACATATAAGCTATAGACTCTTTCTTTAAAAAATAATTTTTAGTTCTTTAAATATTTCAATCTTATATAAAAAAGTATGTGATGTGATTTTCTGAAAGATAAAGTGGTGGTTAGAGGCAGAATCGAACTGCCGACACGCAGATTTTCAGTCTGCTGCTCTACCGACTGAGCTATCCAACCACAATGATTTGATAAATTAAAAATGTAATTGTATCTTTTTTTCTTTAATTTAAGTTTAAATACAAAAATAAAATTTTATTTCCCTTAAAGTTTTAATAAGATAGAATACCCGCTTTAGATCATTATCAAATGGAAATTTTTTGAAACAATTTGGACTAGATAGACGAACTTTTAAAATTTTACTAGCTGGTTATATTATTATTGCATTGTTTGGGGCTTTATTACTACATTCAAGCTGGGCACATACAACTCCTATTGATTTTTTGGATGCCTTTTTTACAAGCACATCTGCTGTTAGTATGACAGGATTAGTAGTTAAGAACACTGCGGTTGATTTTACCTTAGCAGGGCAAATTATTATCTTAGCTTTGGTGCAAATTGGAGGCTTGGGATATATGGGTATAGGTTTATTCGTTTATATACTCATACGCAAAAAAGTTGGTTTTAGTGCAAGAAATTTACTAAAAGAGTCTTTATTTTATCCATCAATGGATGGTTTATTTAAATTTTTTAAAAAGGTTTTGCTGTTCATTTTTACTATAGAATTGATAGGTGCTATACTTCTTACCATGCGTTTTGCCCTTGAAATGAATTTTAAAAAAGCTTTATGGTTTGGAATTTTTCATTCTATTAGCGCTTTTAATAATTCTGGATTTACTATATTTGAACATGGGCTTATAGCTTATAAACATGATATAGCAATTAATCTTATTATCACTTCTTTGATTATTATTGGAGGGCTTGGATATTTTGTTTTGGTTGAATTATACTTTTTTCAAAGAAAAAAATTGCAAAATTTAAGCCTACATACAAAAATGGTTGTTGTTGCAAGTATTTTTCTTATTTTCTCTTCAACGCTTATTATTTTTGCTTTTGAATACTCAAATCCTCAAACTATAGGACATTTTTCATTTTTCGATAAAATTTTAAGCTCATATTTTATCGCTATTAATTACCGCACAGCAGGATTTAACACCTTAGATATGGGACATTTGCATGATGCAAGCTTATTTTTTGGATCATTGTTTATGGTTATTGGTGGTGCACCAGGTGGAACAGCTGGGGGTATGAAAGTAACAACTGTAATGGTTTTATTGCTCTATGCTTATTGGAGTATCCGCGATGGAAGAGTTAGAATTTTTGGACATGAAATTCCAAGAGAAACTATATCTAAAGCTTTTATTATAGCTGTAGGTTCAGCTGTTTATATAGTAATAGCTGTTATTTTGCTTTCCTTGCTAGAGTCAAAATTTGATTTTATAGCCTTGCTTTTTGAAACTTCTTCAGCTTTTGCAACTGTAGGAATTTCAGTAGGAAATGGTGGAACTTTATCTTTATGCGCTTTGTTTAGTGATCCTAGCAAGGTGATTATCATCATTATGATGCTAAGTGGTAGGATAGGTGTTTTTGCTTTTTTACTCTCGGTATTCAAACAAGACAAAGCTATTCATTTAAAATTCCCTGAAGGAAAGGTTAATTTATAAAGGTAAAATCGTGAAAAATCTTAATTATGGAATCATAGGACTTGGAAAATTTGGCTCAGTTGTAGCAGATGAACTCATTGCTGGAGGTCATACTGTTATCGTTGCGGATAAAGATGAGGAAGCTTTAAAAAGTATACAAAATCCTCCAAGCTATGCTTATATTTTAGATTCTACAAATATTTCAGCCCTAAAAGAAGCAGGCTTTCATGATGTTGAAGTTGTTATTGTTAGCATAGGAGAAAATGTTGAAAAATCAATCCTTACTCTTATGGCGCTTAAAGATATAGGTGTTAAAAATATCATTGCTAAAGCAACCTCTAATATCCATGGTCAAATTCTTTCTAAGTTAGGTGCAACAAAGGTTATTTATCCTGAAAAAGAAAGTGCTAAAAGACTAGTAAAAGAATTTTTAACTAAAGATGCTGATTATGAAGTTTTTGATCTTTCAGCAAATACTATACGAGCTATTAAGATCAATATAGATGAAAAATTAGCAGGAAATTCTTTAAAACATGTAGCACAAAATATGAAAGTGATTTCTTATAAAAAATTAAATAGCGACTGGGAAATACTACCTGATTTAGAAACCACGACAGTTTATAGTGGAGATGTTGTAATACTCCTTGGAACAGTTAAAGAGCTTAGAGAATTTGAACATTAAGCAAGATTTAAAGCCTTACAAGCCTTTACAAAACGCTTTAAGGCTGTTTTTTCTTTGGTAGAAATTTTATGATATATAACTTCATCTAAATAATATCTAACATCTTTTATATCTAAATCCCTTGTTTTGGCATAATTTTGCAGTATATAATAAGGAATTTTAATCTTTGTTTCTGGAAATTTTTTCAAAATTTGTTTATATAAAGCTTTTTTTTGCACACAAGAAAATCTAGCAAAAACAAAAGGCAATCCTGTTTTTTCGTGCCATTTTGCACATAAATCGATATATCTAGAAGGATCTTTTAGATAAAGCTTTAAAGCCTTATCACCTATAATTACTTTTCCATCTTGTTTTAATACTTTAGCTAAAGCATTTGAAGTTGCTGAACTTGGATCTTTGGCATTTGATGTATTTTTTTCTACTAAAACACTTAAAACTCTTTTATTAGCACAAATACCCAAATCTAAATTTTTATATTTTTTTCTAGCACTTTCTATGCTTGAAATGATAGCTGCATCAATTCTTCTATAAAATAAATCTTTATTTAGCTTACTTGGAACTCCTTTTTTATACTCCATACTTGCTTTATAACCATTAGGTAGGGGATATTTCTTAAGATATATATGTAAAGGTAAAAGATTAATATAATCAATTTTTCCAAAAATCATCTCTCTTAAAGAGTGTTAAACACTCTATCTCCTGCATCTCCAAGCCCTGGGATAATATAACCTTTTTCATTTAAACCTTCATCAATACAAGCCACAAAAACTTCTACATCATCATGCATTTGGCTAAATTTTTTCAAACCTTGTGGAGCAGCAAGTATGGATATAAATTTTATTTTTTTAACTCCTTGGCTTTTTAAAAAATTACAAGCCTCTATAGCAGTCCCACCTGTAGCAAACATAGGATCTATAACAATAGCAGTGCGTTTTTTTGCATCTTTGGGAAGTTTTTGAAAATAAAAATCCGCCTTTAAAGTTTCTTCATTTCTCACAAATCCCAAAAATCCAACACTTGCATCAGGAATCATCTTAAAAACGCTTTCAAGCATTCCTAATGCAGCTCTTAAAATAGGACAAATCATAATCTTTTCATCAAGTTTTTTTACTGTAGTTTTTTGTATAGGTGTTGAAATTTCAATTTCTTTTAAAGAAAAATCTTTGCTCGCTTCAAAAAGCAAAAAAGATGAAATTTCATCGATTAACATACGAAATTGAAAGGGCTTTGTCTCTTTAGCCCTTAAAATTCCTAATTTATGTTCGATCAATGGATGATTGATACAATGAATATTTTTCATTTTAAGCTTTCAAAATAAGCTTTCTCATCAAAATTTTTCACCTTAGCCACACCATCTTTTACCGCAGCTGCTGCTACAGCTGTACTTACTGCAGCTTTTACTCTTTCATCAAAAGGTTTTGGTATAACATAATCTCTTCCAAATTCTAAAGTGCTTAAATTATAAGCTTTTTTAACTGCATCACTTACAGGAAGTTTTGCAAGATCTGCTAATGCTTTAGCAGCAGCTACTTTCATATTTTCAGTGATTTTACTTGCACGCACATCTAAAGCCCCACGGAAAATAAAAGGAAAACCTAAAACATTATTGATTTGATTAGCATAATCACTTCTTCCTGTTCCTACAATCGCATCTTTTCTAAGTCTAACTACATCTTCAGGCATCACTTCAGGAATAGGATTTGCCAAAGCAAAAATCACAGGATCTTTTGCCATGCTTAAAACCATTTCATCATCAAGAATTTTTGGCGCACTAAGCCCTAGGAAAACATCAGCCCCTTTTAAAACTTCTTTTAAAGTCTTTTCCTTAGAATCAACAGCAAATTCAAGTTTTTGAGGAGTTAAATCATTTCTATCTTTAGAAATCACTCCTTTACTATCTACTAAAATAATATTTTCAACCCCTAAATTTCTATACATCTTAGCACTTGCTATACCTGCGGCACCTGCGCCACTTACAACCACCTTAATGTCTTTAAATTTTTTACCGCTTATCTCCATAGCATTCATAAGCCCTGCAGTTGAAATAATAGCCGTTCCATGCTGATCATCATGCATTACAGGAATTCCTAAATCTTGCAAAGCCGCTTCGATTTCAAAACATTTTGGCGCAGCTATATCTTCTAAATTTATCCCGCCCACAGTCGGAGCCAAAGCCTTGCAAAAATTTACAATCTCTTCCGCACTATGAACATTAATTTCTATATCATAAGCATTGACATTTGCAAATTTTTTAAACAAACAAGCCTTACCTTCCATAACAGGTTTTGAAGCCTGTGCTCCTATGTTTCCAAGTCCTAAAACAGCAGAACCATCGCTAACTATAGCTACTAAATTAGCCTTATTTGTATAAGTATAAGCAAGCTCATTATCTTTAGCGATTTCAAGGCAAGGTTCTGCAACTCCTGGGCTATACGCCAAAGATAGATCATAACTTGTAGCCATTGGCTTACTTGGTACAATATCAATTTTCCCACCTAAATGGTATTTTAAAGCTTCTTCTTTTAAATTCATTTTATTTTCCTCTAACTTTTAAAAAATTTTCTATTCTTTTTTTACACTCATCAACCCCTAAAAATTCTAATACTTCAAAAATACTAGGACTTACCGCACTCCCTGTTAAAGCTATGCGTATAGGCTGAGCCAAATCTTTTAACTTTGCTTCTTTTTTTTCTAAAAAATCATTTGTAAAATCTTCAAAATCTTTACCTGTTTTTTGATCTTTAAGTGTATTAGCAAATGCCTGGAGCAATTCTAAATTATTTTCGTTAACAAATTTTTGCACTGCATTTTCATCATAATTTTGCGGTGCATTAACTATGCTTTTTGCACCATTGATAATATCATGCAAGGTTTTTGCACGCTCTCTTAATAAATCAAGTAAAAATCCTGCCTTTCCATAAACAGATAAATCAAAGCCGAGATCTTTAAGCTGACGGTTAATCTCTTCAAAAGGTAAAGTTTTAATATAATGAGCATTCAACCATTCAAGCTTTTTAGCATTATAACAAGATGCGCTTTTATTGATATGATAAGGATCAAAAAGTTTTTTCAAATCTTCTAGTGAAAAAACCTCATCATCACCATGACTCCAACCTAAACGCACAAGAAAATTAAGCAAAGCTTGAGGTAAAATTCCCATTTCTTTGTATTCCATAACATCAGTTGCCCCATGTCTTTTTGAAAGCTTTTTACCATCTTCTCCATGTATCATAGCCACATGAAAAAATTTAGGAATTTTAAAACCCAATGCCTCATAAAGCACAATTTGTTTAGGAGTATTTGAAAGATGATCATCCCCACGAATCACATCACTTACCCCCATTAAAGCATCATCAATAACAACAGTAAAATTATAAGTTGGAGTTCCATCACTTCTTGCAATGATAAAATCATCCATTATATCCTCTGCTTTAAATTTTACCTCGCCTTTAACCCCATCTTCAAAAACAATCTCGCCGCTTTGAGGTGCTTTAATACGCACAACAGGTTCTATACCCTGAGGTGGCGTGCCTTTAAATTCTCTATATCTTCCATCATATCTTGGGCGCTCTTTGGCGGCTTCTTGCTTGGCGCGCAATTCTTCTAATTCTTCTTTACTCATATAACAATAATACGCTTTACCTTCATCTAAAAGCTTTTTGACATATTCTTTATAAAGATCAAAACGCTCTGATTGGTAAGTTACTTCTCCATCATGTTCTAAACCGCACCATTTAAAAGCTTCGATAATTGCTTTAGTAGCTTCTTTGGAATTTCTTTTTAAATCCGTATCTTCAATACGAAGTAAAAAATTTCCACCATTTTTTCTAGCGTATAAATAATTATAAAGAGCTGTTCTAAGTCCACCTATGTGCAAATACCCTGTTGGGCTTGGAGCAAAACGCGTTGTAAGTTTTTCGTGCATTTTTTGCCTTTTCTTAAATTTTTATTGATATAATGCGATATTTATACTTAAATAAAGGTTTGAAATGAAAAAAATTTTATTAAGTTTTGCATTTTTTGCAAGTTTAGCTAGTGCAAATACCATTAATGCTATAGCTGTAGTTGTGGATAAAGAGCCTATCACAACTTATGATATAGATCAAACTATGAAAGTGCTTAAAATTGATAGAAATAAAGCTTTAGGTGTACTCATCAATGAAAAAATGGAAATTTCACAAATGAAACAACTGGGTATTGTAGTCAATGATCTAGAGCTTGATGATGCTATAAATAAAATGCTTGCTCAAAACAAAACCACTTTAAATGCTTTCAAAACAAATTTAAAATCCAAAAATCAAAGCTATGAACAATTTCGTGTAAATTTTAAAAAAGATTTAGAAAAAAGAAAACTTTATGAAAAAATCGCAAGTATGGCAAAAACTGATTTTAGTGATGATGGAGCAAAAAAATTTTTCGAACAAAATAAAGATAAATTCACTTTTTATACACAAATTAATACAAATATTTATTTATCAAACAATCCTCAAACTTTAGAAAATATCAAAAATACAAAAAAAACAATCCTTAAACCACAGAATACATCTTTAAACACAAGCAATGCCGATCCAAGACTTTTAGGGCTTTTATCACAAATTCCTGTTGGAGGCTTTTCCCCTGTTTTAAATGGAAAAAATGGCTATGAACTCTATGAAGTTAAAAGCAAAGATGGGGCACAAACTCCTGAATATGAACAAGTTAAAAATGAAGTTTTAAACGCTTATGTAAGCGAACAAAGACAAAATTTCATACAGGATTATTTTGATAAACTCCGCTCTAAAATCAATATAGAATATTTAAGATAAAAATTACAATTAAAATTTCCCTTTAATTAGGGAAATTTTAATGTCTTGCAAGATAATTTGTATCGTAGTTATTATTAATAAAATCAGGATTTTCCATCATAGAAAGATGAAAATCTTTGGTTGTTTTTATCCCACTTATAAGCAACTCATCTAAAGCTACTTTCATTTTTGCAATAGCTTTATTACGATCTTCTGCCCAAACTACAAGTTTGCCTATCATAGAATCATAATAAGGAGGCACGCTATAGTCTTGATAACAATGACTTTCCATTCTGACATTGCGTCCTGCGGGTGGAATGTATTTAGTAATCTTACCTGGACTTGGCAAGAAAGTTTTGGAATCTTCGGCCGTGATTCTACATTCTATAGAATGCCCATTTAATTTAATACTTTCTTGAGATGGTAAAGCATAACCTTCTGCTACTTTAATCATTTGTTCTATGATATCAATCCCACTTACCATTTCACTTACACAGTGTTCAACTTGCAAACGCGTATTCATTTCTATAAAATAAAAATCCAAATTTTTATCTACCAAAAACTCAAAAGTTCCCGCACCTTCATATCCTATAGCTTTAGCTGCCTTAATAGCAGTTTCATGAAGTCTAGTGCGTGTTTTTTCATCAAGCAAAATCGCAGGGGATTCTTCTATAAGTTTTTGATGGCGTCTTTGCATAGAACAATCTCTTTCGCCCACATGAATCACATTGCCAAAACTATCTCCTATAACCTGCACTTCTATATGGCGTGGATTTTGTATGTATTTTTCCATATACATAGTTCCATCGCCAAATGCTGTCATAGCCTCGCTTTCAGCCGACCAATACGCTTTTTCAAGATCTTTTTCATTTTCAACCACACGCATACCACGACCACCGCCACCTGCAGCTGCTTTTAAAATCACAGGATAACCTATTTCTTTGGCAAGTTTTTTAGCTGCTTCAGCTCCTGCCAAAGCCCCATCGCTTCCTGGGATCACAGGTACGCCTGCTCTTTGCATGACTTGTTTTGCTTTTGATTTATCACTCATTAAATTCATAGCTTCCACAGAAGGACCTATAAATTTGATGTTATGTTTAGCACAAATTTCAACAAAATTTTGATTTTCACTTAAAAATCCGTATCCTGGAAAAATCGCATCTGCTTCAGCAATTTCAGCTGCTGTAATAATAGCTGGGATATTTAAATAGCTTTCAGAACTTCTTGCTTTGCCTATACAAATGCTTGCATCAGCGTATTTTAAATACAAAGCATCTTTATCTGCTTCAGAGTACACACAAATTGCTTTTTTACCCATTTCTTTAATCGTTCTTAAAGCACGCAGTGCTATTTCTCCACGATTAGCAATTAATATGCTTTTAATTTCCATTTTATAATTTCTCCACCGCAAATAAAGGCATTCCAAATTCTACAGGCTGACCATCAGCAACTAAAATTTCAGCGATCCTACAATCAAATTCCGCTTCAATTTCATTCATGATTTTCATCGCTTCGATAATAGCTATAGTATCGCCTTTTTTAACCGTACTACCTACTTTTACAAAAGGTGCTGCACCTGGACTTGGAGCTTGATAGAAAGTTCCTACCATAGGGCTGTTTATACTTGGTTTGTTTGATTTTACACTTTGACTAGGTTGAGCTTCGTTTACAACGCTTACATTGATAGGTTGTGGAGCTGGAACTGGAGGACAAACAGGGGCTGGAACATCGCAGCACATATCTCTTTCAAGTTCTATTTCAAAACCATCTTGTTCTTTGATCTTAATTTTACTAATATTTGCTTCAGCAAAAAGGTTTACTAACTCTTTAATTTCTTCTTTTGTCATAAAATTCTCCTACAAAATTTAAGAACTTAACCTTGTATTATATAAAAAAACTTGAAATTTAACTTTAAAAAAGAAAAAAATCATAAAAAATATAGATTTTTTAGGTTATAATCCTTACAAACAATTACAAATATTAAAAAGGTTAAAAATGGGCTTAAAAGCGGATAATTGGATAAGAAAAATGGCATTAGAACACAAGATGATCGAACCATTTTGCGAAGCAAATATAGGAAAAGGTGTGGTAAGCTATGGACTTTCAAGCTATGGTTATGATATACGTGTAGGGCGTGAGTTTAAAATTTTTACCAATGTTAATTCAACTGTAGTGGATCCAAAAAATTTCGTAGAAGAAAATGTAGTAGATTTTGAAGGCGATGTATGTATAGTTCCTGCAAATTCTTTTGCCCTAGCCAGAACTATAGAGTATTTTAAAATGCCTGATAATGTCTTAGCTATTTGTCTTGGCAAAAGCACTTATGCAAGATGTGGCATCATCGTCAATGTTACCCCTTTTGAACCAGGTTTTGAAGGACATATCACTATAGAAATTTCAAATACTACGCCTTTACCTGCAAAAATTTATGCCAATGAAGGTATAGCGCAAGTGTTGTTTTTGCAAGGCGATGAAAAATGTGACACCACTTATAAAGATAAAAAAGGCAAGTATCAAGCCCAAACTGGCATTACCTTACCAAGAATTTTAAAATAGGAACACTTATTGCTTTAATTTAAAAAAACTTAAGCAAAGGAAGGCAAAATGTTTAACAAAAAAAATATCTTAATCACGGGCGGAACAGGCTCTTTTGGAAAAACTTATACTAAGGTTTTGCTAGAAAACTATAAACCTAATAAGATTATCATTTATTCTCGTGATGAGCTCAAACAATTTGAAATGGCAAGCGTTTTTAATGCTCCTTGTATGCGTTATTTCATAGGAGATGTAAGAGATAAAGAGCGTTTAAGTGCTGCTATGCGTGATGTGGATTTTGTTATACATGCTGCTGCAATGAAGCATGTACCTATTGCTGAATATAACCCTATGGAATGTATAAAAACAAACATTCACGGTGCGCAAAATGTCATCGACGCTTGTTTTGAAAATGGAGTTAAAAAATGTATCGCTCTTAGCACAGACAAGGCTTGCAATCCTGTAAATTTATACGGCGCAACCAAACTTGCAAGCGACAAGCTTTTTGTCGCTGCAAACAATATAGCAGGTAACAAACAAACACGCTTTGGTGTTACAAGATATGGCAATGTTGTAGGTTCAAGAGGATCGGTAGTACCTTTCTTTAAAAAACTCATCAGCAAAGGAGCTAAAGAACTTCCTATCACCGATACAAGAATGACTCGTTTTTGGATCAGCCTTGAAGATGGAGTGAAATTTGTACTGAGCAATTTTGAAAGAATGCACGGAGGAGAAATTTTCATCCCTAAAATTCCTTCGATGAAAATCACCGATCTAGCTCATGCTTTAGCTCCTCATTTAAGTCATAAAATCATAGGTATCAGAGCAGGAGAAAAACTACATGAAATCATGATTTCAAGCGATGATAGTCATTTAACCTATGAATTTGAAAACTACTATGCCATAAGCCCTAGCATTAAACTTGTAGATAAAGATAATGACTTTAGTATCAATGCCCTAGGCGAAAAAGGACAAAAGGTAAAAGATGGTTTTTCTTATAGTTCGGATAATAATCCTTTATGGGCAAGCGAAAAAGAACTTTTAGAAATCATCAATCACACCGAAGGTTTTTAAAATGCTTACTTATTCTCATCAAAACATCGATCAAAGCGATATAGATGCGCTTACAAAAGCTTTAAAAGATGAAATTTTAACAGGGGGTAAAAAGGTAGATGAATTTGAAGAAGCCCTTTGTGAATATGTGGGCGTAAAACACGCTTGTGTATTAAACTCAGCCACTTCAGCCCTTCATCTTGCCTATACAGCACTAGGCATCAAAGAAAAAATCGTTTTAACCACTCCTTTAACCTTCGCTGCTACGGCTAATGCAGCCTTAATAGCTGGAGCTAAGGTAGAGTTTATCGACATTAAAAACGATGGCAATATTGATGAAAAAAAACTAGAAGCAAGACTTTTAAAAGATAGTAAAAATATAGGAGCTATTAGCGTGGTGGATTTTGGGGGAAATAGCGTTGAAATAGATGAAATTTCAAGCCTTGCTAAAAAATACAATATCCCTTTAATCGATGATGCAAGCCATGCTTTAGGTGCCTTATATAAAAGTGAAAAAGTAGGAAAAAAAGCCGATCTTTCTATCTTTTCTTTTCATCCTGTTAAACCCATCACTACTTTTGAAGGCGGCGCTGTGGTGAGTGATAATGAAGAGCTTATCACCAAAATCAAGCTTTTAAAAAGCCATGGTATAATTAAAAAAAGGCTTTGGGATAGCGATATGGTAGAACTTGGCTATAATTACCGCTTAAGCGATGTTGCTTGTGCTTTAGGGATAAACCAGCTTAAAAAACTCGATCACAATCTTGAAAAAAGAGAAGAAATTGCAAGTTTTTATGATAAAGAATTTGAAAAAAATCCTTATTTTTCCACGATAAAAATCAAAAATTATAAAAAAAGCTCAAGACATTTATACCCTATCTTGCTTTTTCCTGAATTTTATTGTCAAAAAGAAGAACTTTTTGAAAGCTTACTTCATGCAGGAATTGGCGTACAGGTACATTATAAACCAACTTATGAGTTTAGTTTTTATAAAAAACTCTTAGGAGAAATCAGACTCCAAAATGCGGATAATTTTTACAAAGCCGAGCTTAGCATACCTTGTCATCAAGAAATGAATCTAAAAGATGCAAAATTTGTAAAAGATACTTTATTTAGCATTCTTGAAAAAGTTAAAAAGGGATATTGTGGATAAGCTAGACTTTAGAAGTCAAGATTTTAACCAAACTGGAAAGGCTATGTATGAACTAGCTTGTGAACTTTTTCCTATCCCTAGGAGTATCACAGGGCAAGGTTTTAGAGCTAGCTTAGAAATTTTAAATAAAACTCTGGGGGGGGTATACTCAAATTTCACTCTATCAAAAGTGGCACAAAGGTTTTTGACTGGATAGTCCCTGATGAATGGAACGCTAAAGAAGCCTATATCATCACTCCAGAAGGAGAAAAAATTTGTGATTTTAAAAAGCATAATTTACACCTTCTAAATTATAGCGAAGCTATCGATAAAGAAATCGAACTTGAAGAACTTCAAAATCATCTTTACTCCATAGAAGAAATGCTCGATGCTATTCCTTATGTAACGAGTTATTACAAAAGGCGTTGGGGATTTTGTCTCACGCATAATGAAAGAAAAAAACTCAAAAAAGGCAAATACAAAGTCTATATCAATGCGAAACATGATGAAAATGGGGTTTTGGATTATGCTGATTTTATCCTACCTAGTACGCAAAATTCAAAAGATGAAATTTTAATTTCAACCTATCTTTGTCATCCTTCCATGGCAAATAATGAGCTTAGTGGTCCTGTGGTGGCTATTTTCCTAGCAAAATGGCTTTTGAGTTTAAAAGAAAGAAAGTATAATTACCGCTTTGTCATCATTCCTGAAACCATAGGCTCTATAGTCTATCTTAGCAAACATTTAGAGCATTTAAAAAAACATGTTAAAGCAGGCTTTGTGCTTTCTTGCTTAGGTGATGATCATGCTTACTCACTCATACACACACCCAAAGAAAACACTCTAAGCGATAAAGTTGCCTTGCATACGCTTAAAAATAAAGAAAATTTCAAAACTTTTAGTTTTTTAGATCGTGGAAGCGATGAAAGACAATACAATGCTCCGCTTGTAAATCTTGGCATAGTAGGAGTATGTCGCACAAGATACTTAGAATACGAACAATACCACACTAGCAAAGATGATCTCAATTTTATCTCTGAAAAAGGCTTAATGGGTGGACTTCAAAGCATGCAAGAAATAATTTTAAATCTAGAAATCAACGCCGTATATGAAAACACCATAGTATGCGAACCCAATCTTGGCAAAAGAGGGCTATATCATACCCTTAGCACTGCTAATGACATTCCTTTGGCTTGTAATTTTCTAGCTTACTGCGATGGAGAGAATGATATCATCGATATAGCCAATATCTTAAATATGCAAGCTTATGAATTTAAAGAACTTTTGGAAAAAATAAAATTTTATGGACTAGTAAAATGAAATATTTTTTAGAACACAATGACAAAAAATACTCCGATAAAGATTTAATAGATGCTTTTTATCAACTAGGTATAAAAAGGGGTGATATTTTATGCGTACATACAGAACTTTTTAACTTTGGCGTGCCTTTGCTTTCTAGAAATGAATTTTTACAGACTATACTCAATTGCTTTTTTGAAGTTATAGGCAAAGAAGGCACTTTGATCATGCCAACCTTTACTTATAGTTTTTGCAAAAATGAAGTTTATGACAAAATAAATTCCAAAACAAAAATGGGAGCATTAAATGAATATTTTCGCAAACAAACAGGAGTAAAACGCACAAACGATCCTATATTTTCTTTTGCTATAAAAGGAGCAAAAGAAGAATTATTTTTAAAAGATACAACAAGTTGTTTTGGGGAAAATTGTGTTTATGAAGTTTTAGCCAAAGAGAATGGAAAATATATGACATTTGGAGGCCAAGGACATACACTAACACATTATGCAGAAGAACAATTTAATGTATTTTACAGATATCATAAAATTTTCTCTGGAATTTTAATTGATGAAAACAATATATCATACAATAAAACCATTAGTTATTATGTTAGAAAACTTGACATATCTTCTGAGCCCAATTTAATTAACATTATCAATATTGTTAATAATACTAAAAATTTTAAAAAAAACAATTTTGCAGGAGATCATATAAATATTTACAACGCTAAAGAATATATAGAAATTTTATGGAAAAAATTAGATATAAACCAAACAATTCTAATAGAAAATTATGATACAATATATTAATTTTCAACATTCTCAAGAAAGTGGTATACAATGGAAAAACAATTTTATGAAATTTTAGAAAATATACTTGAAACCAAAGTAGATGAAAATACAAATTTAAGCATGGAAAACTGCAAGAACTGGACTTCTTTAGCTCATATTGATATCATCATGAGTTTAGAAGAAGAATTTGAAATCAAATTTAACAAAGAAGATTTAGGTCTCTTAAAATCTCAAAGCGCTTTACTAGAAAAAATTCAAACCCTAAAGGCAGAAAAATGAAAGAAAATATTGAAAAATTATTTCAAGCCATCGCTCAAAAAAATCCTATCCATTCTAAATATCTTAAAAAAATTGAATTTTCACAAGAAGACGAAGAAGAATTTGATAAATTAATTTCTTATTATATTCAAGATGGCATCAGTATAAAAGAACAATGCGATTGTTATTTATTGATCCTTAACGATACTTTAGAAGAAACAAAATTTTTCATAGAAAATGGGGCTTATCGTTATTCTAGCTTTGATGAAGTTAAGGATAAAGTTTATTTTAATGAAAGCTATATGAAACAATACATGATAGGCTTAGCTCTTTCTTCTTTTGTTTGGATAGCTCATATTAAAGTGAGAAAGTATTTTTCACAATATTTAAAAAATTTTACTCCAAAAACAACTTATTTTGAAATAGGCCCTGGCCATGGAGAATATTTTGCAAGAGCAGTTAAAAGTGGTAAATTTTCCGCATTTTATGGACTTGATATCTCTCCAACAAGTTGCGAACTTACTCAAAAAATGGTAAAACAACAAGTAGGGGGATTGATTACAAAATGTGATTTTTTATGTCAAGATTTTTTTACTTATGATTTTGATAAAAAAGCTGATTTGATAGTGATTGGAGAAGTGCTAGAACACGTAGAAAAACCTCTTGAATTCCTTAAAAGATCTAAAGAACTTCTTAGCGATGGAGGGGAAATTTTTGCAACTATTCCTATCAATGCTCCTGCTATTGATCATATTTATTTATTTTCCCATCCTGATGAAGTTAAAGATTTGATAGAAAAATCAGGCTTAAAGCTTAAGACTTATGAATGTTTTATGGCAAATGATTATAGTTTAGAAAAAGCATTGAAATTTAAAAATGCTATCACTATGGCAGTAGTTTTAAATGCTTAATACAACACTCAATTTACCCATTCATCATATAGGTGTGGCTTGTAAAAATTTAGAAAAAGAAAGGGAATGTTTTTTTAAACTAGGTTTTTATAAAGAATCAGAATTTGTAGATGAAAAACAAGGGGTAAGAGGTGAATTTATCATTCCTTGTAATGAAGCATTTCCACAGTATAGATTTGAACTTTTGCAAAATTTAAACGATAAAGGCCCACTAGATAGCTATTTGAAAAATAATACCAAAATGTATCATTTAGCCTATGAAAGTAAAAACATCACCCAAGATTTAATTCTTTTGGAACAACAAGGAGGCATTTGCATTGTTCCTATTATGCAAGCAAGCTATTTTGCTAAACTTTGTTTTATCATGATGCCAAATAGGCTTTTAATCGAACTTGTGGAGCTAAAATGAATCTTTTTTCACCCCATTTAAAACGCAATGAGCTTATAAAATTCGCCAAAGAATTAGACTTTAGCAAAAGTCAAGATCTTCTTATTAATGTCCATAGAAATCATGCTTTTGAAGGAGTGCAAAGTATCATTGCTCCTTTTTTACATTTTGCTAATTTAAAAGCTGAGTTTAATTTCAGCTCTTATGATGATAGCTTGAGTTTTGATAATTTTAAAGAAGCTAATTTAGAACTTTTATGGCTGGATTTAACCCGCTATAAAAATAATGTGCAAAATTTTATAGAAGAAAGACTTTTAGAACTAAGAAAAATTTCACAAAACCCTATTTTAGTTCTTAGTTTAGGAGAATTTAAAACAGATAAAAAAATTTTAAATTGTGAAATTTTTAACATAGAAAAACTCATAAAAGAGTATTTTGATGAAGAAGATATTTTAGACCTAGCTAAAGAAGAACTTACAGGCTCTAAGCTTAATAATAAAGCCTTGATTTTTTTAGCACAAATTTTAGGACTCAGTCTCATCCCTGCACTCGTAAAACCCGCTCTTAAAGCTCTTGTACTTGATCTTGATAATACCTTGTATCAAGGAATTTTAGGTGAAGAGGGTATAGATAATCTTAATTTAAGTCCTTTGCACAAAACCTTACAAGAAAAAATTAAAACTTTTAAAAAACAAGGGTTTTTACTTGCCCTAGCTTCAAAAAATGAAGAAAAAGACGCAAAAAAACTTTTTGAAATAAGGAAAGATTTCATCTTACAATGGGATGATTTTGATGTTAGAATGATCAATTGGGAGCCAAAGGGTGAAAATATCTTAAAAATTGCTAAAAAATTTAATATAAATACTAATGCCATGCTTTTTATAGATGATAATATCGCCGAGCTTGAAAATACCAAATTTACAGGCGTTAAAACACTTTTATGCGATGAAAATATACTTTATAAAATCAAACTTTTTCCTAATCTTTTAAAACTTTCAAATACCAAAGAAGATCAAATTCGTGCCAAAGATATAGCAGCCAATGCTTTAAGAGAAGAGCTTAAAAGCTTAAGCGATGAAGAATATTTTCAAAATCTTGAAATCAGCTTAAATTTTAGCAAAAATGATCTGCAAAATATCCCTCGCATTAGCGAACTTTTAGGCAAAACCAATCAATTTATCGCTAATTACACACGCTTAAATCAAGAAAAAGTCGCACAACACATGCAAAAAGAACTCATTGTAAGTGTGAGTATGAGTGATAAATTAAGCGATAGTGGGATTATCGCTATTTTTGTTTTTTCTTGTAAAGAAGGAAATTTATTTATCGATGATCTTTGCATTTCTTGTAGGGCTTTAGGTAGAAAACTTGAAACTAGAATGTTTTTTAAAGCCTTTGAACTAGCTTTACATTTCTTTGATCTTAAAAACAATAATGCAAGGCTTTACTATCAAAAAGGCGAAAGAAATATGCCATTTTTGAGCTTTTTAGAACAAATTTCTAAAGAAACTGAAAAAAACTCAGCCCTTGTTTCATTTCAAAATTTAAACTTTAAAGGACTTATAATCCATGAAAACTAGATTTGATAAAGCCAAAATTTCAGGCATTTGCGTAAGCGTACCTGAACATAAAATTTGCATTGATGATGAGTTAGAAAGCGTTTTTTCAAATGATATTAAAACCCTTAAAAGAATGAAAAAAGTCATAGGCTTAAAAACACGTTATATTTGTGATAAAAACACTTGTGTAAGCGATCTTGGCAAACACGCAGCCAATACACTTTTACAAGGTTTAAATATAGATAAAAATAGTCTTGATGCACTCATCGTAGTAACTCAAAGTCTTGATTTTTTCATGCCTTCTACGGCTTGTTATTTACATCAGCTTTTAAATTTAAGCTCTAAAACCATAGCTTTTGATTTGGGGCAAGCTTGTGCAGGGTATTTATACGGCTTATTTGTCGCTCATTCTTTAATACAAAGTGGCTTAGGTAAAATTTTGCTCGTTTGTGGGGATACTTTAAGCAAATTCATCCATCCTAAAAATATGAATTTAGCCCCAATTTTTGGCGATGGAGTAAGTGCAACTTTGATTGAAAAAACGGATTTTAATGAAGCCTTTTTTGAGCTTGGAAGCGATGGAAGACATTTTGATAAACTCATCATTCCAAAAGGTGCGATGAGAATACCTAAAGCAGATATTTTTAACGATGATTCGCTCATGCAAACTGAGGAGTTTAGACAATTAGAAAATCTTTACATGGACGGAGCAAATATTTTTAATATGGCTTTAGAATGCGAACCTAAAAGCTTTAAAGAAATTTTAGAATTTTCCAAGGTAGAAGAAAAAGACATTGCTTTTCATCTTTTTCATCAATCTAATGCGTATTTGGTTGATTGTATTAAAGAAGAGTTAAAACTTAATGATGATAAAGTTCCTAATTTCATCATGGAAAAATACGCTAATTTAAGCGCTTGTTCACTACCTGCTCTACTTTGCGAACTAGATACTCCAAAAGAATTTAAAGCGAGTTTAAGTGCTTTTGGTGCAGGGCTTAGCTGGGGAAGTGCGGTGCTAAATTTCAAGGATTTATACACAAAAGATATTTTAATTTACACAAAGGAGAAATAATGACAAAAACTGAATTTTTAGAAGAGCTTAAAGAAGCTATGCATAGAGATGAAGACTTAAATGAAGATATGCTACTTGATGATATAGACGAGTGGGATAGTTTGGCTTTTGTATCTGTGATGGTGCTTTATAAAAATCTTTTTGCTTTAAAAATCACAGCCGAGGACTTGAAAAATTGTCAAAAAGTGAGTGATTTAATCGATTTAGCAAAGCTTGATTAAAACCTTTAAGGTTTTAATCTTTTATCGTTAATTCAAATTTATCTCCCACATCTTTAAAAGTAAACACTTTATTTCCACAAGGATAAGAGATGGAATTTTCTTGCATTAAAGATTTTCTTTTTTGCAATTTTTCAAGCATTAAAGGAAGTTCTTTTCTAAATAAGGCTTTATCAGCAATCCTCATACCATGATTTAAGTCCTTTATAAATCTTCCATCAATCTCGCTTTCATCTTTTATTAAATGTAAAGTGGCGTCATATCCTAGCTCTTTATATGCTAAAAAAAGAGTTTGTTTATCTTTTGCTGTATTAAATGGATCTTTTAAACTATGATAAGATACTAAAATAATATTTTTGTTAATATTAGCTTGTATAGTTAAATGGGAAGAATTTAACAAAGAACGAATCATATAATTTTCATTAGTAAAAAAATAAGATAATCTTTCATCTTCTCTAGTCCAGTACGTTTTAATAAACATGCCTACCAATTTATTTAAATCACTAAAAAAAAATTCGGGTCTACTTAAATCTTTTCCTATTATACATTCCAATAATGGCAAAACAGTTCCTGAATTATCAATCACGCCATCCACATACCAAGGAGCTATTTTTGCTATGAGTAAAGATAGGTATCCTCCATAAGACCCCCCCCCCATAAATTTTTGGTAAATCTGCAAATTCTGGAAAACGTTTAACTAAATCTTTTAAAGCATTGATATGATCAATAGCTGCCATAATGCCATAGTTTTGATAATCTCCATTGGGTGGGATAAAAGTTGAAGTAAATTTCGCTTGATAATTTTGCGCTAATTTTCCTTGTGATTTTAAAGTAATAATATGCTGATTAAGCAATTCATAATACTTGGTAGAATTTTTACAATCAAGATTCTGTGGATTAATGCCAAAATCTAACAAAATCTTAGATAGACTTAACAAATCCTCCTCCATGAAGCTAATAGAAGCACTATATTTTTTATTATTTGATATTCTTGCACAAAAACAATGATAAAAAACATGCACCGCTACAACGTTAAAATTTTTAGCAATATATTCCCTATCAAAATCTAAAAAAGAAATATTTGCATTAGCTCCATAACCTCCTATGACAAAAACTATAGCTTTGATATCTTTTTCATCATCATAACTTATACGGTATTCAAGCTTGCTAGTTCTTTTAATGCCTAGTTCTACATCATCACAAGAATCAATTTCAAAGGTTTGGTTTATAAGCAATTTTAAGCCTTTTATTGTATTTTAAAGACAATTATACTTAAATTTTAGTAAAATAAAACACAAAAAACAAGGCTTAACTATGAAAAATCTTTGCATCATCCCTGCTCGTGGTGGATCAAAAAGAATTCCTAGAAAAAATATCATTGATTTCCTAGGCAAACCTTTAATCGCTTATAGCATAGAAAATGCTTTAAATTCAGGTATTTTTGATGAAGTGGTGCTTTCAAGCGATGATGAAGAAATCATAGAAGTAGCCTTAAAATACGGTGCAAAAGCTCCTTTTGTACGTGATAAAAATTTAAGCGATGATTATGCTTCAAGCACTGCTGTAGTGCAAAATGCCATAGAAATTTTACAAAGCCAAAATCAAATTTATGATCATGTCTGCTGCCTTTATGCTACTGCTCCTTTGTTAAATAAAGACATTTTAAAACAAGCCTATGAAAAATTTATACAAAATCAAAGCAAGTTTTTATTTGCTGCTACTGAGTTTGAGTATCCTATACAAAGGGCATTTTATCTAAATGAAAACAATCAAGTTTATATGTTTGATGAAAAACATTATAAAAGTCGTTCACAAGATCTAACAAAAGCTTATCATGATGCAGGAGCTTTTTATTTTGGTACAAGCAAAGCTTGGCTTGAGGAAGATTTTATATTTAAACCTCATTCTAGCGTGTTTGTATTGCCAAGAAATTTAGTTTGCGATATAGACACCATACAAGATTTGGAATTTGCAAAAATACTTTATAAGGTAAATCATGAAAGTGCTTTTTAGAAGCGATAGCTCCAGTCAAATAGGCTTTGGACACATTAAACGCGATCTAGTCTTAGCTAAACAATATGATGATGTAAGTTTTGCTTGCTTGCCTTTAGAAGGCTCCTTGATCGATGAAATTCCTTATCCTGTTTATGAGCTTAGTAGCGAAAGTATCTACGAGCTTATCAATCTCATCAAAGAAGAAAAATTTGAACTTCTTATCATTGATCACTATGGCATCAGCGTAGATGATGAAAAACTGATTAAGCTTGAAACAGGGGTGAAAATTCTAAGCTTTGATGATGAAATAAAGCCTCATCATTGTGATATTTTACTCAATGTCAATGCCTATGCAAAAGCAAGTGATTATGAAGGTTTAGTGCCTTTTAAATGCGAAGTAAGATGTGGTTTTTCTTATGCTTTAATCAGGGAAGAATTTTATCAAGAGGCCAAAGAAAATAGAGAAAAAAAATATGATTTTTTCATTTGCATGGGTGGAACTGATATAAAAAACCTTTCTTTACAAATTGCTAGCGAATTACCTAAAACAAAAATCATCAGCATTGCAACCAGCTCTTCTAATCCTAATCTTAAAAAATTGCAAAAATTTGCAAAATTACATAACAATATTAGATTATTTATCGATCATGAAAATATTGCAAAATTGATGAATGAAAGCAATAAACTCATCATCAGCGCAAGTTCTTTAGTCAATGAAGCCTTGCTTTTAAAGGCAAATTTCAAAGCTATTTGTTATGTTAAAAATCAAGAATCTACAGCAACTTGGCTTGCTAAAAAAGGGTATGAAGTGGAGTATAAGTATTGATAAAACTTAAAAATTTCACAGAACTTAATTCTCAAGAAATAGAGCTGATTTTTAAATGGCGCAATCACCCCGATATCAATCAATTTATGAAAACAAAATATATTGATTTTAAAGAACATTTAAGATTTTTAAAAAAATTACATCAAGATTCTAGCAAAAAATATTTTTTAGTTTTTCAAGATGAGCAGATTATCGGCGTAATTGATTTTGTCAATATCACAACTAAATCTTGCGAATTTGGACTTTACGCAAAACCTAATTTAAAAGGCGTAGGACAAATTTTAATGAATGAAATTATAAAATACGCTTTTGAAAACTTAAAAGTAAATACTCTTAAAGCTTATGTTTTCAAAGACAATCGCAAAGCTTTAAAATTATATCAACAAAATCATTTTACTATTTATGATGAAGATAAAGATTTTTACCATATTTGCCTAAAGCAATCTGACTGCAAAGCCTTGCCTAGCTAATTCTTCTTTTACATCTTTAGGGGTATACTTAGAAAAATGAAAAATATAAGCACCCGCTAAAGCATCAGCACCTAAATTTAAAGCCTCAACTCCATCACTTGGATTGCTAAGTCCTCCATTGATAATAAGAGGAATTTTAAGTTTATTTTGAAAGATCTTTAAAAGTTCTAAATCATAACCCTTTGCCCTTCCTTCAAAATCCACAGAAGTTAAAAGAAGCTCTCCAGCTCCTTTTTTTTCATATTCTAAAGCAAGTTCTAAAGGACTTTTTTCAAGTAAATTTCCCCTGTCATAAACACAAAATTGCCCTCCTTTTCTTTTAACATCTATAGAACAAACTATACATTGAGAACCAAAACGATTAGCCGCTTTACTTATAAAATCCATATCTTCTAAGGCCTTAGAATTGATAGAAATTTTATCCGCACCTAAATTTAAAATCTTTTGTATATCTTCAAGGGTTTTTATCCCGCCACCTATAGTTAAAGGCATAAAACATTCTTTAGCAAGATCTTCTATACTTTCAAAATCTATTTCTCCACTTTTTGAAGCATCTATATCTAAGATAATAAGCTCATCAACATTGCGTGCATTATAAATTCTCATTGTTGAAGTTAAATGCCCTATAGTGCGAAAATCTTTAAATTCTATACTTTTAACAAGTTGTCCGTTTTTTAACAAAACACAAGGGATAATTCTAGTTTTTAACATTTAAAGCCTTGCAAAATTTTCTAAAAGTTTTAAACCTAAATTTTGACTTTTTTCAGGGTGAAATTGTGTAGCAAAAATATGATCTTTTTGTAAAGATGCAACAAATTTATGTCCGTATTGTGCTTTAGCACTTACAAACTCATCTTTGCATTTCACATAAAAAGAATGCACAAAATAAAAATCACTCTTATTATCTATGCCTTGATACAAAGGAACTTGTTTTAAAATTTCAAGCTCATTCCAACCCATATGTGGGATTTTTAAATTTAAATCCTCTTCAAATTTAACTACTTCACCTTCTATAAAACCAAGTCCTTCGCAAACTCCACCTTCATAGCCCCTTTCTAAAAAAAGTTGCATTCCTAAACAAATGCCTAAAATAGGTTTTTTTTGTACTAAAACTTGCTCTTTTAAAGCTTCTATAAAACCAAGTTCTTTTAAATTTTTCATCGCTTCTTTAAAAGATCCCACTCCAGGTAAAAGCAATTTATCTGCTTTTTGCAAATCTTTTGGATTTTTAGCTATGAAATTTATAGCTCCTATTTTTTCAAAAGCCTTAGCAACAGAGTTTAAATTTCCCGCCTTGTAATCAATGAGCGCTATCATTTTAAAACACACTCGTCTTTTCTTACCAAAGAACCATCATAATCTCTTAAAAATTTGCCATTTTCATCACGTTTAAAAATTTTTTTATTGGTAAAAGAATCTACTATTTTTTGAAATTCTTCCTCGCTAAAACCACTGAATTCAAGGTATTTTTTAATAGCCTTTTTAGGGGGCTTGCCATCGTATTTTTGTACCAAACGCACCCCTTCTTCACGGCTGATATAACCTAAACGAATATCCAAACAAGCATTATCCGTTGCTCTACCAAAGCCGTATTTGCAGTATTTTAAATAATCATGCACATGATTAGAATAACAATCTAAATTTTCAAAATTTTCATAAGTAGTCTCAACAGGATGATCTAGAGTTAAAAAACCATATTTTTTAGAAATTTCAAGAATTTTTTTATAATCCCATTTAAAATAATACCCTAAAAATAGCCCAGTAACCCCTACTCTTTGAAGTTCTTCATCACTTGGATAAGTATATAAAAACAAATCTTTTTCAGTGATGCCATTTACCCCAAGCATATCAGAAGGACGGTTTCCTAAAAGTCCGCCAAATTCTTCAAGCCACTCTCTGCCTAAAATATTCTTATTTTTACTACTCGCAGGACCGCCATACTCTATCTGCGGACTTTCTCCCCAGATGATCAAAGGTACTCCAAAATTTACCGCTATGCGTGGAACAGAAGTAAAAATTCCCAAATGGTTTTGCCACTCATTATCCCCTGTTCTTATAAAAGCTTCACGGGCAAGTTTTTGATAAACTTTTGGATCACGCTTGATATGGATCAAATCCACGCCAAGATGATTTAAATTGTCTAAATTTTTGCGCCCTATTTTCGTAGGTACGCTAGGCTCAAAACACACACACAAAGGATTAAGTCCAAGTTCAAGCATTTTAACCACTTGAAAAGTAGAATCTTTTCCGCCACTTACTCCGATAACACAATCATAAACAGGATGTTTTTTGTATTTTTTTATAAGCTCAAAAAATTCTTTTTCTCTTTCTTGCCAATTAATATTTTGATTTTTAACTTCTTGAGAACGGCAAGCATCACAAACACCTTCTTCATCAAAATGTAAATCAGGCTTAGTATCTGGCATCACACATTTTTTACAAAATTTCATAAATTTCCTTTAATTAGTCTTAAATATATATATCGTTATAATTAAATTTTATTTTATGATTTTATATATTTATATTATATAAAAATTAAAAAATGAATGAATTCTATAATTTAAATCCATATGGCATTTTTTGAATGAAACCAAGCAAAATCATAACAAAGTTGTAATATTTATATAATATAAATATATAAATTGAAGAAATATATAATATAATTATATATCATTTTAGTCAGGAAATTTACCAAAGAAAGAAAAGTATGCAAATAGGAAATTTTAACACAGATAAAAAAGTTTTTATCATAGCAGAACTTAGCGCCAATCACGCAGGAAGTCTTGAA
Organism: Campylobacter sp. 2014D-0259; assembly: GCF_008000505.1. Classification (NCBI taxonomy): domain Bacteria; kingdom Pseudomonadati; phylum Campylobacterota; class Epsilonproteobacteria; order Campylobacterales; family Campylobacteraceae; genus Campylobacter; species Campylobacter sp. 2014D-0259. The sequence goes on from NZ_VOAQ01000024.1 coordinate 335,831, forward strand.
ATGGCACTTCAAAGCATAAAAGCTGCTAAAAAGGCAGGTGCTGATGCGATAAAAATCCAAACTTACACTCCAGATAGTCTCACGCTAAATAGCGACAAAGAAGATTTCATCATCAAAGGAGGACTTTGGGACAAAAGAAAACTTTATGAGCTTTATGAAAGTGCAAAAACCCCTTATGAATGGCATTCTCAAATCTTTGAAACCGCACAAAATGAAGGCATACTTTGTTTTTCAAGTCCTTTTGCCAAAGAAGATTTAGAATTTCTAAAACGCTTTGATCCTATAGCCTATAAAATCGCTTCCTTTGAAGCTAATGATGAAAATTTCATACGTTTAATCGCCAAAGAAAAAAAACCCACTATCGTTTCAACGGGCATTGCTACAGAAGAAGAGCTTTTTAGAATCTGTGAAATTTTTAAAGAAGAAAAAAATTCTAATCTCATCTTTTTAAAATGCACTTCAGCTTATCCTGCTGCCATAGAGGATATGAATTTAAAAGGCATAGTAAGTTTAAAAGAAAAATTTAATGTTGAAGTGGGACTAAGCGATCACAGCTTTGGTTTTTTAGCCCCTGTTATGGCAGTAGCACTTGGAGCTAGAGTGATAGAAAAGCACTTTATGTTAGATAAAAGTATAGAAAGTGAAGACAGTAAATTTAGCCTTGATTTTGATGAATTTAAAGCTATGATAGATGCAGTTAGACAGGCTGAAAGTGCTTTAGGTGATGGTAAGTTAGATCTAGATGAAAAGGCACTTAAAAACCGTGTTTTTGCAAGAAGTTTATACGCAAGCAAAGAAATTAAAAAAGGTGAAATTTTCAGCGAAGAAAATGTAAAATCCGTGCGTCCTTGCTTTGGGCTACATCCTAAATTTTATCAAGAACTTTTAGGAAAAAAAGCTAGCAAAGATATAGAATTTGGCGATGCTTTAAAACAAGGAGATTTTAAATGAAAAATATTTTAGTTACAGGTGCTGATGGTTTTATAGGTTCTCATCTTTGTGAAAGTTTGGTCAAAAAAGGTTTTAAAGTCAGAGCTTTAAGTCAGTATAATTCTTTTAATTTTTGGGGACATTTAGAAAAAAGTCCTTTTTTAAAAGACATGGAAGTTATAAGTGGAGATTTAAGAGACAGTTTTTTTTGCGAAAAAATCACCAAAAATATAGATGCGATCTTTCATCTTGGCGCTTTAATCGCTATCCCCTACTCCTACACAGCCCCACAAAGCTATGTAGATACTAATGTAAATGGCACTTTAAATATGCTCGAAGCAGCTAAAAAAAACGAGATTTCACATTTTATCCACACCTCAACAAGCGAAGTTTATGGTACAGCCTTTTATGTACCTATCGATGAAAAACACCCTTTACAACCTCAAAGCCCTTATTCTGCAAGCAAAATCGCTGCAGATATGATGGCGCTGAGTTATTATAATTCTTTTAATTTAAATGTCAATATTGCACGCCCTTTTAACACCTATGGACCAAGACAAAGCGCAAGGGCTATTATACCTACCATCATCACACAAATTTTAAGTGGAGCAAAGGAAATCAAACTAGGAGATTTAAGCCCTAAAAGGGATTTAAATTTTGTGCTAGATACTTGCGAGGGTTTTATCTCTCTTTTAAATTTAAAACATTTTGGAGAAGTTTATAATATAGGCTCAGGAGTGGAATACTCCATGCAAGAAGTACTTGATCTCATACAAAAAATTTTAGATTCTAAGGTAAAAATCATCCAAGATGAACAAAGATTTCGTCCTAAAAATAGCGAAGTTTTTAGACTTTGTTGCGATGCAAACAAGCTTAAAAAAGCTACAAATTGGCAAAGCAAAATAAGTCTAGAAGAAGGTTTAAGACAAAGCATAGAGTATTTTAAAGAAAATTTAGAAAATTATAAAAGTGAGCTTTATAATGTTTGAAAAAGAAATTTCTTTTATAAAAAGTCTTTTTAATAAAAAAAATATCGCCCTACATGAGCCTTGCTTTATAGGCAATGAGAAAAAATATCTCTTAGAATGTATCGATAGCGGTTTTGTTTCAAGCGTAGGAGAATTTGTAACGCGTTTTGAAGAAGCTTTAAAAGAAAAAACCAAAGCACGCTTTGTCATCGCTACAAATACAGGTACAGCAGCCCTTCATATCGCTTTACTAGCTAATGGTATCGATGAAAACTGCGAAGTCATCACTCAAAGCATAAGCTTTGTCGCTACGGCCAATGCTATAGCTTATACAGGTGCAAAACCTATTTTTTTAGACATAGATGAAAACACTCTAAGTTTAAGCCCTAAGGCTTTAGAGCATTTTTTAGAAAATCAAACTTATCAAAAAGATAATCTTAGCTATAACAAAACCACACACAAACTCATCAAAGCTTGTGTTATTATGCACACCTTTGGTTTAAGCGCTCATATAAAAGCCATCAAAGAGCTTTGTGAAAAATACCACATCCTTTTAATTGAAGATGCTGCAGAAGCCTTAGGAAGCACCTATGAAAACAAGGCCTTAGGCACTTTTGGAAAGTGTGGAATTTTAAGCTTTAATGGCAATAAAATCATCACAGGTGGATGCGGTGGGGCGATATTAAGCGATGATGAAAATTTAGCCAAACTTGCAAGACACCTTAGCACCACAGCTAAAATCCCCCATCCTTACGAATACGATCATGATAGGATAGCTTATAATTACCGTATTTGCAATATAAACGCAGCAATCTTGCTTGCAGGACTTGAAAATTTAGAACTTTTTTTAGAAAACAAAAGAGAACTTGCTAAAATTTACAAGGATTTTTTTAAAAATCACGATAAATGTAAATTTATCGATGAAAAAAGCAATGAAAAAAGCAATTTTTGGCTCAATACCTTGCTTTTTAAGGATGAGAATTTAAGAAATATCTTTTTAGAAGAATGCTTGAAAAATAATATTTTCGTCCGTCCTGTATGGAAAAGCTTACCGAGTTTAAAAGCTTTTCAAAACTGTCAAAGCAATGAGCTTATAAACACTAAAAAATTAGAAAAACGCTTGATTAATTTACCTAGTAGCGTTAGAATAACAAATAAAAACTTAGGACTATCATGAAAAAATATATATCCAATATAGAAATTTCAACAAATCAAGGTACAAATGCCCAAATTTGGGAAAATATTTTTTCTCAAAAAGAATGGGGGAAATACCCTAGCGAAAATTTAATCCGTTTTATTGCAAAGAATTTTTACAATGTTAAAGATAGAAGTAAAATAAATATACTAGAATTAGGACTTGGCACAGGTGCTAATCTTTGGTTTTGCGCTAAAGAAGGTTTCAGTGTTAGCGGCATAGAATGGAGTAAAACAGGAGTAGAAAGATTTAAGCAACGTCTAGAAAATGAAAATTTAAGTCACCATATACAAGAAATTAAAATTGGAGATTATGAACAAAAACTTGATGAATTTAAAGATGAAAGTTTTGATGCTTGGATTGATGGGTATTCACTTGCTTATAATGATTTTAAAAAAACGAAAATCATTATAGAAAAAGCAATTAAAAAACTTAAAAAAAATGGTAAATTTTTCTCCATTACTCCAAGTTTTAATAACGAAGGTTTTATTAAAGATGAAAAACTACCCTATCACACATGCAAACCAACTCATGGAAGTGATGCTTTTACGGGAATAATACGTTATTGTGATGAAAAAGACATAAAACAACTTTATCAAGGAGAGAATTACCAAATTATAGATATAAAAATAAATACATTAAAAAATCTTGAAAATAATCTCAGTGAACTTTATATAATTGAAGGAAAAAAATTATGAATAACAGCACTCTTTGGGAAAATATTTTTTCTCAAAAAGAATGGGGGAAATACCCTAGCGAAAATTTAATCCGTTTTATTGCAAAGAATTTTTACAATGTTAAAGATAGAAGTAAAATAAATATACTAGAATTAGGACTTGGCACAGGTGCTAATCTTTGGTTTTGCGCTAAAGAAGGTTTCAGTGTTAGCGGCATAGAATGGAGTAAAACAGGAGTAGAAAGATTTAAGCAACGTCTAGAAAATGAAAATTTAAGTCACCATATACAAGAAATTAAAATTGGAGATTATGAACAAAAACTTGATGAATTTAAAGATGAAAGTTTTGATGCTATTATTGATAATTGTTCACTCTGTTGTAATAATTTTACAAAAACAAAGAAAATTTTCAATAAAGCCATCATGAAATTAAAAATAAATGGAAAATTCTTTTCTAGCACAATATCTAAAGGTATTGAAGGATATGACAATACGAATGATGATTTTCAACTTCCAAAGAGTGGTATTTATACTCATATAGGAATGATTAGATATTCAAACAAAAAAGATCTTAAAAAGTTATACAAAAATAAATATTTTAAATGGATAAAACTACAAACACAAAGCCTTGAAGCTGACAACAAATTAATTGACAAATTATTTATCATAGAAGGAGAAAGGATTTAATTAATGAAATATTTTATGGCTGGGGGGGGGAGTATATCAATAACTCCTATAAGGAGTGGAAGATGAGTAGAATTTCTTTAGAAAATTATTTGCAAGTTCACAATCGTTATTCTTGCTTATCAAATGATATTTATCTTAATAAAAAATATGCTGAACTTTATGGAGAAACATTTGATTTCTCGTATAGTAAAAATGGATTTGTATTTAAGGTTGTAGCCATAAAGGAAAAAATAGAGAATTCTCAATTTTATGATTTGCAAAGTCCTTATGGATATGGTGGAATATATTGCAATTCTCAAAATGAAGACTTCATCAAAGAAGCTTTAAAAGCTTTAAAAACAGAAGCTTTTAAACAAAACATCATTGCTTTTTTTATCCGATTTCATTTTTTTGATGAAAATCTAAAAATATATTCAAAACTTTTACCTTTTTTTACTAAAAGTAGAGAAACCATCATTGTAAACACAGAAAAAGGTATTGATAATATTCGTATGAATTATAGCCCTAGAATAAGATCTTATGTCAAAAAAGCTAGAGAAAAATTGCAAATAAAATTTGCTACAAAAAAAGATTATAAAGATTTTTTTACATTATATAGTAAAACTATGCAAAGAAACCAAGCGGATAAATTTTATTATTTTAACGAAGATTATTTTCAAAAACTCTTTGATTTTAACGAAAGTAAAATACTAAAAGCAAGCTTAAATAATGAAATTCTTGCTTATGTATCATTTTTTCTTTGTGGAGATTTTTCTTATTATCATTTAAGTGCCAATGTTTTAAAATCCAATGCCAATGCAGCTTTATTGGATTTCTTTTTTGAATATGCAAGCAACAATAATTCCAAATTTTGTTTCTTGGGTGGAGGAATTCAAGAGAACGATACGCTTTACAAATTTAAAGAAAAATTTTCTACTATAAATGGAAGTTTTTATATAGGTGGTATAGTTTTTAATCAGAAAGAATATAACCAAATTTGTAAAAATTTTAGCAATAATAAATTTTTAAAATACCGATATTAAAAAATAATATCTAGAATATTTGTATTAATTCCAATTAAGGAAAACTATGAAAAAAACTCTTATCATCGCAGAAGCAGGAGTTAATCACAATGGTGATTTAAATTTAGCTAAAAAGTTAATAGAAATCGCAGCAGATTCAGGGGCTGATTTTGTTAAATTTCAAAGTTTTAAAGCCAAAAACTGTATCAGCACAAAGGCTAAAAAAGCACCCTATCAGCTTAAAACCACAGCTAGTGATGAGAGTCAGCTTCAAATGGTACAAAAACTCGAACTCGATCTTAAAGCTCATAAAGAGCTTATCTTACACACAAAAAAATGCAATATTGCCTTTCTTTCTACTCCTTTTGATCTTGAAAGTGTAGATCTTTTAAATGAGTTAGGCTTAAAAATCTTTAAAATTCCAAGCGGAGAAATCACCAATCTACCCTATCTTAAAAAAATTGCAAAGCTTAATAAAAAAATCATACTTTCAACAGGTATGGCAAATTTAGGCGAGATAGAAGAAGCTTTAAATGTGCTTTGTAAAAATGGCACTAAACGCCAAAATATCACTCTTTTACACTGCACTACAGAATACCCTGCCCCTTTTAATGAAGTCAATCTTAAAGCCATGCAAAGCTTAAAAGACGCTTTTAAGCTTGATGTGGGTTATTCTGATCACACTCAAGGCATACACATTTCCCTAGCTGCGGTTGCCTTGGGAGCTTGTGTGATAGAAAAGCATTTTACTCTAGACAAAAATATGTCAGGGCCTGATCATAAAGCAAGCCTAGAACCTCATGAACTAAAAACGCTTTGTACTCAAATAAGACAAATACAAAAGGCTATGGGTGATGGCATAAAAAAAGCAAGCAAAAGCGAAAGAAAAAATATCAACATAGTAAGAAAAAGTTTAGTCGCTAAAAAAGATATCCAAAAAGGAGAAATTTTTAACGAAGAAAATCTTACTACCAAACGCCCAGCAAATGGTATAAGTGCTATAAGATATGAAGAGTTTTTAGGTAAAATTGCTACAAAAAACTACAAAGAAGATGAGCTTATCTGTGAGTAAAAGAAAGATTTGTATAGTCAGTGCAACAAGGGCTGAATGGTATCTTTTAAGAAATTTATGCCATGAAATTCAAAACGATAAAGATCTAAGCCTTCAAATCATGGCTACAGGGGCACATTTAAGCCCTGAGTTTGGACTGACTTATAAAGAAATAGAAAAAGAATTTAAAATAACTAAAAAAATCCCTATCCTGCTTGCAAACGATGATAAAATAAGCCTTTGTAAAAGTATGAGTTTAGCTTTTAGTACTTTTAGCGATGCTTTTGAAGACTTAAAGCCTGATATGGTAGTCATTTTAGGCGATCGTTATGAAATGCTTAGCGTAGCAAGTGTGTGTCTTTTGATGCACATACCTTTAGTGCATTTATGTGGCGGGGAGCTTACTTTAGGAGCTATTGATGATAGTATAAGACACAGCATTTCAAAAATGTCACATTTACATTTTGTAAGTCATGAAATTTATAAAAAAAGGCTTTTACAACTTGGAGAAGAAGAAAAAAGGGTTTTTAATATAGGATCTTTAGCTTCTACTATCATAAAAAATATGAATTTTTTAAGCAAAAAAGATTTAGAAAAAGCCTTAGAAATGAAACTAGATAAAGAACTTTACTTAATCACTTATCATCCTTTAACCTTAAATGTAAAAAATACTCAAAAAGAAATTAAAACCTTACTTAAAAAACTTGACACCCTTAAAAACGCAAGTTTGATTTTTACCAAAGCAAATGCCGATGAAAATGGACTTTTAATCAATGAAATTTTGCAAAATTACTGCCAAAAAAACTCACACAAGGCTAAACTTTTTGATAATCTTGGCTCACAAAAATACCTAAGTCTTATGAAAATAGCCAAGGCCATGATAGGCAATTCTTCAAGTGGTATTAGTGAAAGTCCTTTTTTTAAAACTCCTTGCATTAATATAGGCGATAGACAAAAAGGGCGTTTAAGAACTCGAAATATCATTGATTGCGAAATCAACGATCTTGATCAAGCTTTTGAAAAATTAGAAAGCAAAGAATTTAAACAAAATTTAAAAAATTTTAAAAACCCTTATGATAATGATAAAAATCCCAATAAAATCATAAAAACTTGCCTAAAAAATGTAAATTTAGATACAATTTTACATAAAAATTTCATCGATTTATAAGGCTTAGTGTGGATATAAATAAACTCAAACTCACCCCTGATTCTAGTATAAAAGAAGCTTTAAAAATAGTCGGGCAAGAACGCGTTAGATTAGGCATTATAGTTGATAAAAAGGATAAATTTTTAGGAGTCATTAGCGATTCAAACATCAGAAAAGCTTTAATTAGTGGCAAAACTTTAAAAGATAGTATCAAAGATATTTACACTAAAAATCCCATCACCATAAAAGAAAATACAAGCAAAGAACAGCTTTTAAAAATTTCTGCTAAAACCGATATTTACGACTTTCCTGTTTTAGATGAAAAAGGGCAAATTCTTTCTATAAAATCTATTTCATCACTTTTAAAAGCCAATCCAAACTCCATTATCATCATGGCTGGAGGCTTAGGCTCTCGCTTAAAAGAGCTGACTAAAGATACTCCAAAACCTATGTTAAAAGTAGGCAAAAAACCCATTTTAGAAAGCATAGTCCAAAGACTTAAAAATCAAAATTTTGAAAATTTTATCTTTTGTGTGAATTATAAAAAACAAATCATAGAAGATTATTTTCAAAAAGGGAAAAAATTTGGGGTTAAAATTTCTTATATTAAAGAGCGTAAAAAACTAGGTACAGCAGGGGCTTTAAGCCTTATAAAACAAGAATTTAAAGAAAGTTTTATCGTTATGAATGCAGACATTTTAACCGAGCTTGATTTTAATGATCTTTTAAAAGCGCATAAAAAATCAAAAGCTTTAATGAGCGTTTGCGTGCGTGAGTTTGAGCAACAAATTCCTTATGGAGTAATCACCCAAAAACAAGGTTTTATAGAAAATATAGAAGAAAAACCTACCCAAAAATTCCTAGTAAGTGCGGGGATTTATGTACTTGAAAATGAAATTTTAAATTTAATTGCTAAAAATGAATACTTAGACATGCCCGAACTCATCAAACTTGTTCTACAAAAAGGCAAGGTAAATACCTATATCATCAACGATTATTGGATTGACATTGGAAGGCCGGATGAGTTTTTAAAAGCCAATGAGGATTTTAAATGAAAATCTTAATCATAGGCTTTGGAAGCATAGGAAAAAAGCATTTTTTAGCCTTAAAAAATTTAAACCATCAAGTGAGTTTGCTTTCTTTAAGTGCTAAAGAAGAATTTAAAAACGCTCCAATTTATCGCTCTTTAAAGGAATGTGATTTAAACGAATTTGATCTTTTTATCATCGCAAATATCACTACGGAGCATTTTAACACCTTAAAAACTTTAGATGAGCTTGTAAAAGATAAAATCATACTCGTAGAAAAACCTTTATTTGAAAAAGTGCAAAATTTCACAAGCTCAAAAAATCACATTTATGTAGCGTATTTACTACGTTTTCATCCTGTGATTGTGGCTTTAAAAAGGCTTTTAAAAGGTGAAAAAATTTATTTTGCTAGTTTGGTTTGTAATTCTTATTTGCCCCATTGGAGAGCTTTAGACTACAAGCAAAACTATAGCGCTAAAAAAGAGCTAGGTGGTGGAGTTTTACTCGATCTTTCTCATGAAATCGATCTAGCCTTTTTTCTTTTTAAAGACTTAGAGCTTATATACTCCCAAAATGCTAAAATTTCAGAGCTTGACATAACAAGCGATGATTTTGCCTTTTTGGCTTTAAAAAATTCACAAGAAGCTAAAATTCATATAGAACTAGACTATTTTTCTAAATTTAACAAAAGAGAAATTATCATCCATACTTTAGAAAAAAGCTTTAAAGCCGATTTGATAAACAATAAAATCGAAATTTATCACAAAGATCAAAGTCAAAAAATCTTAAATTTTGAAAACGATACGATAAAAACCCTTCAAAATTTACATCAAGCAGTCTTTGAGCAAAACAAAGAACTTTGCGATCTTAAGCAAGCTTTAAAAGTACTTGAAATTTGTGATGAAGTAAGGAAAAAAAATGACTGAAATTTTATGTACCATTTGTGCTAGGGGTGGGAGCAAGGGCGTTAAAAACAAGAATATTAGAAAGATTAACGAACTTGAAATGATAGCTTATAGCATCATACAAGCTCAAAATTCAAAGCTTTTTAAACACATAGTCATAAGTACTGATAGTGATGAAATCGCAAGTGTAGCCCAAAAATATGGCGCTGAAGTTTTTTTCAAAAGAGAAGCTCATCTTGCCAATGATCAGGCTGCAAAACTTCCTGTCATGCGCGATGCCTTACTAAGAAGTGAAGAGCATTTTAAAACGCGTTTTGAAACTCTCATAGACTTAGATGCTTCAGCCCCACTTCGCTCAAGCCTTGATATAAAAAAAGCTTATGAAAGTTTTGTTGAAAATGATAATTCTAATCTCATCACCGCAGCTCCTGCTAGACGCAATCCTTATTTTAACCTCGTAGAAATACAAAATAACAAGGTAGTAAAATCCAAAGAAGGAAATTTTACCACTCGCCAAAGTGCCCCAAAATGCTATGATATGAACGCTAGTATTTATATCTTTAAAAGGGATTATCTTTTAGAAAATGATAGTGTTTTTGGCAAAAACACAGGGCTTTTTGTAATGGATGAAAGCACAGCTTTTGATATTGATAGCGAGCTTGATTTTAAAATCGTAGAGTTTTTAATCTCTTTAAAAAATTTATCGCCAAAGGATTTTTAATGCTTGAAAATAAAATCATCTTTGTAGTAGGAGCTTGTGGGCGTATAGGTAAAGCGCTTTGTCAAAAAATACTTCTTAGCAAAGGTATCCCTATACTCGCAGATATCAACAAAGAACGCTTAAATAAATTGCAAGAAAATTTAGAAACAAATTTTAAAACAAAACTTTTAAGCTTAGAACTTGATATCACTAAACAAGAAAGCTTACAAACCGCCCTTCAAAAAAGTCAAGAAAGATACGGCAAAATCGATGCTTTTGTTAACTCAAGCTATCCTTTTGGCAAAGATTGGGGTAAAACGCCTTATTATGAACTCAAATACGAACAAATTTGTGAAAGTTTAAATTTACATTTAGCAGGCTTTATGCTAGCCGCTCAAGAATTTGTGAAATTTTTTAAACAACAAGGCTATGGTAATATCATCAATCTTAGCTCCATCATGGGAGTTTATGCGCCAAAATTTGAAAACTATGAAGGCACTTCCATGCAAAGCTCTTTAGAATACAGTGTGATAAAAGCAGGGATTAATCACATGAGCTCTTGGCTAGCTAAAGAGCTTTTTAATCAAAACATACGCGTTAATACCCTAGCAAGTGGAGGAATTTTGGATAATCAAAATGAACTTTTTTTAAAAGCTTATAGAAAATGTTGTGCAAGCAAGGGTATGTTAGATGCTGATGATGTGTGCGGAACCTTGGTATTTTTGCTTAGTGATGAGAGTAGATTTATCACAGGGCAAACCTTAGTGGTAGATGATGGATGGGGCTTATGATGACCTTCACTCCCACCCAAAAACAACTCTTTAACAAAAACATTGAAGCTTTAAGCAATATTCTTTTAAAAGAAAGTTTAAAAGAAATTAAATCAAGTAAATTTGAACTTATCTTAGGTAAAGATAATCTAGATATCAATTTAAAAGATACAAGTGATAATACTTTTCTTTATGAAAATGTTATTGATGAATTAAACTCTATGCTAAACACTTATAATGATAAATACTTACTTTATCCTGTATTGTATTTTTATGGTTTTGGAAATGGAATTTTATTTAAAGCCTTGCTTCAAAATAAAAATCATCAACATATTGTTGTTTTTGAAAAAGATATAGAAATCATTTGGATAATGTTTCATATCTTAGATTTTTCAAATGAATTACAAAGTGCAAGATTGATGGTTTTGGAAACAAGTTCTTTGAATATAGAATTTTTTTCTAATTTTTGCTCTAACAAACCTTTCTTTCAATTTTCTAGAATTTATTTTTTAGAATTAATGAGTCATTATTATGAAAGATTTCATGAAGATATTTTAGGATTGAATAAAAAATTAGCAGAAAATTTTAAAAATTCTATTGTTTCTCATGGCAATGATCCCCTTGATGCTCTTCAAGGTATAGAACAATTTGTTTATAATCTTCCTCAAATGATCACTCATCCTAGTTATAAAGAATTACTTTCTAAAAGAAAGGGTATAAGTGATACAGCTATCATTGTTTCTACAGGACCATCTCTTACTAAACAACTTCCTTTGTTAAAAAAATATGCTAGTAAAGCTACAATTTTTTGTGCAGATTCTTCTTATCCTATTTTAGCCAAACATGGTATAAAGCCCGATTATGT